>CAZWGV010000010.1:37091-47179 GCA_964633595.1 uncultured Coriobacteriaceae bacterium | reverse complement strand
TCTTGGACCGCGCGCGGGAGAACCATACGCACTCTTGGAACGTCCGATCAGAGTGGTCTAGCCGAGTCTAGCGAGCGGAGGTAGGAAGAGAATCGTGAGAATCGCGAAGAGCGCATCAAGGCAGTGTCCCAATCGGGATCGCCTACGGCACTTCCGGCCTGCAGGAGTTGCGTCAGCCATCCTGCTCCTTCTCTTGGGGACTATCGCGCTGCAAGGTTGCGCCAAGGACTCTGGCAAGAAGGCAGAGCTTGCCGGCCTGAGCAGCGCCGATGACACACGAACGGCATCGGCGGATGCCACAGGGAGTTCGGACAGTACCCTCACCAAGCAGGCGTCGCCGACAGAGGCATCTTCGAAGAATGGCAAGGGCGAGGCCCAGGGCGCTTCAGACCAGGACTCGGGGAACTCGCAGAGTAGTGGTGGCAGCGGCGCGACAGGAGGGTCTTCCAGCAGCGGTGGGGGCTCGGCCTCCGGAGGGTCCACGAAGCCCGAGGCAGCCAGCATGCGCGTTCGCGTGATCTTCTGGAACGAGACGCAGAAGCGTCCGGCGACGGGCTTCGCCATCAAGCTTGGTAATGTCACGTGGAGCCCTGATTCGAACGAGAAGAAGCAGACTCGGACGTTCGGGCCGCTGCCGATCGACGAGACCCTGGTTCTTGGACTTTATCCTCAGGGGACCAAGGCAGCGAGACTGGTGGCCGAGCTCAAGCTCTACCGTGACATGCTCCCAGATTCCGAGCAAGACGCGATCCATGTGGACGTGCGCGACGACAAGATACGGGTACTGGGCACGCCGGTGGAGAACTTCGAGCGCGAGTTCGATCGTCCCTAAGCTCCAAGCAGACGCAGCCGAGAAGGTGCCGAGCGTGCGAGCTGGATGATGCCGAGGGGCCCAGGCTTCTCCCTGGTGCTATCATGTGACCTAGGGGTGGGCGAAAGCCAGTAGCTTGCGCTTGCCGGAGCGAGTCAGTGGGGGCTGACGCTACGTGCGCACCCGTCCAACGATAGCTCGTCGGATATCCGCCGAGATGACCACTCGTCGGGGCCTCGCGGTGTGCGGCATAGGCATCGCAGCGATGCTGGGCACTGCAGCCCTGCATTCGTGTCAGTGGCACCTCGCGGCGACTGCGGTATTCTGCACTTCGTTGGGCGTAGTGTGGTGGCTTGGCCGGGTCGAACTTGGCGCGCTAGGGCAGCCTGCAGGCACGAGGATCTCACGGGTCATCGACACCCTCACGGTTGCCACGCTGCTGCTGGGGACGTTCGTTCCCTACACGCTGGTAGTGGTCTTGGGGCACGACCTGTTGAACGTTCCGAGTGCGCTGGGAGCACTTGCCGTTGTGGGAGTGCTTCTCGATCAGGCAGTCTTCTTCCGGCGGCGGCTGGCGGCACTGGCAGCCCAGGTAGGGGTCGTCTGGTTGATGGTGCTGGTGCTGGAGTCACACCTGATGGAGATGAATCCCCATCAGGTGACGGTGTTCATGCTCGCCATCGTTGCCTATACACTGATCGCCGCGATCACCGCTCTTCGGGGCCTGCCATTGAGGTCTCGGATCGCCCCGGTCGGAGTGACTCTCGGGGTAGGGGCTGCGATGCCCGTCGTCCACTTTGCGGGAGAGATCGCGCCCAAGCTCGGGCTATAGCTTCCCTCTTGGCTGGAGGACGAGACTCCTTCGTGTGCGTCTCCACACCGACACGCCTAGCAGCACGAGCAGGAACATCGCAGCATGCTTGGCGCCCAGAGCCGCAAGCAGTCCGGGTACTTCGGCGACGTCCCACTCAGCTCGGCTGAAGAACAAGGTCCTGGGAACGCCTCCAACAACTATCCAGGCGATCGAGCCCCAGGCCACGCGCGTCAGGAATGGGTACGCCTGTCCCAGGAGATCTGCACTTGCGCCGGCGCTCCGTTGCGCGAGCGCCCCCAGCACCAGCATGATCACCGCGCTGGAGAGGAGCACCGCAGTGGCAACGTCGTGCAGGTAGTTGTTGATGACGACGACGGTCAGCACTATCGCTGCAGCGGCTCCTCGACAGGTGCCGGCTCCAGGTTCGGCACCGGCTGCAGTTCGTGCTCGCGCGCGAACTCCTTGAACGCTCTTCCCTGAGGATACTGCACCATGAACGATGTGAGGTGTGCCATCGGGAAGCCCTTCAGAGATATCCGAGTGACGCGCTTGAGCATCCTCGGCCAGGTGAAGAGGTCCGCGCGCAGTCTAAGAACAGCCTCCTCGCGTGCCGCAGGCGTCATACTCGGGTCTTCGTGGAAGAATGTCGCGCGGTTCCCGTCGAACATGTCCCAGTCCATCCCCGGAATGAGATGGGGCTCGTACTGGGAGTAGAGTTCTGTGCCTGGGAAGGGTGTGGTCATCACTGGATGGGCGGATACCTCAAGGCTGTCGCAGAGTTCCAGCACCGCGCTGAAGTCCTCCATCCGATCGGCACGACTCCCTACCATGATGAAGAGCATCACGTCGATCCCGTGGTCTCGAATGCGCTTGATCGCGTCGATCCGGTTCCGCCCCTGCTTGTTGGTGGCTTTGAGCTCCTCGAGGACGCGCGGATTAGGTGACTCGAATCCGACCATGATCGCTGTCATCCCCGCAGAGCGGGCCGCGTTCAGCAGTTCGTCCGCGCGCGAGTTCTGCACGGTGGCGAGATCCCCCGAACCGAACCACCACTTGCCCCGGACCTGTTTGCCCATCTCCTTATAGAGTTCTATGGACCTCTTTTGATCGATACCCCACACGTTGTCGTCGATATTCCAGAACATCCGCTTCTCGCTGGCGGCAACCTCACCGACAACCTCGTCGAGCGGGCGCATTCTCACTACGTGTCCGAAGTTCTCATGCACAGAGCAGAACGAGCAGGAGTGCGGACAGCCGCGAGAAGTGAAGAAGGAGCCGAAGGCATACAAGTCGGGGAGTAGGTTTGTGATCGGCCTGGGCAACCCATCAAGCGGGGCATATGGCCCGTCGTATCGGGGAGAAAGCCTGTGCGCGGTCGCGTCGTCCAGTACGCGACCCCATATAGTCTCCGCTTCGCCAACGATGACCGAGTCAGCGTGAGCAGCGGCCTCCTCCGGCAGCGCGTGGACGTGGATCCCGCCAAGAACGACCTGGATGCCTCGGCCTCGCAGGAAATCCGCAGTTCGATACGCCCACGGAGCCTGAGGGGTTAGCACCGTCATACCGACGAGGTCGGCATCGCACTCATGCGGGTCGAAGGAGCGCTTGTTGGCGTCCACGAGCCGCATCTCGTGCTCTCCCGGCCTGACCTGCTCTGTTAGTCCCGCGAGGTACTCGAGCACGGGCGGCGCGATCGGCAAGCCCTTCGACTTCTGGCCGCTCTCACCGAAGGGCGGGCTGATCAAGGTTATGCGCACACTTCCCCCTGACCCCTGTCGGTCTCGGCTAGCGTCTTGCGAGGAGCCCACACGCGTATTCTCGGCTGTTGGCGCGGTTGGCTCAAGCAACTCGGGTGCCAGCGGGTTTGCCGGGCGTCCCCCAAGGCCGCTACGAGTGACAGGGGTCACTCCCGGTGTGCCTCTGTGCGTCGGTGAACGCCCGCTCTGAGGGTGGGCCCTGGTGGAGCCGTGGTACAATCGGTACCCCTGGGCAGCATGTTCCCGCGTGACCGCCCGTCGCGCGGCGGCATGTGCGTGTTGGCACATGCATCGCTGTTCCATGAAGTGTCCGCGATCCCCTCGTGAGGTGTGCGAACATGCGATCCTCAGCGCGTCCAATCTCGGTGACCGTATCCCTCCTGCTCGTGTTTGCGCTTGCGGCTCTGATGCCTGGTGCAGCCTTGGCCACCAAGAAGTACACGTCGGCCGGTGTGTGGCCCTCGGCCATCTGGCTGAGGGAGCCTGGTGCCGTCGCCGTAGATGGCGCTGGGAACGTCTACGTGGCCGACACCCTCAACGACAAGGTCAAGAAGCTGTCGTCCACCGGCGCCCTGCTCGCGACATGGGGCGGGAGTGGCACCTCCGACGGGCGCCTGTCGCGTCCCGACGGCATCGCGGTAGACGGTGCAGGCAACGTATACGTTGCCGATACCGGAAACCACCGCATTCAGCGCTTCACCTCATCCGGGGGCTTCCTGGGGAAGTGGGGAACGCTGGGCTCGGGTGATGGCCAGTTCAGGTATCCCTCCGGAGTGGCGGTTGACACCGCGGGCAGCGTCTACGTCGCTGACACCGACAACGATCGGATACAGAAGTTCACCGCTTCTGGTTCATTCGTCATGAAGTGGGGAAGCCACGGTGGCTTCGTCGGTCAGCTTCGTGGACCTCAAGGGATCGCGGTGAGCACTGCCGGGGCGGTTTATGTCGCTGACACCAACAACCATCGCATCCACCGGTTCACGACAACCGGTGGGTTCTCGGCGGACTGGACTTGGGGGCCGTTCGAGGCGGGACCCGACAGCTCGGGTCGCGTTTCGAGGTACACCTTCCCATCGGACGTCGCCCTTGACTCGCTCGGCAACGTGTACGTGGCGAATACCAACGACAACCAGATCGAGAAGTGCGACGGCGACGGAAACGCACTGGCCACTTGGGGAACCCTGGGCCTTGCCGATGGGTCTTTCAGCGTGCCGGAGGGTGTAGCGGTGCAGGGCTCAGGCACCGTCTGGGTGGCCGATACCGGCAACGATCGCATCCAGGCTCTGACCACAACGGGCTTGTGGCAGAAGACGTTTTCTGCGCGCTCCGCGTCGCTGGGACGACTGGCGGAGCCGAGTGACGCGGCCGTCGATGCCGCAGGCAACGTGTACGTGGCCGATACCGGCAACAACCGCGTTCAGAAGTTCTCCTCGGCTGGCGCGTACCTCGCCTCGTGGGGCTCCTCTGGAACCGCTACCGGCCAGTTCAGGTCGCCGAGTAGCGTCGCGCTCGATGCCGCAGGCAATGTGTACGTCGCCGACACCGGCAACAACCGCATCCAGAAGTTCACATCCGCGGGAGCCTTCGTGTCGGCGTGGGGCGCCGCTGGTATCTCCGACGGGCTGTTCAACGGGCCGAGGGGGATCACGCTGGACTCATCGGGGAACGTATACGTGGCCGACACAGGCAACGACCGAGTCCAGAAGTTCTCGTCGACGGGGGCGTTCCTGGCGAAGTGGGGGAACTCCGGTTCGACGGACGGCAAGTTCCTGAGTCCCACCGACGTGGCGGTTGACGGGTTGGGGTACGTCTACGTTGCCGATACCTACAACCATCGCCTGCAGAAGTTCACCACGGCCGGCGCGTTCAACCGCAAGTGGGGTTCCTTCGGACCGAGTGATGGGCAGTTCAATGCACCGCAGGGCGTGCTGGTCCTTGCGGATGGGAACGTGCTGGTATCCGACACGGGCAATGTAAGGATCCAGGAGTTCACGGCGAACGGCACGTTCTCCGTTTCTTGGGGAGTGGCCGGTGATGAGGCAGGGCAGCTCGTCAAGCCGGTGGGGCTGGCGCGCACGGGGACGACAGTCTACGTCGTCGAGGCAGGCAACCATCGCGTCCAGAAGCTCACGTACACTGTCCTCGACGAAACCCCTCCGACCACCAGCGCCTCGGGCGTTCCAGCGGAATGGGTGTCCACCGATGTGACGGTGACGCTCTCGGCTACCGACGACCTATCCGGCGTGGCGTCGACGCACTACAGGCTGGGGACCGGACCTATCTCGACGTACTCCGGGCCGGTGAAAGTTTCGCAGCATGGTCCCACCACGATGGCTTTCTCGTCGCTAGACAAGCAGGGCAACGCAGAGCCGACCAAGACGGTTACGGTCCGCATAGACAAGGTGACTCCGTTCACGGCGGTTACGGGCGTCTCCAGAGAGTGGGGCACATCCAACGTCACCCTTACCCTACATCCTGGAGACGACTTGTCCGGCGTCAAGGCCACATACTACCGAGTGGGCTCGGACCCGCTCTCCCCTTACAAGGGACCTATCACAGTCAATCGCGACGGCGCGACACCGGTGCAGTTCTTCTCCGTCGATCAGGCGGGGAACTGGGAGGCCACCAAGACCGCAACTGCGAGGATCGACCGCACGCCACCGAAGACCACGTCCAGCCTTGAGCCACGCTGGCGTGTCCACCCCATACAGCTGGTACTCACGGCCGAGGACTCCGGGTCGGGTGTGCAGACCACGTACTATCGGATGGGCTCGGGGACGGCAAAGGTCTACACAGGACCCGTGACGATCTCCGCCGAGGGGCTCACGGCAGTCTCGTTCTGGTCGGTAGACAAGCTGGGCAACGTCGAGGCCACGCAGAGCGCGACGGCGATGCTATGCACGACCGGACCTGTGACCAACTGCGACTTCGCCGACGGGTGGAGCTCGGAGCCGGTTACCGTCACGCTCGAGGCGGCCAGCGCCCTCCCGGCGGCCATCACTGCTACGTACTACAAGCTGGGCAACGGAGCGGCGACGCAGTACTCCGAGCCCTTCGTGGTGACAGATCAAGGGATAACCAGGGTGACGTACTGGTCTCAGGACGCCTCGGGCAACGTTGAGACGCCCAAGACCGCCGACGTGAAGATCATCACTCAGTCGAAGATCGACATGCGGCTGGGCACTCGCGGGACCATCGCGTACAACCAGGCGACCCGTCTTGTGGGTTGGTTCCCGGGCGGAGGCGGCCAGAGGGTGGGATTCCAGAAGTCCTCGGACGGGCGCGGGTGGCGCACCATCCGCTACGTGACTGTCTCGAGCAGCGGATGGGTGGTCACATACGACAGGCCGACACAGCGCACCTACTACCGCATCAGCTTCCCTGGCACCGAGAGCCACACTTCGTACATCACGGGGAGTATCGCGGTCAGACCGCGTGCGTGGCTGAGCGGGCCGTATGCTCCAACATACATGTCGCGCTCTCGCGGGACGCTCGTGTACGGCTTCATCAAGCCGAGGCACGGCGCGGGAACACACTCCGTGCGGCTGTACTGCTACCGCTACGAGAGCGGCAAGTGGCGTCTGCGCAAGATCTACCCGGCGCGCAACGACAACTACTCTTCGTACACGAAGTACCTCCGCTACATCCAGCTTCCATATACCGGCAGATGGCGCATACGCGCCTACCATTCGGACTGGTGGCACGCTCCCACCTGGAGCGGCTACGACTACGTCACCGTCCGCTAGTAGCCGGCAAGGCAGCGACTGTGGGCGGCGGCTGAGGGCGTCTGAGGGCAGTGAGATGAAGGAAGGCGCCTGATGACCGCCGTCGCAGTCATCCTGAGCAACTACTTCCATGATGTCGCATCAGCCACGCTACTCGGGAGCGGCGTCCTGCTCGCCCTGCTCGAGCGCAAGGCTCGGGCTGGGGGTGAGGCGCAAGCTAGGGCCCTAGCCAGAGCGTATCCGTCTCTCCGACGTTTTGCCTACTCCGTAGGCGTATGGCTCGCTGCGGGGGCCGTTTTGCGGGCCATCTACTACACGCATCCCGAGTGGGGTGAGTGGACGCAGGCGGTGCGCAACGGACTCGCGGGAGCTCTCCTCGCAAAGCACGCGCTCATGGTGGTCGCGCTCGTCGCAGGTGTCTGGCTATGGGTGTCGTTCGGCCGACGCGCCAGAGCGATCCTCGGACTACCTGACCAGCAAGGCTGAACGGGCGCTGGCCTGAGGTCTCCGAGCGCGGGCTCTGACCGTGCGCTCTGAGCCAGCCCAGAGGCCGGTGCCATCCGACGAGTGATGCGCGTCACGGCATGGCGACCGGCGGCGCGTCATTCTCAGCGCCGATGTGCCGCTGGCCGATAACAACAGGGAGGAGCGGTCTCGCGTTGCTGCCGCGACTTCGCTCCGTGTGTCCGCGACCCTGGGTGTGATGCGCCTCTCATGAAGCACGCGAGGATGATTCGCTACGGCGGAATGCTGTTGACCGCGCTCGCGGTCGTGATCTCGTCGGGAGCAGCGCCGGTATCGGCCTCATCCGGCAAGCAATACTGGTCTGCAGAACGCTGGCCGCCGGGCGTCGTGTTGTCGCATCCGACAGCCCTCGCGGCTGGTCCGTCGGACGTCACCTACGTTGCTGACAGCTGGAACCACAGGGTTCGTGCGCTGGGCCCAGACGGCGGAGCAGTCGCCTCGTGGGGCACGTATGGTGCGGGGCCGGGTCAGATGAAGTATCCGCTGGCGGTGGCTGTTGCTATGGACGGTTCCGTTTACGTGGCCGACAGCGGCAATCACCGCGTGCAGCGCTTCACGTCCGCCGGCGGGCTCATCGGGGAGTGGGGCAGCAAGGGAACGGCCGCCGGTCGCTTTGACACCCCCGCTGGTCTGGCGATCGACGGCGCGGGCAACGTATACGTGTCCGACTCGGGCAATCACCGCGTACAGAAGTTCACGGCAGACGGGACCTTCCTGACCGAGTGGGGCAGCTACGGCAGCCTCACCGGGCAGCTTAGAGGTCCCCGAGGGATAGCAGCGGATACGTCAGGCTTCGTGTATGTGGCCGACACCAACAACCATCGCATTCACAAGTTCACCTCCAATGGGGGCACCGCTCCTGATTGGTGGTGGGGTCCGACAGCTAGTGGCGACATGTCGACGTCCCGGTACCTCTTCCCGGTGGGAGTAGCGGTCAGCGCGGGCGGCAGCGTCTATGTAGCGGACATGAACAACCACAGGATCGAGGTGTGCACCACCAGCGGCCTCGTAACCGGCGGTTGGGGAACGAGGGGGAAGTCTGGCGGTCAGTTCATGTCTCCGGAGGGTCTTGCGCTGACACAGGACGATCGCGTCTTGGTCGCGGACTCCGGCAACGATCGAGTTCAGGTCTTCGGCAGTGCCGGAGCGTGGCAGGCAACCTGGAGCGCGGCTGGCTCGGACGCTGGTAGGCTCAACGCGCCCTACGATGTCGCCGTCGAGATCTCCGGGACCGTCGTGGTGGCCGACAGCGCCAACAACCGGATCCAGCGCTTCTCCTCTCGCGGCCAGTATGTGGGTGCGTGGGGGACTTCGGGCACCGCAGATGGCCAGTTCCGCTCTCCGAGGGCGGTTGCGGTAGGCGGGGACAGAACCATCTACGTGGCGGACACCGGCAACAACCGCATCCAGAGGTTCTTGCCCAGCGGACAGCACCTCGGATCCTGGGGTTCTCTCGGGACGGGGGCTGGGCAGTTCTCAGCGCCTTCAGGTGTGGCTGTCGACTCGGTGGGATCCGTCTACGTGACCGACAGCGGGAACCACCGCGTGCAGAAGTTCACTGCGCAAGGCGCGTTCACTGCCTCGTGGGGAGGATCCGGAACCGGCCCAGGCGCGTTCTCGGGCCCTACCGCGATCGACGTGGACGCTTCGGGCATCGTCTACGTGCTGGACACGGGCAACTCCCGGGTTCAGCGCTTCACGACGTCGGGTGAGTTGGCGGGTACCTGGGGAACGTACGGCACCCAGCCCGGTGGTTTCGTGTCGCCGCGCGGACTTGCAGCGCTGCCGGGCGGGACGGTGGTTGTCTCAGACACCGGGAACAACAGGCTCCAGGAGTTCACGTCGCTGGGCGGACTGGTGGCTGCATGGAGCGAGCAGGGCAGCGATCCCGGTCAGGTTCTGCAGCCTCTGGGTGTGGCGGGAGCGAGCGATGGGTCGGTGTATGTTGCCGAGGGATCGAGCCATCGAGTGCAGCGGTTCGTGCCCGAGATGGCCCCTCCCACCACGACTGCGGGCGGTATCCCGGAGGGATGGTCCCGCAACCCGGTAGCGGTGACCCTCTCCGCGGTTGACGACGCCTCCGGCGTGGCAGCCACCCACTATCGCCTGGGAGGTCTCGGCTCGCCCGTGCCCTACTCGGCGCCCGTGACCATCACGGCCGAGGGCACCACCACCGTCGAGTACTGGTCGGTCGACGCCGCCGGCAACACCGAGACCGCGAAGCGGGCGACCGTGCTGATCGACTCCTCTCCGCCCACCACCACTGCGGGCGGTATCCCGGCGGGATGGTCGAGGACGCCCGTTGCCGTCGCGCTCTCGGCCGCCGACGCGCGCTCCGGCGTGGCCGCCACCCACTATCGCCTGGGAGGTCTCGGCTCGCCCGTGCCCTACTCGGCGCCCCTGACCATCACGGCCGAGGGCACCACCACCGTCGAGTACTGGTCGGTCGACGCCGC
>CAZWGV010000010.1:30402-36991 GCA_964633595.1 uncultured Coriobacteriaceae bacterium | reverse complement strand
TGACCATCACGGCCGAGGGCACCACCACCGTCGAGTACTGGTCGGTCGACGCCGCCGGCAACACCGAGACCGCGAAGCGGGCGACCGTGCTGATCGACTCCTCTCCGCCCGTGACCACGAGCGACGTCGATTCGAGCTGGCATTCGAGACCCGTGACGCTGACCTTGAGCGCTCGCGACGACCGGTCCGGCGTGCTCGGCACGTTCATGATCGTGAACGGCGAGGGACCCTTGCCCTACCATGGCCCGTTCCAGATAGGCGAGGACGGTGTCAACTCTGTCGGGTTCTGGTCCATAGACACGGCCGGCAATGTCGAGCCTGCCGTCTGGATCAAGATCAAGGTATCCACCAAGCGCCCGGCCACCAACGTGCGCCTGTCGGGGACTACGCAGCCGACCTCCGCGTGGCGCTCCGGCCCTGTGACGGTCTCGCTGGAACCTACGAGCGCGGCCGTACCTGTGGCGTCGACTTACTTCCGAGTTGGCGACAGCGCCCCGATCACGTACACGGCTCCGTTCGCTATCGCGACCGAGGGCACGACGACGGTCGACTTCTGGTCGGTGGACGCTGAGGGCACCGCCGAGGCCACGCAGAGCCTACAGGTGTTCATCGACGGCACAGCACCACTCACCAGCGCGCATGGGGTGCCGGATGGCTGGGTGTCGAGCGAGGCGATCGTCACGCTCGGCGCGTCCGATCGCCACTCCGGGGTCGCGGCCACCTACTACACCCTCGATGGCGGCGAGACGACAGCGTACACTGGCCCGCTGTCCATCACTCGACCGGGAGTGACCCTCCTGCGAGCCTGGTCTGTTGACGCGGCCGGCAACACAGAGACCCCGTCCGAGGTCGAGGTCAAGGTTATGACCAATGTTTCGGCCGAGCTGGCCGCTAGTGCACAGGTGGTGCCGTTCAACCGCTGGGTGAAGCTCTCCGGCCAGCTTGATGGAGTTGCTGATGTCCGAGTGTCGCTCCAAGCATCCCAGGACGGCATCCGGTGGAAGACTGTCAAGTCCATCCTCGTGAACAGCGCGGGTGCTTTCGCGACTTGGCAGCGAATACCCGCCAGGACGTACCTCCGATTCGTGTTCCCGGGCGCACCCGGATTCGCCGCCACCACTAGCAATGCGGTGACGGTCACGTCTAGTGCCTGGATAACCCCTCCGTCGACGCCAACCGTCGTGCGTCGGGGTCAGGCCTTCGCGTCGGTGGGCTATCTCAAGCCGAGGCATCGGCGCGGATCATGGAACGTGAGGATCTACGGCTACCGCTACGAGCGCAAGAGATGGGTGCTCCGATATCGCGGGTCGGCCGTCAACCACGACTATCACTGGTACACGAGCTACTATCGCCGGGTGTATCTGCCCTATGCTGGTCGTTGGAGGCTGCGCGCGTACCACTCGGACTCGGATCATGCTGGCACGTGGAGCGCGTACAGGTATCTAGAGGTTAGATAGCGCGGAGATCCATATCCGCGCCGGGATCATAGCGGATCGGGAGCTGGGTTGGGGCGACGGGTACTCATAGGGGTCGTGCTGCTGATCTCGGCAGCGGTCGTCCTTCTCTTCACGTATCGGGGTGGACGCCAAGAGCGAGGGGTTGTGGATCCACATCCCGCTGTTGCCGTGCTCACCCGCTTGCTGGAGCTGCGTCGCCAGGGCTCGGTGGACGCTAGCTCGTACGCTGGCTTCGTTCGGTCCGACTCCGTCGCTCTGGAGCTAGCACACGACGCGAGCTCAACCCCCGGACCGCGCATTCCCCGATGGAGGCGCATCTACGCCAGCGCGATCGCGTCCAGCAGCGCCCAGGTCGTTGTGGTGTGGCGCGAAGATGGCGACTTCGAGTCGTGGCCCAGGGCGACCATCTTCCAGGTGGGATTCGAGCGAGGGCGTTGGCTTGTTGGAGACGCCACCCCCGTGTCTGGCGAGACCGATATCCCGCCGCCGCTAGAGACGCCCTAGGAGCTTGCTACCCCGCTCGGCCGGCTGGCGTCGTCTTGCAGGCATTCGTGGCAGGACGTCGAACACACTCCAGGTATCGCCCGAGCGCGACCACTCGGCATGCCGGTGCCGGGGCGTCGGGCAGGCCAAGACCAGGAGGGCTGCCTGTGGCCAAGGTAGACCTCGTACTGCTACACGCCCCGAGCGTGTACGACTTCCGTGAGACGGCGATAATGTACGGCCCCGTGTCGGACATGGTGCCGTCTACTCCCATTTTCGAGATGTACCCGCTTGGCTTCACGACGATGGCGGAGTACCTGGAGCGGCACGGGTTCTCGGTGAGGATCGTGAATCTCGCCGTACTCATGCTGAACAGACCGCGCTTCGATGTGGAGCGGGCGATCCGAGAGATGAACCCGACCGCCTTTGGTATCGATCTGCACTGGCTTCCTCACGCGCACGGTTCCATCGAGATCGCGAAGATCTGCAAGCGCTACCACCCGGATACCCCGGTGATCTTCGGTGGACTCTCGGCGACGTTCTTCCATGAGGAACTCGCCTCCTACCCATGCGTGGACTACGTCATCAGGGGGGACTCGACCGAGGAGCCACTCAGGCGGCTCATGGCCGTCATCCGCGGCAGGGGAAGCCCCAGGAGCGTGCCCAACCTGACCTACTCGACCCCCGACGGCGCGATCGTGGCCAATGAACTGAGCTGGGTTCCTGATGACATGAACGACATCTGCCTGGACTACTCGTACAACATGCGCGCTGTGATCAGGCACCGGGACATGATGGGGTTCGTGCCCTTCAAAGACTGGCTCCAGTACCCGGTGTGCGCCTCCCTGACGAGCCGAGGGTGTACACACCAGTGCGCGACGTGCGGCGGCTCGGCCTACGCATTCAGGAAGCACTACGGGAGGGATCGGATAGCATTCCGAGACCCCGAGTTGCTGGTGAGGGATATCGCCAACATCAGGCGCTACATCCCCGGGCCGATCTTCGTCCTGAACGACTTCCTCCAAGCCGGGCGGGAGTACACGAAGGCGTTCATCCAGGGAGTCTCCCGCCTCAACCTCCGCAATCCCATAGCGTTCGAGTTCTTCAAACCGCCGGCCGAGGAGTTCTATGAGTTCCTGAACGCTCACCTGAACGACTACTCGGTCGAGCTTTCTGTCGAGAGCCACGACGACTCGGTGCGCAGAGCCTTCGGCAAACACCACTACTCCATCACGGACGTCGAGCGCTCCGTGTCGGCCGCACTGCGGCACGGCTGCAGCCGATTCGACCTGTACTTCATGAGCGGCGTTCCAACGCAGACGGCTCAGTCGGTACTGGACACAGCGGAGTATGTTGACCACCTCTATGACCAGGTCGAAGGAGACCCGAGGCTGCTCGCCTTCATCTCTCCCATGGCGCCTTTCCTCGATCCCGGTTCGATGGCGTATGACGAACCCGAGCGCTATGGCTACAGCCTGCGCGCATCCAGCCTGGAGGATCATCGTCGACTGCTGCTGGAGCCCTCTTGGAAGTACATCCTGAACTACGAGAGCTCATCCCTGCCGAGGAGCGAGTTGGTGCAAAGCACCTACGACGCCGCACTTCGGCTGAATCGCGTGAAGGCCAGGGTCGGAGCGGTCACTGCCGAGGTGGCCGAGCGGACCGAGGAGAGGATACGCGCTGCGCGAGTCACGATGGAGCGCATCGATGACGTGATGGAACGTGTCCCTGGTCCGCTGAGGGCGATGTCGCTCAGTGTTCTGCGCAGGGAGATCGACTCCTCGAACGAATCGACGGTCTGCGAGAAGGGAGAGCTGGTCTGGCCTGCTCGGGCGAGGGCGAGCCACCTGCTCTTCGCTATCGCGTTGTGGGTGCGGCAGAACTTGGCTACCATCTTCGGGCGAGGCCGCCCGCTTCTGGACAGGGCGCTAGACAGCTCGGAGGTTTGATGCCCCACGACGCCGGTGATGATCCGCCGCCCCCCGGCGTTCCGACCACCGAACGGGTGCGGCACGTCTTCTCGCGCGTCGCGACCCGCTACGACCTCGTCAACTCCCTCACCAGCCTCGGCATCGACCGGTGGTGGCGCCGGGCGGCGGTGCAGGCGGCCAGACCTGGCCGCACGGGGAGGGTGCTCGATCTCTGCTCGGGCACTGGAGGGCTTGCGTTCGCCATGGCGAGACAGATGAGGCCCGCCGAGGTGGTCGGCACTGACATCGTCGAGGAGATGCTGGACGTCGCACGGGCTAGGACGGCGAGCTACCGCGGTCGCACGCGAATCGGGTTCCTGCACGGCGACGCTCAGAAGCTGCCGTTCAAAGATGCGTCGTTCGACTCGGCGACCGTCGCTTTCGGGGTCCGCAACCTGCCGGACAGAGAGGCCAACTTCCGTGAGGTCCTCCGCATACTGAAGCCCGGGGGCCGATACGTGATCCTCGAGTTCTCACGGCCCCCCAACTCCGTAGTCCGGCGCCTCTACTACTGGTACCTGCGGCATGTCGTGGTCTTGGTGGGCGGCTTGCTCACGCGGGACAGGGACTCGTACGTCTACCTGCACGACACGATCCGTTCCTTTCCTGACCAGAGGATACTGGCCGAGGAGCTGCGCTGCGCTGGCTTCTCGCGAGTGGAGTGGAGGGACATGACATCTGGCGTCGTGGCGCTTCACGTTGCGGTGAAGTAGCTGCCGCGGGGCTCGGTGAGGTCAGTTGGTTGCACACTGCACGCCGTAGTGGGATCGCTCTGAGGTACGATACTCGTCACTTGAGCTGGTTTCCGAAGGGAACTCCGATGCTGCTAGCGGCTCGATACGTACTGCCAGTCACCCAGCCGCACATTGAAGACGGCGCTGTGCTGGTGCGTCATGGTGTGATCGAGGCTGTCGGGAGTCGAGGGGAACTCCAGGCGCAGAACCCAGACGAGGAGGTGCGTGACTTCGGGCTGGCCGCCCTGATGCCCGGCTTCGTCGATGTTCACACGCACCTCGAGTACTCGGTCTTTCGCGGGCTAGTCAACGACCTTCCGTACACACAGTGGAAGCTGCAGGTGCTGGAGACGGAGTCCGTTCTCACCTCTGAAGATTGGGACGACTCCGCACGGCTCGGGGCCCTGGAGGCATTGCGATCGGGCATTACCTCGGTTGCCGATATCACGGACACCGGGGCATCGCTCAGGGCCGTGGCCGATGCCGGGCTGCGAGGCATCGTCTACCGCGAGGTCCAGACGATGGAGAAGAACCGTGTTCGCGACTTGATGGCGAGGGCGTTCGACGACGTGGCGAGGTGGCGCGAAGGCTCGGACCCGAGCTTGGTTCGGATAGGACTCGCACCCCATGCGCCCTACAGCTGTCATCCGGACGTCTTTGGGAGCGTGGCCGAGGAGGCCGTCCGGGCCGGACTGCCTATAGCCACTCACCTGGCGGGCTCGAAGGACGAGTACAACTTCATCAAGTACGGTAGCTCGCCCCTGATGGACTTCCCGGACCTGCTGGAGAGCGGAGTAGGGTGGCTTCCCACCGGCGTCAGCCCGGTCCGCTACCTGCTCCAGTGGGGCTTCTTCTCGGCCCCAGAGGTCCTTGGCGTCCACTGCGTACAGGTCGACGAGGAAGACATTCGAGTCCTGGCCGCTCATGACGTGGCAGTTGCGTACTGCCCGAGATGCAACGCGAAGCTGGCGATGGGTGTCGCGCCGGTGCACGCCTTCTCGGATTTCGGGCTTAGGCTCGGCCTTGGTACCGATTCACCAGCATCCAATGCCACCATGGACTACTTCGACGAGATGCGAGTTGGTCTGCTGATCCAGCGCAGCGTGGCCGGCGAGGCCTCCTTCTACACCGCCGAGCGCTACATCCGCATGGCTACTGTCGGGAGTGCGCAAGCTCTCGGGATGGGGGAGAGCGTGGGCTCTTTGGAGTCGGGGAAGAGGGCGGATGTGATCGCGGTCGACCTATCTCACAGCCATCAGATACCGACGACCGATCCGGCGGGCGCTCTCGTTCACACGGCGAACCAGGACAACGTTCTCATGACCATGATCGATGGGAAGGTCGTCTACGAACGAGGCGAGTGGGCCACTCTGGATGCCGAGCGGATCATGGAGCGGGCCGCTGCCGTTCGGGCGCGCCTGCGCGCTTAGTGGTGCTGCTCGCGCATGCGCCCCAGCGCATACAGAGCGCCCCGACGGGTGCCAGCCATCCTGGCGGGATTCTTGCTTCTCCTACCTGGCAGAGTGGCCTAGCGTGCTATAATCTCCCGGCCGGTCAGGATGGGTCCTGTTCGGCGTGCGTACAGACTAGGAGGCATCTTCGTGAGTGATCAGGACTTCTTCTTCGATGAAGAGGACGCGTCGGCACCGGCAGCAGCCGACGAGAAGCAGACCGCTGTCCAGGGCAAGGCACCCGAACCGGTGAAGAAGGCTGTTGGCCAGCCAGCCGCAGTCGCGCCCGCATTCGCGTCGCAGAGCGTCAGCATGACGGTTGCGGGGCTCGCCGCGGTGTGCGCTCTGCTCGTAGGTGTGATAGTTGGCATTCTGATCCCGGTAGGCGGCTCGGCCGTTCCTGGTCCGACTGTTGGCGGCATCTCAGGCGGAGGTGTGGCCGCCCCCCAGCTCAGCCCTGAGCAGCTCAACACCGATCAGCTCCCGCCCGGACA
>CAZWGV010000010.1:16941-30302 GCA_964633595.1 uncultured Coriobacteriaceae bacterium | reverse complement strand
GGCGGCGGCGCCCCTGGTTCCGGTGGCGGCGGTTCGGGCAGCGGCGGCTCGCAGGCCGAGACCGACGCGGAGTAAGCGAGCGGTACAACAGCTACAGCCCCGATCGGATGCTGAGCCCTAGCGCGCCGGCGACAGGAAGGTCTTGGCATGGCGCTCGATAAGAGCAGGACTCCTGCGTGGGTCAAGATCGGCATCATCGTGCTGATCAGCGCCTTCGTCATCAGCTTCATCCCCTTGGCCAGCGGGGGCTTCTTCGGAGGCTCCAACGAGCAGCGGACGGCCGGACAGCTGGAACAGATAGCCCAGCAGCATACGGGTGCCATAGCCTCGTTCGAACAGGCCCTTGCGAGCGAGCCTGAGAGTGTGACGCTGCTCGTCGCGCTTGGGAACACGTACTTCGACTGGGCTGCCAGGGCCCAGGAAGTGCAGACAGCTCCTGGAGCCGACCGCCCCATGTGGTTCGCGGCCGCTCAGTACTATGAGTCCGCGCTCGATATCGATCCGTCGGACCCCAACGTGGCTACCGACCTGGCGATCGCGTACTACAACAGCGGACGAACCCAACGGGCTATCGACACCGTTTCGGCTGTCACGAAGGCGAACCCGGAGTTCGCGCCGGCGTACTTCAACGCGGGCATCTTCTACCGTGACGCTGGTATGGAGGAGTCCGCCGCCGCCTCGCTACGCAAGTCGTTGGAGTTGGAGCCGCAGGCGCAGTTCGCGGAGTCCGCACGCCAATTCCTGGCCGAACTCGGCCAGACTGCTCCGCCGGGCTCTGCGCCCGGTTCTCCCGACACGACACAGTAGGGGGAGCGCCGCCGGAGAAGGCGGGCCGAGCGGTCTGGACTACGAGTTCTCCATCGGCTCGCCGAGGATCTTCTTGGCGTCGTCCATGGTCGGGGCTGTTGAGAAGATCCCGTCTAGCCGCGTGAGCGACAGGATGTTGTCGACGGTCTCGTTCGTGACCAGTACCAGGCGCCCGCCCTGGGCGCCGTACTCCTTACAGAGGCTCAGCAACAGCCCGAGACCCGAGCTGTCCAGGTAGTCCAGCTTCGACAGGTCCACTATTGTAGACTGCGGTGCGGACCTCAGGATTCTGTCGATGCTCATTCGAAGCGAGGCGCACTCGCCGTAGTCGAGGTCGCCCGAGAGGCTGAGTGTCCAGTACGGCTCTTCCTGGTCTAAATCGATATCCAGTGCCATGGTGTCCTCTCGGGGTCGCGGTGGGCATTCACCAACAGGTGTGTACCCCATTGTCCGCATTCACGGGCGGGTGTGAAGTCCAAAGTGCGCGACGCGTGCCACTCCAACGGTTCGGCCTCTCCCGGGCCCAACTAGACGCCAGGTAGCGATGCCAGTGCGCCTGACGCTACAATCTGCTTTGTGGGCCAGGCCGAGCGGAGGTCCCGCATGGAGCTCGACGTCAGAACAGAGCAGGACGGAGCGGCTTGCGTGCTGTCGATCGCCGGTGAGGTAGATGTCTACACTGCACCGGTCCTGAAGCAGCACCTCGTCGACGCTGTGGAACAGGGATGCGTTGACATCCTGATAGACCTCGACGAAGTGGGCTTCATAGACAGCTCGGGTCTGGGCGTCCTGGTGGGTGGGCTGCGACGGGTCAAGGACCGCTCGGGCTCGATCCGCCTGGTCTGCCAGCGCGAAAGCATACTGAAGATCTTCCGCATCACCGGGCTGGACAAAGTCTTCCCGATTTTCGGGAGTGTGGAAGAAGCGAGAGGGTTCTAGAGAGCCGAGGACGCTGCGCTCGGCCCCATTCTTGCAGGTCCGAGTGTCAGCGGTCTAGACTCGCTTTCGTGCCCTGGAATGCCTGGCGACAGGATCGCCGGGTGCTGCGCCAGCATAGACTTACATGACGACCCGATGGGAGCTTTGCCCTGTGTTCGGCATCGGTGGCACCGAGATATTCCTCATCGCGCTGTTTGCGCTGCTCATCTTCGGGCCGGACAAACTGCCTGAGTTCGCGAAGACCTTCGGCCGGTTCGTACGCGAGTTCAAGAGGTATCAGGCGAGCATGGAGTCGACGATACGGGCCGAGATCGAGCGGACCGACGGGTCGGGCAAAGACGCCGGGGCCGGTAGCGCCTCGGAGGCACTTCCCGCTGCGCCGACGGCGTCCACGGTCGCCTACGAGGGCGATGAGGATGATGAGGAAGAGGAGGAGTAGCGGTCACGGCCGCTAGTCAAGGCATATGCCGATAGCCCCGAAGCGCATGCCCTTCCTCGAGCATCTCGACGAGCTGCGTCGCCGGCTGTTCGTCGTCATCGGGGTTCTGATGGTCGGGGCCGTCGGACTCTACTTCTACACTGATCCCATCTACCGCTTCGTGATCGAGCCGGTGTCGTTCCTCCTCGAGGACGAGAAGGCGATCACCTTGCGTGTCATGGAAGCGATGACGCTGAGGTTCAAACTGGCGCTCTGGGCCGCCGCCATCGGCGGAAGCCCGATCATCATCTACCAGGCACTCGCCTTCTTCCTGCCGGCGCTGAGGCCCAAAGAGCAGAAGTGGTTCATCCCCACCTTCATCGCCGTAGCCCTGCTATTCTTCGCCGGTGTCGCGTTCTGCTACGGACTCGTCCTCGCTCCTGCGTTCGAATGGCTGGTGGATCAGAACGCAGCGTTGTTCCGCTTCGTTCCGCAGGGCGGCGATCTGCTCTTCGCCGTCTTGTACTTCCTGCTGGGATTCGGGATAGCGTTTCAGACGCCTGTCGTGGTCTTCTACCTGGTCTACTTCGGCGTGATCCCATACAAGACGCTTAGGGAGAACTGGCGCGTTGCCTGGGTCGTGATCGTCGTTGTCGCGGCGATGGCAACGCCGGACTGGTCTCCAGTGAGCATGGGGGCGCTGGCCATAGCCATGGTCGTTCTCTACGAGACCAGCCTTCTTCTGGTCCGGGTTCTGCTCTCCAGGAAGATTAGGGCGCAGCAGCTTGAGCTGGGTGCCGAGTGAGAGATGAGCGGGTCGCTACGAGACTGCCCCCGGGCGACCAAGGTAACCCCAAGTAGGAGCCGCAAGTGCACGAGATGGGCATATGCCAGAGCATCTTGGCGACAGCTATCGAGGCTGCCGAGAAGCAGGGCGCGCAGCGGATAAATGAGATCCGCATCAGTGTGGGAGAACTCACGGAGATAGTGGAGTTCGCACTGCAGTTCGCGTTCGAGACCTTGCGCGAAGAGACCATAGCCCGCGACGCTGTGCTCGTCGTGCAGCACGTGCCGGCGAAGTCCCGCTGTCCTCAATGCGGGACCGAGTTCGAGCACGGGCGCTTCGACGCCATCTGCCCCAAATGCGAGAACCCGTTCAACGAGCCCATTCAGGGCCGCGAGTTGCGGATCGACAGCATTGACATCGATGAGTCGCATGCTGCTTCGGGCGCCGACGACTCTCAAGCGGCGGATCTCGGAGGCTAGTCATGGAGATCGACATCGGCAGATCGATCTTGCACAAGAACGAGCGGCTGGCGCGGGCAAATCGCGAGATCTTCGACGCCAACGGCGTCTTCGTGCTGGATCTGATGGCGAGTCCGGGTGCGGGGAAGACCTCCACGATACTCGCGACGATAGCCTCGCTGCGCGATCGGTACCGCATCGCAGTCATTGAAGGAGACATAGCCAGCACAGTTGACGCGGAGAAGGTGAAGGCGCACGGAGTGCCGGCAGTGCAGGTGAACACTGGAGGTGCGTGTCACCTGGAGGCGGACATGGTTCGTCGGGCCGCCGAAACACTCGACCTGTCCGAGATCGACCTTCTGATCGTGGAGAACGTCGGCAACCTCGTGTGCCCCACCGAGTTTGACCTGGGAGAGCACATGAAGGTGATGATCCTCTCGGTTCCTGAGGGTCATGACAAGCCGTACAAGTATCCCAACATCTTCGCTCTGGCGAAGGCAGTCATACTCAACAAGTACGACACGATGCCGGTCTTTGACTTCGACGAGGACGAGTTCAGGGGCGTGGTGCAGAGCCTGAACGCTGCGGCGCCGGTCTTCCCCATCTCCGCCACGAAGGGGGAGGGGGTGGCCGAGTGGGCCGAATGGCTCGCGGAGCGCATCGAGGAGGTCCGCTCCTGCGTGAGCGCCTGAAGGGGCAAGGGCGTGCATGCGCTCCACGGTCATCGCATGGGTCTTGCGCGAGCGGGACCACCGGCGAGGAGGAGGCGTGATGGATCGCGATGAGGCACTGGCTCTCGTACGCGAGCGTATCCCCAACGCCAACCTGATGAGTCACTGCCTGGCCGTGGAGGCTATCATGCAGGCGCTGGCCGAACGCCTCGGCGAGCCCGAGTCGGATCGCGAGGACTGGTGCTTGGCCGGACTCCTGCACGATCTGGACTACTCGGAGACGGCCCAAGACCCCGATCGCCACGGACTCGTCGCCGCCGAGATGCTCCGAGGGATGGTGAGCGAGAGGGTTGTGCGCGCCATCCTCTCCCATGCGGAGAAGGCTCCTCGCCAGAGCACGATGGATAAGGCGCTCTACGCCGCCGATCCCACGACGGGTTTCATCGTCGCGGCGGCACTGGTCCGGCCGGATCGCTCGCTGGCAGCGGTGGAGCTCAAGTCGCTGAAGAAGCGGTGGAAGGAGAAGGCCTTCGCGCGCGGAGCCAGCAGAGAGCAGATGGCGACGTGCGCCGATCTCGGCCTGGAGCGCGACGAGTTCCTTGAGTTGTCCCTGCTAGCGATGCGGGAGAGGGCCGACGAGCTCGGTCTGTAGTGGGCCGCTGGTGAGCTTCCCCGAACGGCACAAGGGTAAGCTCCCAGTCAGTTGGGGCTTGACCTTCCGATATATACTCGCAAGGAATCTGCGCCCGCCCAGACGGAAGGACAATCCATCGTGCGGCTCGTGGTTTCCGAGAAGAACATCGCGGCGCGTCGTATCGCCGAGATCCTGGCCGTAGGGAAGCCCTCGGCGGATACTGTCTACACCACCCCCGTCTACCGATTCCGCCGCGATGGCGACGACTGGGTGAGCATCGGGCTCAAGGGCCACATCATGAAGGTGGACTTCCCGGAACAGCACGAAGATGCGGATCTCAAGCGCTGGCGTCTCGAGGCGCTGCCCACGCTCACGCGGGCACCAGTCGAGAAGTCTCCGGCCGAGAAGGGCATCATCCAGTCGCTCAAGAACCTGGCCAAGAAGGCGGACGAGGTCATCGTAGCCACGGACTACGACCGAGAGGGCGAACTCATAGGCAGTGACGCCAGGTCGGTCATTCGTGAAGTGAACCCCGACGTGCCCGTCCAGAGAGTGCGCTTCTCGGCCATCACCGCCGCCGAGATAGAGAAGGCCTTCTCGGAGCCGAGCGAGATATCGGACGACTTGGCGCAGGCGGGCGAGGCCCGCCAAGACATAGACCTGGTCTGGGGTGCGGTGCTCACCCGCTACCTCACACTGTCGTACCAGCAGGCCGTTCGGGCGGCTTTTGGGAACGTTCTGTCGGCGGGCAGGGTTCAGACACCCACTCTCAAACTCATAGTGGACCGGGAGCGAGAGCGCGAGGCTTTCGAGCCCGAGACGTTCTGGGTCGTCAAGGCACAGTTTGAGGTTGATGGTCACGAGTTTTCCGGAACCCACTCCACCGAGCGATTCTCGGACGAGTCGGCAGCGCGGGCGGCTCTGGCCGCATGCGAAGGAGCGGCGTCCGGGATCGTGGTCACTACCGAACGCAGCCGCCGGACGGTGAAGCCGCCCGCCCCGTTCAACACGACGGCGCTCCTTGCCGCGGCAGCGCAGGAGGGCCTCGCTCCCGCCCGAGCGATGCGCGTGGCCGAGTCGCTGTATATGAACGGGCTCATCAGCTACCCAAGGGTGGACAACACCGTCTACCCGCAGAGCCTGGACCTCAAGGCGATCGTGCGCGCTCTAGGTGCGGTGTCCACGTATCAGGAGCACGTGTCACGGCTGCTCGAGAGAGATAGGCTCTCGGCCACGAGGGGCCAGAAGGAAGCGACCGACCACCCACCAGTCCATCCCACCGCTCCCGCCGAACTCGACAGGCTGAAGCCGGAAGAGTGGAAGCTCTACGACCTGGTCGCCCGCAGGTTCCTGGCGACCCTCTCCGACCAGGCCGTTCTTGAGGGAACGAAGGTTGTTGTGGACGTGGCTGGCGAGCCGTTCGTCTCTCGCGGCGACGTCATCGTAGAGCCGGGCTTTCGGGCCATCTACTCATATGGCTCCAAGAAGGAGGAGCGTCTCCCGGCCTTGGCGAAGGACGACGAGGTGGTCGTGGCCGGGGTCTCCCTCGACGAGCGCCAGACGCAGCCGCCCTCCCGCTACTCGCAAGGCAGGCTCATCCAGGAGATGGAGCGCGCCGGGCTCGGGACGAAGGCGACCAGGCACGACATCATCCAGACGCTCTACGATCGCAAGTACGTGAACGGAGATCCGCTGGAGCCCACTTGCCGCGGCCGCGCGGTGGTGGACGCTCTGGTGAAGCACGCCGAGCGGATCACGACGCCAGCTATGACCAGCGAGCTCGAGGGCGAGATGGATGCGATCGCCGGGGCTCGCGCCTCGCGCGCGGATGTCGTCGGGCACTCGCAGGCGCTGTTGGCCGAGGTGATCGAGGCCCTTCTGCCGCTGAGTGGCGATGTGGGCGAGGTCCTGCGTGTAGCGGCCGATGAGGACGCCACCGTTGGTACTTGTCCCAACTCTGGAGACACGCTGCGCATCCGGTACTCCCCGAAGACTAAGTCGTATTTCGTGGGATGCACCGGCTACCCGGAGTGTGGCGTTACCTACCCTCTGCCGCAGCGCGCGAAGTACGAGGCGGTGGAGGATCTATGCCCCGTCTGCGGTACACCGCAGGTAAGGGTCGTCAAGTTCAAGCAGCGACCCAGGGTCATGTGCCTGTCCACTGAGTGCCCCACCAAGACCGGACCAGACGCCGGGATGAGCCTCGGCGCCTGTCCGTCGGGCGACGGTGGTCGTCTGCAGGTCACATACTCCGCTGTTGGGAGCAAGTTCGCCCGATGCACCAACTACGAGCAGTGCGGCAAGTCATACCCGCTTCCCCAGTCCGGGGAGATCCAGATAACGGGGGACACATGCGAGCCCTGTGGCGCCCCGGTGGTCGTTGTTCAGACGCGCAGGGGTCCCTGGCGGATGTGTGTCGATCCCGAGTGCGAAACCAAGGCCTTCAACGGCAAGGCCACAAGGGTGAAGCGGCCTGCCAAGAGCGGTGCTGGCCGCAAACGGACTGCTGCCAAGCCAAAGAAGCCCTCGGCGGCACGCGAAGGGTCCGGCGGAGAGGCGTCTTTGCCGACCACGTGACCCGGAGGTCCCACTCGGGAATCCACTGTGTGTCCGGGGACGAGCCTTGGAGCATGCGGTGATAGTGGCTGTGATCCAACTACCCTGCGGGGAATCTTTGAGCGCTACTGCGGTCGCTCTAGCAGCTGCGGCGCGACTTGCCGGTTCGCAAGGCGCGAGCCTGCTCCTTGCGTCCAGGGTGGACAAGGCCGTGTCCGAGGAGGCCAACTCGCTGCTCTCTGCAGAGCTGTCCGCCGACGCCTTGTGGTGGGTCCCGTCCTGGGAAGACTTGGGCGGCTCCAGCTCGGTCCTTGCCAGGAGCGCCGGGCCTGCGGAGGAGCCCCAGCGAGTGCTCGCCTTAGCGGGTGACGCGTGCTTCGATCGCGACGAGCTGTCTGCTCACGCTGGTTCGGTGGATGCCGTGTTCATTGCGCCTGGTGCCGAGTCTGCCTTGCAGGCAGAGGCTGCGATCGAGTTCGGAATAGGGTTGAGTCTGTCGGTGGCGGGCCTAGTGATGATCGCGGAGAGCTCCGAAGCCTCCGGCGGCGGAAGCGCGGTGGTGTTTCTCGGCGAAGTCCTGGCGGAAGGCGTTGACGACGAGCGCCTGCTCATGGCCGAAGTGCCCTCCTGGATCCCCCACCCGGAGCCCATGCTCTCCGTGCCGGAGCTGCCGCCGATCCTGAAGCAGCGACTCGCGGTGCACGGCGGATCGAAGATGCCCGTGGACTGGCTCGCAGATCTCTCGTGAATCACTCGCAGGGGCACTAGCGATCCTATTGCCCGCTCGCCCTCGGCCAAAGGGTGTCGGGCCACTTCAGCGTGCTAGAATCGCGTGGGCGCCGGGTCTCGCCGGGGGGCTCGGACCGCGCCGTTGCACAAGGCGCGATGAAGCGGAAGGGACCGCATGTCATACCCCAAGGTCACCGTTGTCGGGGCCGGTCACGTAGGTGCGACCACGGCGCTGCTCCTTGCGATCAAGGGCGTTGCCGACGTTGTCCTGCTCGATGTCGTGGAGGGGCTTTCGCAGGGCAAGGCGCTCGACATGATGCACAGCAGGTCCGTCGAGCGGTTCGGACCGCGCGTCACCGGCACGACGGACTACGCCGACAGTGCGGGGTCCGACGTGGTGGTGGTAACGGCGGGTGTCCCCAGGCGTCCGGGCATGAGCCGCGACGATCTGCTGGCCACCAACGCGCGCATCGTGAGGTCGGTAGTTGGCGCTACTGCGGAGAAGTCACCGGACGCCGTCGTCATCTGCGTCACTAACCCGTTGGACGTAATGACCCACCTGGCATGGTCGATCTCGGGAATGCCCGAACGGCGCGTGATGGGGATGGGCGGCGTTCTGGACTCGGCGCGCTTCGCTTTCGCGATAAGTGAGGCGACTGGAGTGGACGTTTCCGACGTCGATGCGCTGGTTATCGGAGTGCATGGCGATGCGATGGTCCCCTTGCCTCGTTTGGCCACTGCCGCAGGCAGACCGCTCGCCGAGCTGCTCACTTCGGCGCAAGTGGACGCCCTGGTGCGGCGAACTGTTTCCGGGGGAGCGGAAGTAGTGGCCCTGCTCGGAACGGGGAGCGCCTTCTACGCTCCCGCCTCGTCGGTGGTGGCTATGGTAGAGGCCGTGCTGGGCGATACGGGGACCGTTCTTCCCAGCTGTGTGATGCTCCGCGGCGAGTACGGGATTTCGGACGTGTTCATGTCCGTTCCGGCGGTGCTCGGCGCGGGGGGCGTGCGCGAAGTGCCCGAGATCGATCTCAGCGGCGATGAAGTCGCCGCGCTCAGGGCCTCGGCACAGAGCGTTGCCGAGGGGATCGCCGCGCTGGAGGCGGCCACCTAGCGTGGTGGACGCATCCTCCATCGGGGCGGCGGTACGCGAGGCCATCTCGAGTGCCGCAGTCGGTCTGAGGGAGGATGTTCGGGAGGCGCTCCGCGAGGCGACGGAGCTTGAGACTTCCGAGCGAGGCAAGCGTGTCATCCAGATGCTCGTGGATAACGCTGCCATCTCCGAGCGCGATCGGGTTCCGCTGTGCCAAGACACGGGGACCGCATGGGTCTGGGTGGAGCTCGGGAGCGAGGTGTGTCTTGGCGGCGACATCCATGCCGAGGTGGACGCTGCGATCAGTGAAGCGCAGGCACAGGGGCTGCTGCGGGCAAGTGTGGTGGGCGACGCGCTCTTCGGCCGCGAGAACACGGGCGACAACACACCCGGCTTCGTCGACGTGAGCTTCCGTCCCGGCACGGGAGCGACCGTCAACGTCATGCTGAAGGGTGGGGGCTCGGATAACGCGTCCGCCCTCTTCATGCTTGATCCGTCGGAGGGCGAGGCCGGGGTCCGACGTGTCGTTGTCGAGACGGTGAGGGCGAACGCCGCCAGCGCGTGTCCGCCCCTCGTCATCGGAGTCGCGGTAGGGAGCACGTTCGACAAGGCCCCTGTGCTGGCCAAGAGAGCCATCTTGCGACGCGTCGGAGCACCGGCTTTCTCGGAACGTGCGGCCGCATTGGAAAAGGAACTGCTGGATGCGGTGAACGCTACCGGGATCGGACCGGGTGGTCTGGGCGGGCGATCGACCGCATTGGCTGTCCACTTGGTCACCGCTCCCTGCCACATCGCATCCCTCCCGGTCGCGGTGAACCTCGGCTGTTCGGCCGTGCGCACGGCCAGCGTGGAACTCGCGTGACTGAACTCGCGGAAGGTCTTCCGGGTCCGGGAGGCGGTTCCGGTTGGGGCCCGCGACCGCCCGAGTCCGGCGCGCTGCGACGTCTGACCCGCAACCGGTCCTTCAGGAGGCTGTGGCTCAGCCAGTTCGCGAGCGGGGTGGGCGACTGGCTGGTCATAGGGTTCCTGATGCCCCTCGTGGAGGGATTGTCGGGCGGCTCCTCGTTCGCTGTCGCTGGCCTGATGATCGCGAAGATCATCCCTGCGCTCTTCATGAGTTCACTCGTGGGAGCGCTGGTGGATCGCTTCGATCGCCGACGTCTGATGATCGCTTGCGACATCTCCCGTGCCGTGCTCGCCCTCGCGCTACTGGTCGCCAACGACCTCGCCAGCATCTACGCGATCGTTCTGGCTATGGAAGTGGCCTCTCTCTTTTTCGTGCCAGCGAAGAACGCGCTCATCCCCAGCCTGGTCGACGCCGAGGATGTCGAGGCGGCGAACGGTCTTTCGTACACCACGCAGCAGGCGAGCATGCTGGTGGGACTGACCGCGTCCGGAGCGATCCTCGCGGCCTTCGAGGCCGTGGTGCGTGCTGTGCTCAACGCGCGTTTGCCCCTGGTAGACCAGCTCGTGGGACCGTTCGCTCCTGAACTCCTAAGCCCCCGAGCGGGCATGGTGATGGTCGACAGTCTCACGTTCGTCTTGTCCGCCACGATGATCACGCTGATGGGTACGCCGCGCTCCGAGCGCCGAGTCGGCGGCAAGCTCGATCTAGCGCTACTGGGGAAGGACGTCCGGGAGGCGCTGTCCTTCCTGGGCGGCCATCGTGAACTGCGAGCCTTCCTCGCGACCATCGGGTTGGCCATCCTGGGTGGGGGCGCGATCATCCCCGTGGGATTCGTTCACGTTGGCCAGAACCTGACTGGCAGCGTGCCGTTCATCGATCGGCTGCCGGTCATAGAGCGTCTTGCAGCCGCGCCCAAGACTTTCGTGATGGTGTTCCTGGCGGCCGGGATGGTGACGGGCGCGCTGTTCGCGCCTCGGCTGGCCAGCCGCGTTCGGCTGCAGCTCATGTTCGTCGGGGGGGTGGCCGCCTTCGCTCTCTCGATGTTCGCGTTCGCCAGCGTCAGCGCGTATTGGGTCGCTTGCGCGTTCGTGTTCGCTGCCGGGTTCGCGGTGGCGGTGGTCTCCGTAGCGGGCAACAGCTACATCGTGCGGACGGTCGCCGACGCGATCCGAGGACGGGTCTTCACTGCTTTGGAGTCAGTTGTGCGGGTCGCCCTGCTCGTCTCCATGGTCGTGTTCCCTCCGCTTGGTGACGTTACGGCTGCACTCGTGAGGCGTGTAGTGGAGACTCGCGGTATCCTGCCGACTGAGGTTACGTTCACTGGGTCTCGGATCACCTTGCAGCTGGCTGCTCTCGTCGTGGTCGCGGCTGCGGCATACGGTTACAGGACTCTGGATTGGCGGGGACGGCGCGATCGTGAACGCGATGACCCGGAGGTCGGGATGGACCATGTCTGACGCGTCACCGAGCAACGGGCGCTCAGACGTCGGCGATCCCAGGATCGTGTGGCTTCCGCCCGAGGCTCGCGCACTACGAGCGCTGAGTGCGGGCGAAGAGGTCTTGCTGTCAGGCCCTGTCTACACGGCCAGGGACGCGACCCACGAGCGTCTTGTCGCGGAGATCGAGGCGACAGGTAGCCTGCCCTACGGACTGGCGGGCCAGGTGCTCTTCTACGCCGGCCCGACCCCACCGGCAGCCGGAAGGCCTGCAGGGGCGGTGGGTCCCACGACGGCCAAGCGGATGGACGCCTGGACACCTCGGCTGATCCGAGCCGGGATAGTGGCCACCATAGGGAAGGGCCCGCGGTCGGCAGAGATCCGCCAGACGCTGGCCGAGAACTCCGCAGTGTACTTCGCCGCAGTCGGCGGAGTCGCTGCGCTTCTAGCGACAAGTGTGGTGTCCGCCGAGCCGATCGCCTACCCGGAACTGGGTCCCGAGGCCCTGGTGAGGCTCGAACTCAGGGATTTCCCGGCATTCGTGGCGATCGACATGAGAGGCGCGGACATCTACTCGGACATCCCCCGCGACGGAAGACCTTCGAACCCGGAGAACCCGGAGAACCCGGAGAACCCTTCGTGAGCGGCGCGTTCATCACACTGGAAGGTGGGGAGGGAGCCGGGAAGACGACGCAGGCAAGCCTTCTGGTTCAGCGGCTTCGCGGTCGTGGCGTGGAGACGGTCGCGGTGCGTGAGCCGGGGGGGACTCCCGTAGGTGACAGGGTGAGAGACCTCCTTCTCGACCCGGCCCACACGGGTCTCAGTGCTGTGGGAGAGCTCCTGCTCTACGAGGCTAGCAGGGCCGAGATCACGGCATCCGTGATCAGGCCGAACCTGGATGCGGGACTAGTGGTGGTATGCGACCGGTTCACCGACTCTACTCTCGCCTACCAGGGATACGGGAGGCGGCTTGCCGAGGACGTGGGCATGGAACGCATCCGTGCACTGAACGAACTGGCAACAGGCGGTCTGATACCCGACCTCACCGTCGTTCTCCACTTGGACCCGGAACTGGCTCTCGCCCGGGCGACGTCCGGCGGAGCCGACCGGCTCGAGGCGGAAGAGGAGGGATTCCACCGTCGCGTGTGGGATGGCTTCGCGGCAGTAGCTGCCGAGGAGCCTGAGCGTGTCAAGGTGGTTGATGCCTCAGGTAGCCCCGAGGCGGTGGCCGAGTTGGTGTGGTCCGTGGTCGAGCCGGTGCTCATTCGGCTCAAGGTCGTAGGCTGACCCAATGGCCCGCCCGTGCGTTTGGGAGGAGCTCGTAGGACAGGAGCGCGCCGCCAAGTACCTGGAGGGCGCGGTCCGGTCGGGAAAGGTCTCTCACGCGTACCTCTTTGTCGGTCCGCCAGGAGCGGGCAAGAAGACGGCAGCCAAGGCGCTGGCTTGCGCCCTCATCTGCGATGATGACGGATGCGGTGTCTGCCCGACCTGCTACCGGGTGAAGAGGGGATTCCACCCGGATGTGCGCCTCATCGAGCCCGAGGGTGCAGCCACCTATCTGGTGCAACAGGTCCGCGCGATCGTCCGAGACGTATCTCTCACGCCGGTGGAGGGCAGTCGCAAGATCTACATCCTGGACTCCTCAGACTTCCTGAACGAGGCGTCGGCTAACGCGCTCCTCAAGACTCTCGAAGAGCCGCCCGATGACGCCGTGTTCGTGCTGCTCTCGGGTAGTTATGAGGCCGTTCCGCAAACGGTTGTGTCGCGATGCCAGGTAGTGCGCTTCAGCCGAATGCCGTCTGATGTAGCCGTAGGCGTTCTCGTTGAGAAGACCGGAGCTCGTGCGGATGAGGCGGCTGCGGCGCTAGCCGCAGCAGGACCTCGCGCTCCTCGAGGGAGTCCTGCAAGAGCTTGATCTCGCGCTTGCGC
>CAZWGV010000010.1:0-16931 GCA_964633595.1 uncultured Coriobacteriaceae bacterium | reverse complement strand
AGGTGTTCTCTCCCGAGCCCTCGACTTTCTGAACTCCTCGTCACGGCGTGCGACGCGCGAACTCGTACTGCGTACAATGAAGGACCTCCCTGTCATGGACGGGCACGACGTGCTTGTGGCGGTTCGGTCCTTGATGACCTCGGTCAAGGCGCCCCTCGACGAGCTGAAGGCGCTTCAGGCGGCCGAGGTCAGGGAGCGTGAGGAGTTCCTCGGCACGTCACGCCGGTCAGCCAAGCCTCTGGAGGAGAGGCACAAGCGAGAGATCACTGCCCGCGAGAGGGAGGGACTGCTGGAAGTGTTCGCGGTGACGGAGAGCTGGCTCCGGGATTGCTTGGCCTTGTCGCAAGGTGCCGCGGATCTCGTGGTCAATCGGGATGTGCTCGACGCCATGGAGGAGGTCGCCTCCACGCTGGCGTCTGCAGCTGCGATCAGCGGGGTGAACGCGGTCAAGCGTGCTCGTAGTCGCGTTTCCTATAATGTGAGTCCGCAGCTCGCCACAGAGGCGATGCTATTCGACATACGGGAGGCCATACGTTGCCCACGGTCGTGGGAGTGAAGCTCAGGCAGACCCCGAAGACGCTGACGTTCGACGCGGCGGGCTTCGAGGTCGAGGCCGGCGCCGCAGTCATAGTGAAGACCGAGCGCGGAGAAGAGTTCGGTGAGGTTGTTGTGGCGCCTCACGAGGCACGTGAGGGCGAGGTTGTCGCTGCGCTGAAGCCGGTCCTTCGAGAGGCCACAGAGGAGGACATCCGACATGCTGGCGAGCTTCGCGAGCGGGAGCGCGAAGCCATGCCCATCTACCGCAAGATAGTGGGGGAGCACGGGCTGGATATGAAACCTGTCGATGTCGAGTACTTGTTCGACGGGAGCAAGGTCGTCTTCTACTTCGTGGCCGAGGAGCGCGTGGACTTCCGGGAGCTCGTACGCGATCTGGCCGCACGATTCAAGGCGCGAATCGACATGCGTCAAGTTGGCGTGCGCGATGAAGCTCGCATGGTTGGTGGGATCGGGCACTGTGGCGAGCAGTTGTGTTGCGTCAGATTCAGCGGAGACTTCCAGCCTGTCTCGATACGGATGGCAAAGGAGCAGGACCTGCCTCTGAATCCGTTGAAGATAAGCGGGCTGTGTGGCAGACTCATGTGCTGTTTGCGCTACGAGTACGACACCTACAAGGAGTTCAAGACCAGGGCGCCCAAGCGTGGCTCCATGGTGGAGACGCCGATGGGTCCGGGCAAGGTCAGCGACCTGGACACCCCCAGAGAGACGGTCACCCTTCGTCTTGAGTCCGGGGGCACCGTGAGCGTGCCAGTGTCGATGATGGAGTGCCGCACTGGGCAGGGGTGCCCTTGCTCCGTTAGCGAGCAGGCGCTCGAGGAACTTAGGGGACTGAGGGAGAGCGCCCTAACCTCCGCACTGACCGGCGGAGCCGACGACTCGCCAGCGGTCTCCGAGGAGCAGCCGGCTAAGCGAAAGCGAAGGCGACGAGCGAAGGGCGCAGATAGCGAAGGAGATCGCCAGAGCGGCGGGCAGCCTGCCAAGGCCGCTGCATCTGAGAGGCGGACGGCCCAGGACGGACGCGCAGACACACCTGTTTCCGGTCGCAGGAGAAGAAGGCGGCGACGCGACGGAAGCGACGGGGACAAGAGCACTTGATGAAGTTCACGCCGACGTAGCTCAGCTGGTAGAGCAACGCACTCGTAATGCGTAGGTCAGGGGTTCGAGTCCCCTCGTCGGCTCCATGAGATATCACAGGGGGAGCGGCAGGCAGCCGCTCCCCCTGTGGGTCCTACCGCTCCCCCTGGCCAAGGCGCCACTCGCCAGAGACACGCCGCGAACCTGCTTGTCCGGTCCTTGTAACACGTGTTACCATCCCGCCATTATCGCCCCAGGCCAGGAGCGCAGCTACCGGCCTTGGCGGCGTTGTCGTATCTTGAGCTGCTAGATCGCTCAGTGCGGCTCTCGGGATCCTAGCGGGGAGCGGTGATGTTCGGGGATTACCTGACTGTGGCCGTGTTCTTCGGGCTCGGCATTGTATTCGTCGCCGCTACGCTGGCGCTCTCATTCGTGCTGCATCCATCCAAGCGCACTGCAGCCAAGCTGGCGCCCTACGAATGCGGGAGCGAGCCCATCGGACCTCCCTGGATCCAGTACCGCATCGGCTACTACGTCTACGCCCTCCTGTTCCTCATCTTCGATATCGAGACAGTGTTCCTGTTCCCGTGGGCAGTTGTCTTCGGCCAACTTGGCGCTGTCGTTCTTTTCGAGATGGTCGTGTTCATCGGCATTCTCGGCATCGGACTGGCGTACGCCTGGAAGGAGGGCGCACTCCAGTGGCGCTAGACCGGTTCACCGGCGAGAACTCGGTCCTGTTCATCAGGAGTGAACAGCTCTTCGATGCGGCGAGGCGCAACAGCTTCTGGTACCTGCTGTTCGGGATCGCCTGCTGCGCCCTGGAGATGATGCACGCAGGTGGTCCAAGGTTCGACTTCGACCGATTCGGCATATTCCATCGAGGCAGCCCACGGCAGTCTGACGTGATGATCGTTGCAGGGACGGTCAACAAGAAGATGGCCGTCACGCTGAAGACCCTCTACGAGCAGATGCCTGAACCAAAGTGGGTGATCGCGATGGGAGCCTGCGCCTCGACGGGCGGGCCGTTCCGCGAGTACCCGAACGTGGTTCTTGGCGCGGATCAGGTTGTACCGGTCGACGTGTACGTCCCCGGCTGTCCTCCCAGGCCCGAAGCGCTCCAGTACGGCTTCATGCAACTCCAGGAGAAGATCAAGCGAAGAGCGGAGGAGCGCCTTGCTGCCCGACGCAGCAGCCGTAGCTAGGACCCTGGCCGATGCCGGCGTGACCGCCGAGTGCGCGACGTCCGCGCTCGGCCTCGCGTGTGTAGTGGATAGGCGTGACGTCGGTCCTGCCCTGCGCGCTCTCGTGGCGGAGGGCGACTTCGCGATGCTGGTCGACTTGGTGGGCACCGACACCGGAGAGGGGATCGAGCTCACCTACCACGTGAGGTCCTTCACCCGCGACGAGGAGGTCTACCTCAGGACACTCGTCGGCTACCTCGATCGGGTGGTCTCTGTCTGGGACATCTATCCCGGCGCCATCTACACGGAGCGCGAGACAGCGGAGCTGCTGGGAGTTGTATTCGAGGGGCACCCAAACCTCAAGCGGCTCTTCACGACCGATGACGTCGAGGGCTTCCTCCTGCGCAAGGAGGTCCCCATCCGTGGCCACGAGGACGTTGTGCGCCCCGGAGTGCGCTCTCGCGAGCGGCCCGAAGAGGCGAAGGCGGCCACCGATGGCTGATCCGCGCATCACCCCGCCGGGGGTCGTTGAAGCGCCGCTCCCCGAGGGAGACCACGCGGCTCCCGTGCTGCCGCGAGGTCTGCGCCGAGTCCCGCGTGGAGTGGACGAGCTAGCCACCGAGCATCTAGTGATCAACATGGGTCCGCAGCATCCTTCGACCCACGGTGTCCTCCATATCCTCCTCGAACTCGATGGAGAGGAGGTAGTGGCGGCAGAGGCGTCGCTAGGCTACCTGCATCGCGGGATCGAGAAGCTGGCGGAGCACAGGAGATACCACCAGATCGGCACCTTGCTCGATCGCGCCGACTACCTCTCCGGGATCCACAGCGAGTGGGCGTTTGCGATGACCGTGGAACGACTGGCCGAGATCGAGGTGCCGCGCAAGGCCGAGTGGCTGCGGACGCTGATGGCCGAGGTGAACCGGATCGCGAGCCATCTGCTCTGGCTGGGGACGTTCGGACTCGATGTGGGAGCGATGGCGCCCTTCCTCTATGTCATCCGCGATCGTGAGGCACTGCTTGACATCCTTGAGCTGGTGACTGGCGCACGCATGATGTTCAACTACGTTCGCCCGGGAGGTGTCATCGCCGACCTTCCCCCCGAGTTCGAGCCCGCAGTGCGCAAGTTCCTGGATACTCTTCCGCGCTACCTGGATGAGTACCACGGCCTTCTGTCCGGCAACGAGATACTTGTTGCACGAGTTCGCGACATCGGGGTTGTGGACCGCGCGACCGCGGTTGGATTCGGGATGACGGGTGCGTGCCTGCGCGGCAGCGGGTTCGGGTGGGACGTGCGCAAAGAGCGTCCGTACGGTGTGTACCCGGAGCTGGAGTTCGACGTGCCGATCGGCAGCACTGGTGACACCTGGGACCGTTACATGGTGCGGATGGAAGAGATGCGCCAGTCCGCCCGCATGATCGAGCAGCTGCTGGATGGCATCCCGGAGGGCGAGATCTCGGGCAAGGTGCCGAGGGTTCTTCGACCGGCGGAGGGCGAGATGTACTCCTGTGTGGAGTCGCCCCGCGGCGAGCTCGGCATCCATCTGGTGTCCGACGGATCCGACAAGCCCTACCGCATGAAGGTGCGCTCGCCCGCCCTGTACAACCTCTCAGTTGTGGACGAGCTCCTGCCCGGCTGCAAGATCGCTGACGTTGTGGCCGTGGTCGGCAGCCTGGACATCGTGCTCGGGGAGATCGACAGATGAGCCCGCTCATGGAGAGTGTGGTGAGGGCTCTCGCGGCGCTCGGGCTCATGCTGCTCAACGGCGTCGTCCTCATCTACATGCTCCGTAAGGTCCTGGCGAGATTCCATATCCGAGTTGGTCCGACCAGGGTGGGCTGGCAGGGCACTTTGCAGACCATCGCGGACGTGGTGAAGCTGCTCACCAAAGAGGACTTCAACCCCTCGGCGACGGACAAGGCGCTCTTCGTCATCGCCCCGTTCGCTGTGTTCGTGCCGTCGTTCATGGCCTACTTGGCCATACCGTTCTCCGACTCGTGGACGTTCGCGAACCTGGACACCGGGGTCCTCTACACCTTGGCGATCCTCGCGATGGTGCCGGTGGGCATCCTGATGGCCGGCTGGGCGTCGAATAGCAAGTGGTCGCTGATCGGGGGAATGCGAGCCACAGCTCAGCAGATCGCCTATGAGGTGCCGCTGCTGCTCTCCGTCATCGGAGTGGCCATGCTGGCCGGCACTCTCAACATGAACGAGATCGTTAACGCGCAGAAGGGTTTCTGGCTGGGGTTCATCCCCAGATGGTACGTGCTGCCCCAGTTCGGCGGCTTCGTCCTGTTTCTGATCGCCGCGCTCGCCGAGCTCAACCAGACGCCCTTCGACATGTCCGAGGCCGAATCCGAACTCGTGGCAGGCTTTGCCAACGAGTACTCGGGCATGAAGTTCGCCTTCTTCTTCCTGGCCGAGTTCTCCAACAGCTTCATCGTATCGGCTCTCGCCGTCACGGTGTTCTTTGGGGGCTGGATAGACCCGTTCGGCGTTGTGCCCGGGCCGATAGTGATGATGTTCAAGACCTACGTCGGCATCTTCGTGCTCATGTGGATACGAGGCACATTGCCGAGGCTGCGCATCGACCAGCTGTTGTCGTTCGGGTGGAAGGGGCTCATCCCCGTATCGCTCGGCTGGATCTTGGTAACGGGTGCGCTGATCAAGCTGTTCGAGCCGGCCCTCGCGAAGGCGGTGGGCTGACGTGCTGGGCACGGGCATCCTCAAGGGTCTGTCGATCACGTTCCGCAACCTTCTCCGGGGTCCGATCACCGTTCACTATCCCGACGAAAAGCTCGTTCTGCCCGAGAGGTCCCGATGGGCCGTTCGTCCCGCCTACGATGAGACCGGGGCTTTGAAGTGCACCGCTTGCATGGCGTGCATCAGGGAATGTCCCGACGACATCCTCGCCCTCAGTGTCGAGACCGGCGAGGACAAGTCCAAGCGCATCGTCTCGTTCGACTACGAGGTTGGCGCGTGCATGATGTGCGGGCTTTGTGTCGAGGCGTGCCCGTTCGACGCGCTGGTGATGAGCCACGAGTACGAGCTGGCAGTCACAGATCCCGAACTGATGACGGAGACGCTTCTAGGGAACATCATGGCCGCGTCGCCAAGGCGGGGCAAAGCGTCTGCAGAGCAACCCGCTCCGAAGCCCGAGAAGGAGGGGAGCGCCGATGCCTGACACCGTGAACGGCGTCGCGTTCTTTGCACTGGCTGGGGCGGCGATCCTCGGCGCCGTGATGATGCTGGCGACCCGCAACGTGATGCACGCGGCGTTCTGGGTTCTTGAGGTTCTCGTGGCCGTGGCGGGCCTGTTTCTGCTGTTGTCGGCCGAGTACCTTGCGTTGGTGCAGCTCATGGTCTATGCGGGTGCCGTGTCTGTCCTGATGGTGTTCACCGTCATGCTCACTCTGCGCAGGCGCGAGGACGCGGTGCGGCCGCGCGATCTGTCTGTCATGGGGCTCGCACTTGCGCTCGCGTTCTGTGGGGCTGTGCTCGTCGGGCTGACCCGGACTGACGTTCCGGCGATCGAGCCCGGAGTTGCGAGTCAGGGCATCGCCGAGCTCGGCACCCACCTCTTCACCGAGTGGATCCTCCCCTTCGAGGTCGCCTCGCTGGTGCTGCTGGTTGCCCTGGTGGGCGCGGTTTGGCTGTCGGGGGGTGGGGACCGGTGAGGGTGGGAGTCGACGCCTTCCTGATCCTCGGCGCAGTGCTGTTCTCCTTGGGTCTCTATGGGGCCGTGTCCAAGAGGGGCGCCGTGATGGTGCTGATGTCGCTGGAACTCATGGCGGCTGCGGCCAATCTGAACTTGGTGGCGTTCTCGCGATTCGTCACGCCCTCCATGATGTCAGGCCAGGTCTTCACGATCTTCACGCTCGTTGTCTCGGCAGCTGAGATAGGTCTGGGGCTAGCGATCGTACTCGCCGTCTACCGGGAGTCGAGATCGGTCGAGCTCACCGGGCTGGATAGGCTGAAGGGGTAGGCATGGACTGGCTGGTCGCCATACCCCTCCTTCCGGCACTTGCCTTTGTGATCCTGGCCCCTCTGTCCAAGCGGGCGCGGAACTCGTGGAAGTGGGTTGCGGTCTTGGCGATGACCGCTGCTCTGGCGCTGTCGGTCATCGCGTTCCTGGCGGTACTGCCTGAGCCTGAAGCTGCGTCGGAGCAGTCGTACTCGGGCCACCTGCCAGCCGCCTGGGCGGCCGGGGGCTCAGAGGAGGCGCCCGCCACATCAGAAGGCCCTGGCGAGGACGAGGCCACCGGCGATGAGCATGCCAGCAACGATCACGCTGTCGAGCCCGTCTACCACAAGAGCGTCACGATCGCGATGGTGAACGGGCGGCCCCTGAACTTCGGGATCCTGCTCGATCCGGTCTCTGGGGTCATGCTCCTGGTGATCACGATCGTCGGGCTGGCGGTACAGGTCTACTCGCTCGGCTACATGCACGAGGACGACCGGCGAGGGTGGTACTATGCGGTGCTCTCGCTCTTCTGCGCAGCGATGCTGGTCGTGGTGCTGGCTGACAACTTCCTCATGCTGTACATGTCGTGGGAGGTCATGGGCCTTTGCTCCTACCTGCTCATCGGCTTCTGGCACGAGCAGGAGGCACCGAGGAAGGCCGCGCAGAAGGCATTCCTAACAACACGAGTGGGCGACGTTGGCTTCGCCCTCGGATTGCTGGTCATGTATCGCGCCGAGGGTTCGTTCGACTTCGATGCAGTCCTTCCGCATGCGGCCGAGTGGGCGCCCGGAGTAGCCATCGCGGTAGCTCTTCTATTGCTATTCGGAGCCATGGGCAAGTCCGCCCAGGTTCCTCTCCACGTCTGGCTTCCGGACGCGATGGCAGGTCCAACCCCGGCGTCGGCGCTCATCCACGCGGCAACGATGGTCGCCGCCGGCGTGTACCTGGTACTCAGGGCGTTGCCCATCTTCGAGGCGCAGCCATCCACCCTTGCGGTGACGATGACGGTGGGGATAGTGACTGCCCTGGTGGGCGGCCTACTTGCTGCGGTTCAACACGACATCAAGAAGGTACTCGCGTACTCGACCATCTCTCAGCTCGGCTACATGTTCGCCGCGCTGGGCGCAGGCAGCGCTGTGGCTGGGCTCTTCCACCTGGTGACGCACGCCTTCTTCAAGTCACTCCTGTTCCTCGGGGCTGGCGTGATCATCCACGCCACACACACGCAGGACATGAGGGAGATGGGCGGGCTGTCCCGGCGCATGCCGCTGACCACCGTGACATTCACGGCCGGTGCGCTGGCGCTCGCGGGAGTGTTTCCACTCTCGGGCTTCTGGTCCAAAGACGAGATACTGATGGTCCTCATGCACGAGGGTCATTGGGTGACCCTGGCCCTCGCTTTGGTCGCTGCGTTCGTAACCGCCTTCTATGTCGCACGGCTGTGGTTCCGAGTGTTCACCGGCTATCCAAGTCAGCCGCACGCGCATGAGGGCCACCGCACGATGACCATCCCGATGGCCGTACTCGCGCTCATCACCCTGGTGATCGGGTTCTTCGCACCGGCCTTCGCCCGCCTACTCGGCCATGAGGGCGCCTGGCCCGCACTTGGAGCGGCCTTAGGATCCTCGGCGGTGGCTGTGGCCGGACTGACGCTGGGCTGGTGGGCATATGGACGCCGCCACGTCGCGCTGAACACCAGGTCACTGAAGTCGCGCGCCCACTACCTATACGATGCGCTGGCGCAGAAGCTCTACTTCGACGTCACCTACGAGTATCTGGTGGTCAGGCCGTTCGAGCGCCTGGCCACATGGCTCGCCATCTTCGATCTCCGCAGAGTCGACGGGGTCGTGAACGGCGTAGCGGCGGCCTGGCGCGCGGGCGCCGACCAGAGTGGGGTCTTCGACAACCGCGTCATCGATGGAGCCGTCAACGGGATCGGGCACGCGGTGCGTGCCGCCGGCGCACGGCTGAGACGGTTGCAGGTAGGAAGGGTCCAGACCTATCAGCGGAGCATTCTTGGCGCGACGGTGCTGATGATGCTCGCGTTCCTCCTGTTCGTGGTGAAAGGAGTCTGAGCGCATGTTCCCCCTCCTGACGAGCATCGTCTTCCTCCCGCTCGCCGGGGCGGTCGCGGTCTCTCTCCTGCCGAAGGAGCGTGGCGCCCTTGCCAAGTGGGTTGCGGCTGCGGTGACCGCCCTCGACCTTGTCTTGGCGGTTTGGATGGTGAGCGCGTTCGTGCCCTCAGGCGGGATGCAGTTCACCGAGCGTCTCTCCTGGGTCCCGCAGGTCGGCATTCAGTACTACATGGGTGTGGACGGGATCTCGGTCAGTATGCTGTTCCTGTCGGCCCTTCTCACGTTCCTGGCCGTGCTGGCTTCATGGCGTATCTCGGACAAGCCGAAGATGTACTTCGCGATGCTGCTCGTGCTCCAGGTGGGCATGAACGGTGTCTTCGTGGCGCTGGACTTCGTGCTCTTCTATGTCTTCTGGGAGCTGGTCCTCGTCCCGATGTACTTCCTTATCGCTACCTGGGGCGGGCCGAGGCGCGAATACGCCGCCATCAAGTTCTTCCTCTACACGCTGCTGGGCTCGGTCTTCATGCTCATCGGGATCCTAGCCCTCTACCTCAGTCCCGCCGGCGGCACGTTCGACATGGTGGAGTTGGCGGGCCGGGCCTTCCCAGTAGGGTTCCAGTGGTGGGTCTTCGCCGCGTTCTTCCTGGGCTTCGCTGTCAAGGTGCCCGTCTTCCCGCTGCACACGTGGCTTCCCGACGCGCACGTGGAAGCCCCCACCGCCGCGTCCGTGCTGCTGGCCGGCGTCCTGCTGAAGATGGGGACGTACGGGTTCCTCAGAGTCAACCTTCCAATGCTGCCAGATGCGGCGGAGTCCTGGTCCTGGTTCATCGCGCTGCTCGCTGCCGTCTCCATCGTCTACGGTGCGGCGGTTGCGTTCGCGCAGGCCGACTTGAAGAAGCTCGTCGCTTACTCATCTGTCTCGCACATGGGGTTCGTGATGCTCGGCATCGCAGCCGGGAACGTGGCAGGCGTGAACGGGGCCGTCGCGGTCATGTTCTCGCACGGCCTGCTCACGGGATTGCTCTTCTTGCTCGTCGGCATGGTCTACGAGAGGACACACACCAGACAGATCGCGGAGCTGTCGGGCCTGGCGGTGCAGGTTCCCGTGATCGCCGGGGTTATCGCGTTCGCCTCTTTCGCGTCGTTGGGCCTGCCGGGCCTCTCGGGATTCGTCGGCGAATTCCTGAGCCTGCTCGGGGCGTGGGAGTCGTCGATGTGGAGGGGCTACGTAGTGATCTCGGCGGTGGGAGTTCTGCTCGCCGCCGCGTATATGCTGTGGATGCTCCAGCGGACCGTGTTCGGCACGCCCTCGAAGGAGGTCTCGGGGATAGGCGACATGACCTTCCTCGAGGCGGTCACCGCGGTGCCGTTGATGGTTCTCTCCCTGGTCGTGGGAGTCTACTGGTCCAGTCTCCTCAGGTACGTGGACCCGGCAGCTCAGGCGCTCGTAGCGGCGCTCGGGGGAGGGTAGATGTCGGGCTGGGACCTTCTCGTACCCGAGTACCTCGTTGTCGCCGGGGCGCTGATCGCGCTCTTCGGTGAGGTATTGCCTGGTAGGGGGCGCGGGGCCTCGCTCCTGGGTGCGGCGCTCGCCCTTGCCGCGAGCGTGTCAGCCTTGCTGATCGGGGCCGCAGATGGCCTGGTCGCCGGTGCCCTGGTGTTCGACCAAACGGCGGTCTTCATTCGCGCCGCCGTAGCGGGGCTCACAGCCGTGTACCTGTTCTGGCTGGCATTCGGCGATATGGGAGGAGAGCGCCGCCAGGAGGCGGTGTCCCTGGCGCTCCTGTCCGCCGCCGGTGGCATGTTCATGGCGGCAGCTGACGACATCGTCACCCTCTTCATAGCCGTGGAGCTGTCGACGATGCCCGCGTACGTGCTGATGGGCTACCGTCGGCGCGATATCAAGGGACTCGAAGGGGCCCTGAAGTACTTCCTGCTCTCCCTCCTGACGAGTCTCGTGATGCTGTACGGGTTCTCCTTCCTCTACGGCCTGACAGGAGCTACCCGCTATGCCGGGATCGCACCCGCTGTCGCGCAACCGCTGGGCTTGCTCGGGGCACTTCTCGTGCTGGTAGGTCTCTTCGCCAAGATGTCCGCGGTCCCGTTCCACTTCTGGGCACCCGACGCATACGAGGGAGCCAGTGCCTCGGCCGTGGCCTTCGTCTCGACGGTGCCGAAGGTGGCGGGCACAGCGGTCATAGTTCGGCTGGCAGACGTCTTCATTCCAGGTGCGCCCGACTTCGTCTGGGTGCTTCTCGCGGTAGGCGCGCTCTCTATGATCCTGGGGAACCTCGTCGCCTTCCCGCAGACGGACCTGCGGCGACTGATGGCGTACTCGGGGGTCGCACACACCGGCTACCTGCTCCTCGGGCCTGCGGCAGGGGGCGAGTCGGGCTCCATCGCGGCGCTTGTGTACGCGGTCGCCTACGCGATCCCCTCGATGGCCGTGATGCTGATGGTGGCCGAGGAAGGGACTGACATCGGGGATATCGCCGGGCTTGGCGCGAGACGGCCCTGGCTCGCGTGGACGAACGTGGTCTTCCTTGTGTCGCTGGTGGGTATCCCGCCTCTCGCCGGGTTCTTCGGCAAGCTGTACCTCTTTGGGGCCGCCCTGGGTGCCGGAGAGGTGTGGTCGGTGCCGATAGTCCTGATCGCGGTGCTCGTCAGTGTCGCATCCGCCGGCTACTACTTCCGCATCGTGCACTCGATGTTCTTCGCGGCCAGGGCCGAGGATAGGGGACCCGTGGCCGTTCGGCCTCTCGCAGCAGTTGCGCACGTGGTGCTCCTGGTCGCCGTCGTCGGTCTGGGCGTCGGGTTCTCGCCAGTTCTTTCTGTCCTGGGGATTGCGACTCCCTAGGCCGCGCTCCTGCGACGGTACGTGGAGACGTTGCGCTGAGCCTGTGCCGACCTCGTGTCGAGCGTCTAGCGGGGCACCTCTCGGGGGTATACTCGGCTCGCTGATGACCGTGCTGACGCGAGGCGAGCGGCGATGGAGAAGCCCGACACGACAGGCGCTAACGGCGGCGAGGAGCGCGTTCCCGACTTGGGCTCTAGCCTGGGACTCGGCTACGACGAGCCGCTACCCGTCTGCGACTACACGACCGACGGTGACGAGCCGTGCGAGGAGCCCTCTGCGGTTCGCCGATGGAGCGGCGCGTCAGTGGTGCTCGCGGCTGCGCTCGGAGCGGTAGCGGGCGGTCTGGTGACGGCGGCCGCGGCGGCGTGGGCACTCGGCCTCTTCCCGAATGTGCGGCCTCTGGGCGGGGCTGTTGTATCCAACCAGTCTGCACCGATCCGGATCCAGGTGCGGGGCGAAGTGGACGCGGCTGTGGCGGTCGCTTCAAAGGTCATCCCGGCGGTCGTGAATGTCTCGGTTGAGCAGCGTCGCTTCAACCCGTTCACGGGTGAGGTTGAGCTGCGTGAGTCGGGGAATGGGAGCGGGGTGATCATCCGGGCCGACGGCCACATCCTCACCAACTACCACGTGATCGAGGACGCGGACCGTATCATGGTGCGGTACGGCGTCGACGAGCTGCCGGCTGAGGTAGCCGGGGTGGATGCCTCGACCGATCTGGCGGTGATCAAGGTTGCCAGGACCGGAATGCCCGAGGCCGAGCTGGGCAGCTCGGACACCCTGAAGGTCGGTCAGTTCGTCGTTGCGGTCGGAAGCCCCTTTGGGCTGGAGCGCACGGTGACGTCTGGGATCATCTCCGCCTTGGGGCGGTCCAGCCTGGCTGGAGACACTCAAGGGGTGGCGCGCTACACCAACCTCATCCAGACGGACGCCGCCATCAACCCCGGCAACTCCGGCGGGGCGCTCGCCGACGCGCAGGGCAGGGTCGTCGGGATCAATACCCTCATCCAGTCGCCGTCCGGTGCGGTGGGCGCACCGCAGTCGGCCGGTATCGGCTTCGCGATCCCGATCGACTTCGCCCGAAACGTGGCAGACCAGCTGATCGAGACGGGACGTGCGATACACCCCTACATGGGAGTCATCTCGCTCGGCGTGGATGCCGACATAGCACGTCAGCTCGCACTGCCGGTGGACCGGGGCGCCCTCATCGACTTCGTCGAGCCGGACTCGCCCGCGGACAAGGGCGGGCTCAGGAGGGGAGATGTGGTCGTGAAGGTCGGGTCGCGCGACGTGAGCGGCCCGGAGGATCTGATCTCCGCCATCCGGGCCGCCAGGATCGGAGACGAGCTGAAGGTGGTTGTTGTCCGAGGCGACACGGAGCGCGATCTGTCCGTGACGCTCGGTTCAGACGCCGACCGTCCCCGATGAAGCTTAGGCTTGTGGCAGTAGGACGGCTCGCCGAGCGGCACTGGCGGGAGGCGGCCACTGAGTACGAGAAGCGGCTCGCCCCGTATGTGTCGCTCGAGGTAGTCGAGGTTTCCGACTCTTCCATCGGGCGCGACGCGTCGGTCGCGCTCCGCCGCGAGGGGGAGGCGGTCTTGCGCGCGATCCAGGATCGTTCGCACGTGGTGGCGATGGACGTCGAGGGCAAACCGCAGTCCTCCGAAGGTCTTGCCGAGTGGCTTCGCGGGCATTCGGACTCCGGGAAGTCTAGCCTGACACTCGTAGTGGGAGGCAGTGCCGGACTGGATGCGGCGGTGCTGGAGCGGGCCAACGAGCGCCTGTCGCTCTCGGCGATGACCCTGCCGCATCAGCTCTGCCGGATCATCCTCCTTGAGCAGCTCTACAGGGCGTGCAAGATTCTCCGCGGCGAGCCGTACCACCGCTAGTCGAAGCATCGCTAGCGCCGCCTTTGCCGGTCCCGGGGTGTCCGGTATGCTGGGTGACCGCTAGCCTTTACCGAGCTACCAGGGAGGTCGCACCACGTGAGGAGGCTCATCGCCCAACGCGCGCGCGCGGCAGTGGAGGCCGCAGTGGCCGATGGCGTCCTCTCCGTCGATGTAGTGCCCGAGGTTGAGGTGGAGCGTCCCAGGGACCCCACTCATGGGGATTGGTCGACCAACGTCGCCATGAAGATGGCAGCCTCGGCCGGCTTGCCACCCCGCGAACTCGCCGGCATCATCGCCGAGCGGCTGGGTCGCGAGGCGGGCGGCGACGTGGCGTTCGACTCGGTGGAGATCGCGGGTCCGGGCTTCATCAACGTGCGCCTCGCGACAGAGGTCTTTCGCGCCGAGGTGACCCGCATCCGCAGGGAGGGCCCCTCGTACGGCCGCTCGGACCTGGGGCTGGACGACACGGGCACTCCCAGACGCGTGCAGGTGGAGTTCGTGTCTGCCAACCCGGTAGGACCCATGCACGTGGGTCACGGAAGGTGGGCCGCGCTCGGCGACAGCATGGCTCGCCTGCTGGAACACGTGGGCTGGGAGGTCGAGCGGGAGTTCTACGTCAACGACGCCGGCGTGCAGATGGACATCTTCGCGAAGTCAGTTGCGGCGAGGTATCTGGAACTGTGTGGCCACGAGGTGGTGTTCGAACAGGACTGGTACCAGGGCGCTTACATCGCGGACATAGCGCAGGAAATCCTCGACGACGAGGGTGCGGGATGGGCGGACGCGGTGCCCGCCGAGCGCGAGACGCACTTCCGCGAGAAGGCTTATGAGCAGGTGCTCGAGCACCTGAGGCGGGTCTTGCACAGCATGGGCGTGGACTTCGACGTCTGGTTCTCCGAGCGGACGCTGCACTCGTCAGGCGGCACCGCAGGTCAGAGCGGCATCGAGCGGGCGATAGCGCGGCTTCGCGAGAGCGGTCACGTCTACGAGCAGGATGGCGCCGTGTGGTTCGGCTCGACGGCGCTCCCTCAGTTCGCGGACGACAAGGACCGGGTACTCCGCAAGGGGGACGGGAGCTACACGTACTTCGCGGCCGACGTCGCGTACCACTGGGACAAGTTCGAGAACCGGCCGACCGGGGCCGGCTCCACGGGATTCGACCGGGTGATCGACCTCTGGGGCGCCGACCACCACGGATATGTTGCACGAATGAAGGCAGCTGCGGCGGCGCTAGGCCATGACGGCAAGCTGGAACTCGTGATCGGTCAGATGGTGAACCTCTTCCGCAACGGTGAGGCCGTGCGGATGAGCAAGCGGACCGGCGAGATGGTCACGTTCGAAGAGCTGCTGGACGAGGTGGGTGCGGACGCGGCGCGCTACTGGTTCTTGCGGCGGTCGACCGACCAGCCTGTGGACTTCGACATCGGGCTGGCGAAGAAGCAGTCGGCCGAGAATCCCGTCTACTACGTGCAGTATGCGCACGCGCGCATCTGCTCGATCCTGCGCAAGGCCGCCGGTGCCGACACGGCTGACGAGCGGGTGGATGTCGCGGCTGTGGCCGAGAGCGTTCCGGTCAGCGCGGCGGAGGCGTGGCCGCTAGGCGGGGGAGCGGATGGCGCAGCTACGGAAGGTGAGGCCGACGCGGAGGCTGCGCTCATGCGCAAGCTCGCCGAGTTCCCGGACGTGATCGAGCTATCGGCCGAACAGCTGGCACCGTTCAAGCTCGCCAGGTACTCGGAGGACCTGGCGGCGGTCTTCCACCAGTTCTACACCGTTTGCCAGGTGGTCGTTTCGGATACGGCTCAGCGGGAGGCGCGGTTGGCGCTCGTGGATGCGACACGCATCGTCCTGGCGACAGCGCTGGGTCTTCTCGGCGTGAGCGCTCCGCAGCGCATGTAGAGGGATGCGAAGCATGGCGGCGTCGTCGTGGGCGACGAGGCTGCGAGTCGTCAGTCTCGAGGAGTGACCAAATGGGATTCGACACACTGCAAGAGCCTTTACCGGAGCCCGCAGACCCCGCGGCGGATCTCTCTTCCGTTCTTCCGCTGACTGCCGAGATCCGGGATGGGCATCTCTGGGTGGGCGGCGTGGATATGGTGGAACTCGCCCGCACCCAGGGCACCGCGCTCTACGTGATGGATGAAGAGCACATCAGACACCAGCTGCGCGAGTTCCGCCGCTGGACCAGCTACCACTGGAAGGATGTCGAGACGGTCTACGCCGCCAAGGCGTTCATGTGCTCGGCCATCTGCCGAGTGGTTCACGAGGAGCGGTGCATGGTGCTGTGTGCTTCTGGGGGCGAGCTCTCGATAGCGCGCGCATCAGGCGTGCCCGCCTCGCGTATCCAGGTGCACGGCAACAACAAGACACCTCAAGAGCTCGAGGAAGCGATAGAGGCCCGAGTCGATCGCATTGTCGCCGACTCGCTGGAGGAGATCGACCGGATCTCGGCGATCGCAACTGCTAGGGGGGTTGAGCAGTCGGTTCTCCTGCGCATCACGCCTGGCATCAGGCCCGACACCCATGGCTACATCCAGACCGGCCAGGAGGATTCCAAGTTCGGTTTCGGCTTGAACCACGGATTGGCGATGGAGGGGGTAGGGCACGCCTGTGCGCTCCCAGGTATCGACTTTGCCGGCCTCCATATGCACATCGGGTCTCAGATCTTCGCTCTGCAGAGCTTCAGCAAGGCGATCGAGGTGATGGTCGACTTCATGCGCCAGGTCCACGAGAAGACGGGCTGCCGCGTCCGCGATCTCGATGTAGGGGGCGGCGTCGGCATCAAGTACGGCCTGGCCGATGAGCCCTCAACGATCGAGCAGTTCGGCAAGGTAGTTGTGGACGGCATCAAAGAGGAGTGCGAACGTCACGGTCTTTCCGTGCCGCGCATCCTGATCGAGCCCGGACGGGCGGTGGTGGCTAACGCGGGCATCACCCTCTACACCGTTGGGACGATCAAGGAGGTACCCGAGATCCGGACGTACGTGGCGGTGGACGGCGGCATGACCGACAACATCCGCCCCGCGCTCTACGGCGCCCGCTACGAATGCCTGGTGGCCAACAAGGCCAACCAGCCCCGGACCGAGGTGGTCACCATCGCGGGCAAGCACTGCGAGACGGGCGATCTCATCGCCAAGGACGTGCAGGTACAGCCTGTGGAGCTGGGCGACATCTTGGCAGTGTGTGCGACCGGCGCCTACTGCCAATCGATGTCATCCAACTACAACAAGCAGGTGCGCCCGGCCGTGGTCTTCGTGCGGGACGGGGAGGCCAGAGTCGTCGTTCGCCGCGAGACGTACGAGGATCTGCTGCGCTGCGACGTCGGGTGAGATGAG
>CAZWGV010000009.1:44637-47629 GCA_964633595.1 uncultured Coriobacteriaceae bacterium | reverse complement strand
TGCTCGCCGCTCTAGGCGTCGAATCCTCGGAGCTCCCCGTGGAGGTCTACGACAATGGCATCCCGCACGTCTACGTGGCGCTGCCCTCGGCCGAGGCGGTGGCCGAGCTTCGCTTCGACTTCGACGCATTGGCGGCGGCGACTGCCACGACAGGCGCGGATGTGGGCGTGAACTGCTTCTTTGCGAGCGGCGCCCACGTCAAGACGCGCATGTTCGCGCCCGACCTGGGTGTGATGGAAGATGCGGCCACCGGGTCCGCTGCCGGACCGCTCGCGGTGCATCTCGCTAGGCACGGGCGCATCGCATGGGGCACTGAGATCGAGATCTCGCAGGGCACCGAGATCGGGCGCCCGTCAACCCTATTCGCTCGCGCCGAGGGTGGGTCCGAGGGTGCCACTCGCGTGGAGGTCGGCGGCGCCGCCGTCATCGTCGGGCGGGGCGAGTTCGCGCTGTAGATGCTGCGGGTGGGGCGTCTACAGGAACTCCCACTCATCAGGCAGGCCCGTTGGTGCGTCTCGCGCGATGGGTCCGAGGGCCTCGACGAGCGGGCGCAGGTCCCTATTCACCACGTTCCACACGACGTCGAGCTGGATGTCGCGGTAGTCATGAACGAGGCGGTTGCGCATGCCGGCTATCGCCCTCCAGGGGACTTTGGGGTGGGCCTTGCGGTACTCGTCGGAGATGCGACTCGCGGCTTCGCCGATCACGATCAGCGAGTAGACGACGGCGTCCTGCCGGACCGGATCCTCGGCGAACTCCGGCTCGGAGGCATCTCCGAGCGCCGCGATGGCGCGCTCGGCACGCACGAGCATGTCGAGGGCGAAGGCGTCATCTCGCCACATGGACGGTCCTCGCGCCGCCGAGGATGTGCGCCCGCCGAATGGGGTTCTCGCCGGCGTCCACCGCAGCCCTGTCGACGACATGCACCTCGCGGCGGAAGATCGCTCGCAACTCGGCCTCAGTGTCATCCAGGTCGATCAGCGAGAGGGGTTTGCGACCGGGTTCCCAAGTGAGCAGCAGGTCCACGTCGCTATCGGGACCGAAGTCCGTACGAACAGCCGAGCCGAACAGAGCCATCTCCTGGATGCCGTGCAGCCTGCAGAAGGCGGCGATCGAACCAGGATGGACGCCAAGTCGCGCCAGCGCCCTCGGGCCTGTGGAGTCTGGGGTGGCTATCGACACGTTGTAGTGAGCGCGGTCCTCGGCAGCGAGAGCGGTTTCGCGATCCCCGGCGTTCGACGCGTCCGCTTGGATGGCGGTCGCGACCGCGCTGAGGCGCTCGAGCGTAGCAGTGCGGTAGGCGGTGCGCTCCCAGCGCGCTATCTGAGGCTGCGTCACGCCCAGTCTCGCGCCCAGCTCGCGCTGCGTGAGACCGCGTGCCTTGCGGGCACGCACGAGTTCTCGGCCGATGTCCAGCAAATCCACCATACTGCTGAATATAACACAAAAGGCATCGGAGAATATCGCACGCGTTATGCCGCGCACGGCTCGGCCAAGTGCGCGGCTGGCTGCTTAGCGTACTGGACGCTGTTCGGCGGCGGTGCGGACGGTCTCCCGTATCCGCTTGGCTCGCGTCTCCGGCCTCTTGGCGCTGGCGATCCAGTAGAGAGCGCGCTTCTTCTCCGAGTCGCCGAGCGCCGTAAACCCCTCGCTCGCCTGCCCCTCAGCCGCCAGCGCCGCCGCCAGGTCGGGCGGAATCTTCAGGGCGTCGATCTCGTCGAGGAGCGTCCACGACCCGTCAGCCTTGGCTGCTTCGATCGGCGCCAGTCCCGCAGGCGTCATGAGCCCCGCGTCGATCAGTCGCTCCACCCGCTCCTTGTTGCTCTTGGCCCATATGCTGCCGGGTCTTCGAGGAGTGAACAGCTGCTTGAAGCGGCCGGCGTCCAGTCTTCGCACAGTACTGTCGATCCAGCCGAAGCACAGCGCCTCCTCGACCGCGTCGTCGTAGGTGAGGCTCGTGCGCGACCTGCCCTTCTTGCCGACGGCGAGCCAGATACCGTCGGAGGTATCGTGGTTGGCCTCGAGCCAGGCTCTCCATTCCGAGCGGTTGGCAGGTTCGACGAGCGGGAGATCGGCCAGGCGTACGCTCACTCGGCTCTCCGCCGTGCCGGCTGCCAGGTCATGTTCATGTAAACGTCTCCGCGCTCCAGCTCGTCCAGCATCTGCTCTATTCGCTTCGCCCGGGCTTCCTCCCGTTTCGCCTGCTCTATCCAGCCGACGTAGTCGTTGCGCTGGTAGGGCGGGCGCTCGCGGTAGGCGTCCTCGAGCGAGCGCTGATTCAGCGCTCGCTGGACATCAGGCGGCATCTGATGCCTCGGTCTGCGGGGCACCGGCGCTCTCCTCGGGCAGGGCTACTTCGGCGGCTCCATGACGCCGAACGTCCCGCCGACCGGGTCGCTCAGGATGGCGAAGGTGATGTCCGCGGCCTCCATCGGCTCGGCCTCGACCGTAGCGCCAAGCTTCAGCGCCACCTCCACCGTGCGCCGGGTGTTCTCGGCGCCGAAGTAGACGATCCAGTTCGGAGGGACCTCGGCAGGCAGACCCGGGGGCATTGGCATGATGCCGCCCTCAGGCATGCCGGCAACGGTCGCTTGCCAGTACGGCATGTCGGCTCCGGTCATGTGATCTATCTGCCATCCGAACAGTTCGAGAAGAGCTTAGCAGCTGCCTCGGTGTCCGGTTGATCGGCGTGCCCTCCCTAGCCATCGTGGGCATACATGTGAGAGACGCCACCGAGATTCGGAAGGAGTCATATCATGCGCCTCCGATCGAACATCATTGTCTCTCGGGCGACCGTTCTGCTCGGGGCTGTCCTTTCCTTGATGGTAGTGCTGACCCTCGCCAGTTGCGCCAACGAGACTGCCGACCAGACTCCCCCTCAGGGGACCAACGCTCCGTCCGATGCGCCGACGATGGACGACCCGGCTGACGAGCCCGCCGACGAGCCTGCCGACATGAACGATGAGCCCTCTGAGGAGGTTGCTCTGGTGCG
>CAZWGV010000009.1:20230-44537 GCA_964633595.1 uncultured Coriobacteriaceae bacterium | reverse complement strand
CCGACGAGCCTGCCGACATGAACGATGAGCCCTCTGAGGAGGTTGCTCTGGTGCGCGAGCGCTGTACGCCCTGCCACACGCTGGAGCGCGTCAAGGCAGCGATATACAACGAGGCGGGTTGGCTGTCGGCGATCTCGCGTATGCAGAGCAGGGGAGCCCAGGTGAACGATGCCGAAGCGCAGCGGATAGCTGCGTTCCTGGCCGAGGGCGGGGGCATGGACCTCTGAACTGCGTCGATGTGCCACCGAGCACGATCACGGTTTGCCTGGGGGCCGAGGGGATGCGGACTTCTTCCTGACCAGGCAGCGGCTGGTGTCGGCCCTACCCCCGCATCACGTCCTCGAGGTAGGTTGCGGCTTTCTGGCCGCTGTCCGGGGCGATCGCCACGGCGATCCCGCTCCGTCCGCGCAGCCACTCCAGGGCGCCGGCGATGATAGCGGCCGCGGAAGGGCCGACCATCAGGGCTTCCTCGCCATACAGACGCCTCATGGTCTCCCGTGCCATCTCGTCGTCCACCGCAACCACCTCGTCCAAGACCGAGCGGTCCAGGTTGGCGGGGACACTGGTTTCGGTGAGGTTCTTCAGGCCGGAGATGCGATGTCCAGGAACGGGCTCGATGCCCACCACAACCACGTTTGGATTGCGTTCCTTCAGATAGCGCCCGGTGCCGACGAGCGTTCCGCACGTCCCGAAGCCCGCGAAGAAGTAGCGGACCTGGCCCTCGGTTTGCGCCCAGATCTCAGGGCCTGTCGTCTCGTAGTGCGCGCGCACGTTGTCGGGGTTGTCGTACTGGTTAGGCATCACGAACGTGTCCGAGGAGGCCAGCATCTCCTCGGCCATGTCGAACGCCGTATCCATCGGGTGTTGCTCGGCGGCCGCCTCTTGAGGGGTGTAGACGACTTCGGCGCCGAAAGCCCGCAGCAGTGCGCCCTTCTCGGCAGACAGGTCGTGCGGCGCCGTGGCGGTCATGCGCTTGCCCATCAGGGTGGCCATCGCCGCCAGAGCGATCCCTGTATTGCCCGAGGTGGCCTCCACGATGGTGCGGTCTCCCAGAGCGCCTCGCGCCTCTAGCGCCTCGAGCATCCACTTCGCGCAGCGGTCCTTGACCGAGCCGAAGGGGTTCACCCACTCGAGCTTCACGTAGAGCGTGACCGGGGCGGGAGGGAGCGAACGCAGAGCGACGATCGGCGTGGGACTGGCGGTGTCGCCTATCATGTCCTCAAGGTGTTCGTATCGACGAAGATGTGAGTCGTTGCCTAGTTCCATGATGAGCTCCAGGTCGCGTTGCCGGTGCATGGAGGATAGCAGGCCGAAGGCTGCCACGTCTGGTACTGGATGACATGCAGCCATGGGTATGTTGCTGAGAGGCGAGCGCGTCTCGCTGCGCCCACTGGCGGATGCGGATATCGCCCCGCTGGCGGCGATCGTAGCCCATCCCGAGATCTCCGAGTGGTGGGTGGACTACGACGCCGACCGCCTGCGCGCTGAGCTGCTAGAAGACCCGGATGTGGTGCCGTTCGCGATCGAGGTCGACGGGGCACTCATCGGCGTGATCGCCTATGAGGAGGAAACCGACCCGCACTATCGTTTCGCGATGGTGGACGTCACTGTGGACGCCGCTCATGTGGGCGTGGGGCTGGGCACCGACGCGCTGAGGACGCTCGCACGCTACCTGATCGAGGAGCGCGGGCACCACCACCTCATGATCGATCCTGCGGCCGCCAACGAGCGCGCCATCGCCGCCTACCGGAAGGTCGGGTTTCGGCCGGTCGGGGTCATGCGGCGCTACGAACTGGGCCCGGACGGCACATGGCGCGATGCCCTGCTCATGGACCTGCTCGCCGAGAAACTCAGCTAGCCGAGAGCCGGGGAGGGCGCTTAGCGAGGTGCGACCGCGACGTATCCGCACCAGCCGCCGATGCCCACCTCTCGGCCCACGAACCGTCTCTTCAGCCTAGGAAGCGCCTCATCAGCGCCGCCCGCAACACCATGTCCGACAGCTGCCCGTCGCTACCCGCCTCTGCTGTCTCCCTCATGCGCCGCACGAGATCCAGATGGTCGGGGTCCGGCTCGCACTCGTATCCGGCGGCGCTCAAGGCGGCCCTGAGTTCGGGCGTCATCAGAGGTCCGTCGAGGTCGCAATAAGACAGTGCGTCGCGCAGCTTCGCATCGTAGGAGGGGTAGACCTCCCGCACGAACTCGAGGTCGGAGGGCGAGAGCGCGTCGAAAGCGATCAGCTCCGGCGGCAGGCCAAGCGAGTAGAGCGCGCACGTGAACGAGATGGCGCGCGGCAGTGTCACGCCCCCCAGCTGGCGAGCGTAGCCGAAGAGCCCGATGTGCAGCTTGCGAGCGCGGCGCGCGGGGATCGCCCTCGCCATCCGGTTGATGAGATCGGCCAGCTCCACGATACGAGCCTGGTAGGTGGCGCTGTAGCGCTGCATGATCGGTGCGGCGCGTTCGGCATCGATGGGTGTTGCTGGTCCGATCTCGCGGGATTCGAGGAGTCCCACCGCGCTGCGCACCCGCTCTGGCGGATGGTCGTACTTGAATGCTGACTGGATCGTGAACGTCACCACGCTGGGGTACTCGGCCGAGACGCGAGCTGCTGTGTCCGGACTGAGCCCACCCCTGAAGGGGGCCGAGCCCACACCGAGTATCGGATGCAGCCGGACACCCAGCCGATCGGCCAGCCTGCCGAACCCGTCCAGCGCGATCTTGTTGGCGAGTGCGGCAGACACCAGCCCGTAGTTCATCGCGGTATCGGAGCGGGCGAGGAACACTCGCTGCTCGGCGACCTCCTTGTCGGCAAGGTAGGCCTCCACGATGTCGGGCGCTGCGAGCATGCTCGGCAGATCCTCGAACAGGGGGATGACCTCGACGTGGTCGGGGCGGAACTCGCCTATCCACTCGGCGATCGTCACGTCATCTTCGCGGAATCGGCTCCTCTGCCGTCCGACGATAAAGTCTGCGTAGTACCGGTAGATGCGGTCGATGCACTTGACCGACGTAGTCATCGGCAGGATGACCTCGAAGATAGGGCTGACGTCGCGCCCGTAGAAGAGGTGTGCCGCATCGTACGAGCGTGGGATGCTCTCCAGGGTCTCTAGCAGCACCTTCGCTTCAGCGGTCTCAACTGTGGGATTGGGAACTCGCAGAGTGAGGCGAAGATCCTCGCCCAGGACGTTGTCGCGGAAGAACTGCTCGTAGAAGGAGAGCAGCTTCTTTACCACGAAGCTGTCGATCTCCTTGCCCTCGCAGTCCCACATCTGCTCGTCGCACCCAAGGTGCGAGTATGCGTAGTATGCCTCGCGGATCTCGTCCTCGCCGGCAAGGACCGGGGACGAAGCGAAGAACGGCACCGACGCATTGTCCGGGTGCTGCGTGCTCATGCAACGGGGTACCGCGCTCACGGTTCCTCCTCACGTCCTGGCGGATCTCTCGCCTCGACTCCCTCTATACTACCTCGACCGGTCTCGCGCGCCTGTTGCCTCTCGGCTAGGGTACGAAGGTGGCGAGAGCGTGTTCAAGAATGCCACACAGGAGGTCATGATCATGAGCGACGAGCGCGGAGTGGTGAAGGGTCGCATAGACATCCGGTCGCACGTTGCGGACTTGCCGTCGGGCGAGTGGCACAATGAGGCTCTCACCAGCGTGAACGACTCGGCGTGCGCCTGGGTGTGATCGAGGGCGAGTACCACTGGCACACCCACCCCGAGCACGACGAGTTCTTCCTTACGCTCGACGGTGAACTCCACATCGACATCGTGGACAGCGACGTTTCGTTCCTCGATGTGACCCTCACCGATCTTCAGGCCTTCACTGTTCCGGCGGGCGTCGAGCATCGGACGCGCGCGTCCGGGCGCACTTCGATCCTGATGGCAGACGCCGAGGCCGCCACACCCGAGGGAGAAGTCTCCGAGCGACACGGACCCGAGTAGCGCTCGACTTCGCCCCTCTGCTCCTGCGCACATCTATACTGCTTTCCAGGGCCTGGTTGGCTGAGCCGGGGAGGATCGCGTGTCCAGTGCCGAGGCGCTCGTTCGGTCCATGCGGCCGAAGCAATGGACCAAGAACCTTGTGGTGTTCGCCCCGCTCATCTTCGCCGGCGAACTCACCGATGCCGCCAATGTGGCCCGCGTGGTAGCTGCATTCGCGGTCCTGTGCGCCACGTCCGGCGGCATCTACCTGCTGAACGATGTTCGGGACGCCGCCTCCGACGCTCTCCATCGAGAGAAGCGTTCCAGACCGGTGGCGTCAGGTCAGCTGGCACCGACCACAGCCCTGGCGGTATCCGGACTCGTCGTCCCCCTCGCCCTGCTGGGTGCGTTCGTTCTGAGCAGGCAGTTCGCGGCTGTCGTGCTCGGGTATGTCCTCCTGCAATCCGCCTACGCGCTGAGACTCCGCTTCGTGGTGATACTGGATGTCATGACTATCTCAGCCGGCTTTGTCCTGCGTGCGGTGTCCGGCGCGGTAGTCATCGACGTGCCGAGTTCACCATGGCTGGTACTCTGCGCGGCGCTCCTCGCTCTGTTCCTTGCTCTCGCCAAGCGACGGCACGAGATCGTGGTGCTCGGGGAGAAGGCCGCCGAGCATCGTGCGGCCCTGGCGGACTACTCCCCCGCCTTCATTGATGAGATGGTCTCGGCCATCACCTCGGCCACTATCGTCAGCTACGCGCTGTACACGTTCTTCTCGGCCGAGGGCGACGCGCATCCGTACCTCATGCTGACCGTGCCATTCGTGACGTACGGCGTCTTCCGCTATCTGTACTTGATGCACAAGGAGAACCTGGGAGGTTCCCCCGAGGATGTCTTGCTGACCGATATGCCGCTGATGGTGTCGATCGCTCTCTGGCTGGCATCGGCCATCGCGATCCTGTACGCGACGTGATGCAGGGGCGGGGACGCCGCGAACAGGTCGCCGTTGCGCTGGCGTCCGAGGAGTTGGAGGTCTGCCCGTGAGATCCGTGGTCGCCGTTGTGCGCGCCACGCCCGAGAGCGTCCTTGGCGACGTTGGCCGAGCCATGCGGCTGGCGGGGCTGTCCGACGCGCTGGCGCCAGGTGCGACGACCATCCTCAAGGACAACATCTCGTGGCACTATCCGTTCCTCTCGGCGAACACGACGCCGTGGCAGTTGGATGGCGTCATCAGAACGCTCCGGGAATCCGGGTACGAGGACCTGGTCGCGGTGCACAACGACACGGTGGTTACCAACCCGTACAAGGGCGGGAGACTGAACGCGCTCGACGGCGTCTACCGCCGCCACCAGATCCCCGAACTCTACAACTTCGTAGAAGGGGACATCGATTGGGTCTGCTACGAGCCGCGGGCGGATATGCTCGCGCTGGGGGAGATCTACGGCCACGGCGTCCACATCCCCGAGTTCTTCATCGGCAAGAACATCGTTCATCTGCCCACGGTCAAGTGCCATATCTATACCACCACGACTGGCGCGATGAAGAACGCCTTTGGCGGGCTGCTGAACACCAAGCGGCACTACACTCACACGTGGATCCACGAGACCCTTGTTGACCTGCTGGCGATCCAGCAGGAGATCCACTCCGGGCTGTTCGCGGTCATGGACGGCACGCTTGCGGGCGACGGGCCAGGTCCGCGTACCATGCGGCCCGTTGAGAAGAACGTGTTTCTGGCCAGCTCGGACCAGGTGGCGATAGACGCGGTTGCTGCTCGCATGATGGGGTTCGACCCGCTCACTATCGACTACATCCGCCTGGCGCACGAACTCGGTTTGGGTATGGGGGACACGGACGCCATCGAGATCGTCGGAGACACGGACCTTGCTGAGGAGCGCTGGGGATTCTCGGTCGGGCACAACTTCGCTTCGCGGGTTGGTCACACCCTTTGGTTCAGCCCGCTCAGAGGCATTCAGCACCTCTTCTTCCACACCCCGCTCGTCTACCTGTTCGTCTTCGCCTCGTTCGCCTACCACGACTTCCTCTGGTGGCCGACACGGGGTCGGCGCATCCAGGAGCGAGTCAGGCGCGAGAGCGGCTGGGGTAGGCTATTCGAGGACTACCGTCGCGGGACGGGGGCGTCAGGCGGCGGTTAGGCAGATGGCGGACGGGGTTCGAAGCCGCCGCTGCGCGGGCTGTGGCAACGAGTGGGGGTCGAGGCGATGAGCGAGAAGAAGTCACGCTTCTTCAAAACCCCATCCACTCCTTCGGGTCGCACAGCCCTCCGGCTGACCGGTGTCTTCGTGCTCGCCATGGTCGTGTTCTACACGACCGTCTTCTCAGGCTTTCAGGACATCGAGCGCGGGACGGCCGCGTTCATCGCCCTCACGGCGGTTCGGGTACTCATTATCGGGACTGCGGCGATCTGTGCCGTGCTCGGCGGCGTGATCGGGCTTCGAGCTGTCGCCGCAAAGGGAGAGCGCTCGTTCCTCGTGCTGCTATCGATCATCATCGGAGCCTTCGTAGTGGTGTTTGTGGCGGGTGAGTTGTTGTTCCCGCACTAGGAGGGCCGAGTCCGCCCGGCGGTCTGGGTTCGGATGCCCATTCACCGTGCCACGCGCTGCCCCAACAGTATTCAAACCGCGATTTGACAGTCTAGCGACCATTTGACTATTCTCAGTGGCATGGACGTCACTGTGCTCAAAGCGCTCGCCGACGAGCGGAGACTGGAGATACTAAAGCTGCTCTCAGGCGGCGAGAGGTGTCTGTGCGAGATATCCGGGGCGCTCGGGGTTTCCGACGCTCTGGCCTCGCACCATGTGAAGAGGCTGGCGGCGGCAGGTTTCGTCCGCACCCGCAGGAAGGGGCTGTGGCTGCATTGCAGCCTCAATGCGTCGGCGATGGAGGAGGTTGCCGAGCAACTGAGAGTCCTCGGCGCGCACGATGAGCGGGCCACTCCTGCTGCCGGCGGCGACTCAGACGTCGAGTGCTGCGCGCGCGCGGCCAAATCAGGAGGAGGATCCGGTGGCTGACGAGAGCGGTTGCGGCCCCAGCTGCTGCGGTGGCGCTCAGGTGGAGACCGATGCAAGTGAGCCTGCCGGTCTCCCGTTCATCGTCGGGAAGGTGGACACCTTCGTGGGGCCGGTACCGATGGTTGCCACCAGACTTGCCAGGGCAGACCGCATCGGGGCATTGCGTGTCCGCCTGAACGCCGGTAGGGACCGCTATCGGGTGCAGCCCGGCCTCTACGCCGTCGGCGAGCCGGACGACACAGCGCCGGTTCTCGTCACCGCCAACTACAAGCTGTCGTTCGACTGCGTGCGCTCCTCCATGCGCGGTCGCGACGCCTGGATCCTGGTGCTCGATACGCGAGGCATCAACGTCTGGTGCGCCGCGGGCAAGGGGACGTTCGGTACGCGTGAGCTTGTTAGACGGGTGCGCGAGGTGCATCTCGAGCAGGTCGTCTCGCACCAGAAGCTGGTCGTACCGCAGCTAGGCGCCACCGGTGTCGCTGCGCGCGAAGTGCGCGCCGAGACGGGATTCCGAGTGGTATGGGGGCCGGTTCGGGCCGAGGACCTACCGGCCTTCCTGGACGGTGGCATGAAGGCCGATCCGCCGATGCGCCGAGTGACCTTCGGGCTGCGTGATCGGGCGGTGCTCATCCCTGTAGAACTCTCGGTGCTCTGGCGGCCGAGGGCACTCGCCCTTGCGGCGGTCGGAATCGTGACGTGGTGGGCAGTTGCAGGTCCGCCCGGCCTCGACGCGATCCGCGGAGTCGCGGGCGCGGTGGTCGCGACGCTCGGCGCCGGTCTGCTCGCGGGCGCTGTGCTCGTCCCCCTCGGACTCCCCTGGGTACCCGGCAGGGCGTTCTCGCTGAAGGGCGCTCTCGTGGGCTCGGTCGCCGGTGCTGCGGTGGCGGCCGCCTGGCAGTCCACACTGGGCGCTCTCGGCTCGGCCGGCGTCATACTCGCGGCCGCGATGGTGGCGTCCTTCGCGGCGATGAACTTCACCGGCTCCAGCACGTACACCTCGCCTTCAGGAGTGGAGTGGGAGATGCGTCGTGCCATCCCGCTGCAGCTGGTGGGGGCTGTCTGCGCACTGGTGGCCTGGGTGGCGATGCTCGGCTCAAAGGCGGGAGGATCCTGATGACCGAGTTGCGCTACATCCGGGATGTCGCGACGCTCAACATGAACGCGGACCTCTGCTCGGGATGTCTGGCATGCACAGAGGTGTGTCCACACGCGGTCTTCGCGGCATCTGACGGGCACGTTCGCATCGCCGATCGTGACGCCTGCATGGAGTGCGGCGCCTGCTCTCTGAACTGCCCCGAGGGCGCCATCGAGCTTACGCCGGGCGTGGGGTGTGCGGCTGCCATCATCAGAGGGTGGCTAACTGGTGGCGAGCCGAGCTGCGACTGCTCCTAGAGGGGAAGGGCGAGCCGTGGATCACCATGTCGTCAGAAGACTGTCCTTCCTCGACCGGTATCTGACGCTCTGGATCTTCCTTGCACCGCCGCGTCCAACAACTTGAAGCTTGCGATAGCGGTGGCCGTGGCCGTCTTCGGGGTCGACTCCGGGCAGGAATTTGCGGCTGTGATCGGTCCACTGGTTGAGGTACCGGTGCTGATCGGCCTGGTGAACGTCGCGCTCTGGCTCGGCGAACGCTGGTGGCCAAAGGCACACCCCACCGAGGCCAGCCTTCTGGCCGAGGCCGAGAGGGCGTGTCCGGTTCCTGTGAAAGGCTCGGGATAGTTGCCTTTGCGGTGGGCCGAACCAAGGGAGGAGCGACCGATGGCCGACGAACGCATATCCATCGAGTATTGCCAGGAGTGAAAGTACCTTCCGGGGGCCACCCGTGTGGCGGCCGAGATCGAGAAGGAGCTGGGGCTGAGAACCCGGCTTGTGGGCGGGGGAGGCGGCATCTTCGAAGTGCGCCTCGACGGCGAGGTCGTGTTCAGCAACAACCGTGTTAGCGGCGTCCCCGATGCCGTAGTGGTGGTTGACGCACTGCGCGGCAGAGTGTGAGTCCGCCAGGAGGCGCTCAGGCCCGCGGTCGTCCCCTTCGGCGGGTGAGCGCTACCCGCCGCTCGGGCGGCGCATGTCCCTCAGTTGACCTCGATCAGCGAGTCGATCGGGGCATGCGAGTCCGTCAGGAGGGGCACGTCGGAGACCTCGACGATTCCCTGGTAGAGATCGTCACCGAACCGCTCGAAACCATCCACGGTGATCCGTCCTTCGGCTCGACCTTCAATGCGTTCGCGCAGCTCGTCACCGCCGAGGTTGAGGTCGGAAGCCAACACCACGATGTTGCGATTCCGCTGCATGGCGCCGTCGGCACCCAGCCCGACCGGGAAGACCCACAAAGATCGCCACACGGTGCGGACGGTGCGGTGCATGCTCCGAAACAGCCTGCTCCTGTCCCCCTCCACAGAGCCAATGAGGTTGTAGGCGAGTACCCCATCGGGCGCCATGCGGGCCTTTGCCTCGCGGAAGAACTCCTGGGTGGTGAGGTGTGCGGGCAGCGCGTCCGCGTAGTAGGCATCGACCAGGATGACGTCGTACGTCTGCCGTGACGTCTGCGTGAATCGCCTTGCATCCTGCACGATCACGCGCACCCTCTCATCCTCGGGCATCTCGAAGTAGCGGTAGGCGACGTCCACCACCACGGGGTCGATCTCAACTGCGTCGAGGGTCATCCACGGGTAGTCGCGCCACGCGCGCTTGACGACACTCCCTCCGCCCAGGCCGAGTACCAGCACCCTCTTGGCATCCGGGCGCAGCGCGAAGGCGAGATGCAGGTAGTCGGGGTACTTGATGCTGGTGGAGTACGGGTCGTCCAGGTACATCGCCGACTGATGGCTGCGGTCGAACCTCAGGTGGCGCTCGGTCATGTCCTCGGTCACGATCACGCGATGATAGTGGGTGTCCTTTCGGAAGAGGATTCGCTCGCCCGCGGGCACTAGGGCCGGTGAGGACGCCGCAGACGCGAGCGTGAAGACACCGATGACCACTCCCAGCACGGTCGCCGCGGCGGTACTGAGGGTCAGGACCCGCCGAACCCGCACGCTCGGTGCCGCAAGCCCGCCAGGGCGTCGCCGGTAGACGTAGACCAGGCCGCTGGCGAAGCTGGCGGTAGCGAAGAGGGTGAAGCCGACAGCGACGATGAGCCTCTCCAGGTTGAGGAGCGGGATCAGCCAGAAGGCAGTGGCGAGGGTCCCGACGACGCTTCCAGCCGTGGAAACCGCGTAGAGGGTCCCGGCCGAGCGCCCTATCCTCTCCAGGCCGCCGGAGGCCGCGATGCGTATGGCCATGGGTGAGACCGTTGCCAGCAGGAGTGCTGGAGCGAAGAAGATAGCGGCCGAGGCGAGGAGCGATCCCGCCCGGGGGCCCAACTCGGCTGCGGAAGGAAGGACCGAGACGGCAAGCGTGGGGACGATCACGGTGAGCAGACCGCTCCCGGCTATCGCGGCGGGCAGAGTGCGCAGTGGATCGAACTTGTCGGCGACATGTCCGCCGATCCAGTAACCGATGCTCAGGGCGACAAGGACCGTTGAGATGACGCTTCCCCACACGAAGACGGAGTTGCCGAGCGCCGGCGCGAGGACTCGGGCAGCTACCACCTCGAGTCCCATCAGGCACGCACCGCTCACGAATACTACGCCGCCGAGCATCAGTAGAGCCCCTTGCTGCCGCGACTTCCCGACCCTGGCATCGTACGCCTTCGATGGAACCCTTGAGGGGTACTCTCTTGTGGAGCCCATCTTTGTACTCGGGAGCCACGATGACTCCACCGCTCGGCGATGTGAAGGAAGCACTGCGACTAGCGCGCGAGGAACTGATGTCTCGGCCGAACGTGGTGGCCACGGGAGTAGGCTACAAGGAAGTGCGCGGGGAGCGCACCGGCGCGCTCAGCGTGGTCTGCTCGGTCACAAGGAAGGTGCCCCGGGTCGAGCTGAGCGACGCGGACGCGGTCCCGCCTGAATTGGCCGGAGTCCCTACCGACGTGATCGCGACCGGCAGGTTCTCGGCCCTTCAGGTGCCTACCGAGAGGACCAGGCCAGCGCCTGGAGGCTCGAGTGTAGGCCACCGCGACATCACCGCCGGCACCCTTGGCTGCCTGGTGCGCAGGGGCGATGAAGTGTTCATCCTCTCGAACAACCACGTACTCGCGAATACTGGATCGGCCGAGATAGGCGACCCTGTCCTCCAGCCCGGGCCTGCTGACGGAGGGGTGGACCCCGACGATCGCGTCGCCACCCTGGCGGCCTTCTTCCCGATCCTGATGGCGGAGCAGGAGAGCGGGTGCGGGGCGGCCAGGGCGGTGGCAGGGGCCCTCAACTCCGTGGCTCGCCTTCTGGGGAGTTCAGCGCGGATGCGTGTGGTGAGCGAGCGGGTGGCTGAGAACCTGGTCGACGCGGCAACCGCTCGGCCGATCGATCCAGCGGTGGTCACCCCCGAACTGATAGGTCTGGGAACGATCTTGGGAGTCGGGGTGGCCGAGTTGGGTGCCCGCATTCGGAAGAGCGGGCGCACGACCGGGGTCACGGAGGGGGAGATACTTCAAGTAGATGTGACCGCTGATGTGCAATACGGTCCCGGGTGGGCGCGCTTCGCCGACCAGGTTATGGCGGGTTCCATGAGTCGGGGCGGCGACAGCGGGTCGGCGGTGCTGGACGCAGAGGGGCGTATGGTTGGCCTGCTGTTCGCGGGAAGCGAGCGCACGACGTTGATCAACCGCGTGGAGCATGTCTTCGAGGCGATGGACGTGACGCTATGACCAAGTCTAGGAGAAAGGTGTCTCGGGGCGAGAAGCTCCCTGAGGCCATGGATGAGGGCGTCACCGAGATGCTGCCTCCGGAAGAACGCGACCGTGCGTCGAGGGTCAGGTCACGCCACGAGGAGCGACTGATGTCGATGGAGGGAGTCGTCTCGATCGGCATCGGTTCAGACGAGAGCGGCCGGACAGCCATCGTCGTCGGCGTTTCGCACGTGCGTGCGGCGGCGGTGAGAATGCTCCCGCGCGCTCTGGAGGGGTTCCCGCTCGTCGTGAGGGAGATCGGCCAGCTCAGTGCTGAGGATCACTAGATCTCATCTCGGCACGTGGTTTGCACTATCTCGGCAGCTACACGTGTGCAGGGAGCCACATGACGATCAGGGCTGACAATCGGAACAGGATGGCGTTACTGCTGGCTGCGGCACTCGTCGCGGTCACTGTTGCGCCCATGCTGTCTATCGTCGGCTGTGAGGCGGCCTGCTCGCTGAACATGATGCCCATCGGGCATTGCGGGCACTCGACCATGTCAGCTGGCTCATCCTCAGACGCCGGCACCGCCGTGTTCGGCATCCCAATGCAGCACGGAACATCCGTGCTCTCGGTCCTGGTGATGCTGTTCCTGGTGGTCGGCGCTCCATCGCGTGCCCTGCTGAGGGATGTCCCGGTCGACAGTCCTGTCGACCTCAAGGGCACGCGAATACGCATCTGACACCCGTTCCCGGGATCGCCGCGAGGGCTGCGGCGGTCCGACACCTGCCTCGGCGCCACTGGCTTCCCCATCTGGGCGCCAGCGCGGCGAGTACTGGCTCTCGGCCTCGCGTACGATGTTAGGGCCGAGCACGACGGTCGACAGGATCGCCACAAGGCGTGACCGGCGTGGATGGGAACGGAGGAATGCGTGGATATCTTCGTCACGATGCTCGGCATCGGACTTATCACCAGCGTCCATTGCGTGGCCATGTGCGGGACGATGGTCCTCACATACGCCGTGAAGGATGGGAGCGAGGGACCGCTCGGCAGGCGGCTGCTCCCCCACTTCGCCTACCAGGGCGCGAAGATCTCGAGCTACGTGCTAGTAGGGCTTGGTCTGGGTGCCTTGGGCGCTGCGTTGAACCTGACCGGTCTGCGCGGATGGGTCACGCTATTCGCGGGCGCCTTCATGATACTGCTGGGCCTGAACATGACCGGGCGCTTTCCGGCACTCAACCGGTTCTCGCTCAGGCCGCCCAAGTTCCTGGTCAGCGCGCTGTCACGCACGCGCAAGAAGGCCGCGGCCGAGTCGGCATCGGGCGAGGCGCACATCGCGACTCCCGTTACATTCGGGGCTCTCACCGGTCTCATGCCGTGCGGGCCGCTGCAGACTGCGCAGCTTGCGGCCGCTGGGGCTGGCTCGGCTACGGCTGGGGCGATGGCGATGCTCGGTTTCGGACTCGGGACCATGCCCCTGATGCTGGGCTTCGGGGCCGTCGCGGGTGCTCTTGGCGCCAGGGCAAAGCAGGCGATGAATCTCGTCGCGGCGCTGGTGATCATCGGCCTGGGCCTCGTGATGCTGAACAGAGGCTCGATGATCGTGGGCTCCCCAGTCACGTTCCAGAGCGTAAAGCAGGCAGTTCTTGGCGGGCCTGCCCCCACGTCGCAATATGCCGAGGGCGCGGATGGGGTCGTGGAGGTGCCGCTCGTCATTGAGAACGTGAGGTTCATCCCCGAGGCACTCGCCGTGCCCGCTGACCGGCCTGTCAGGCTCGTCGTTGAGCGGCGCGAGGACAACGCCTGCTCGGATCAGCTTGCGATACCGCAGCTCGGTGTGCTTGCGAACCTGACGCCGTTCGGGATCACAGTCGTGGATCTTCCGGCCGCCAGGGCCGGAGCGTACACGCTGACTTGCGGCATGGGCATGATGGCTGGCCGGCTTCTCATAGGGGGAGGCGGAACGGCCACCTCACCGGTAGGCGTGTTCGCGATCGGAGCGGCGATCGCTCTTGGCGGCTTCGTGCTCCGGCGCCGGCGCAGCCTTGCCGAGCTGGGCGGAGCGTCGAGCCGAGGAGCCAAGAGCGGTTCGGCCAGTTCGGCCGCCAAGCTGGGCAAGAACCCTGCGACCGCGCTGCCATTCGGCCTTACTCGGGAGGAGATCATCGTAGGCGCCGTCGCGATAGGCGCGGCAGTGCTGGTGGGACTCTCCTTGGGAGGGATGTTCAGATAGCGCCGCCCTGCTGAGCGCGGCGAAGCGCAAGAATAAACGGCCCTGCGAGGGCCCGGAGAGAAGAGGATCTACGATGGCGATAGCAAGGAGCAGTTCAGAAAGGGCCACGCGCCTGGGCGTACTGGCCATGCTGGTGATAGTGGCATTCTTCGCCTCGTACGGCTACGCGGTCTCTCGCACGGGCGGGAGTTCGAGCGGGTCCGGCAGCGACGGAGGCTTCGGTACCTTCCAGGCTGGCTCGCCCAATGGGGCTGCGGGAGATCCCGCCTCGGCCGGATGCGCTTGTTGCGGAGGGGGTTCCAGCGAGCCTGTCGAGGGCTCGACGGAGGTGGCGGGCGACGTGCAGCGCATAGCGATCGACACCTCTTCGGGCGGCTACTCCCCCAACGTCGTTCGCGCGAAGGCCGGCGTGCCGATGGAGATATCCTTCGGCCAAGCCTCGGGGTGCCTGGCCCAGGTGGTCTTCCCCGACTTCCAGGTGTTCGAGGATCTGACTGCAGGACCGAAGACGATCACCCTCCCGGCTCTCGAGCCCGGCGAATACCAGTTCTACTGCGGTATGCAGATGGTCTTTGGCAAGATCGTGGTTGAGTAGGCGAGGGCATCGATGGGACGAACTGATGAGGAGGCCATGATGGCCACCACACATACCGAGAATCACCCCCCGGCTGACGCTGAAGTTGGCGTCGTCGAGCCGACACGGGAGGTTGCCGAGGACACTGAGGCGGAAGGCGATAGCCCGGATGGCGCTGAGCCGGTCGACGCTCCCGTAGGCTCTGAGCAGGTCGACGCCGTCTTCGCTGTGACCGGCATGACATGCGCTTCGTGCGCGGCGGTCATCGAGAAGACGCTGGACAGGATGGCAGGCATCGATAGGGCCGCCGTCAACCTGGCTGCCGAGAAGCTCAACGTGCGATTCGATCCGAGTGCCCTGACCGTTGACGAGATCGCCAGCGCGGTCGAGGGCGCCGGGTACGGCGCGATGCCTATGAGTGAGGCAGCTGCGCGCTCGGGAGAGCCCACGGCTTCCCTGGGCAAGCTGACCCTGATCGTCTCCGGCATGACGTGCGCCTCTTGCTCGGCGGTTGTTGAGAAGACGCTGTCCAGGCTCGAGGGCGTGAGCAGCGCCTCGGTCAATCTGGCGACGGAGACCGCGACGGTCGAGTTCGACCCCTCTGTACTGGGCCCGAACGAGATCATCGGTGCGGTGAAGTCGGTCGGATACGGGGCTGCCCTGAAGGCCGAGCAGCCCGGAGCCGTCGCGAGCGGGACTGATGTCCAGCGGCAAGCTCAGGAGCGAGAGTACCGCCGCACCCGAGGCCTGTTCCTTTTCGGGCTGGTGTTGTCTGTGCCGCTGCTTCTGATCTCGATGGTCCCGCCGTTCATGGAAATGCTGCCTATGATGACGGCGAAGTACGTGATGTTCGTACTGGCTACGCCAGTGCAGTTCTTTGCCGGAGCACGCTTCTATCGCGGATTCTGGCACGCACTCAAGCGTCGCACCGGGAACATGGACACACTCATCGCGATAGGGACTTCAGCGGCGTACTTCTACTCCGTGGCCGCGACGTTCATCCCCTCCCTCTCCATGGAGCCGGTGTTCTTTGAAACGTCTGCCCTGCTAATAACATTCGTCCTGTTGGGCAAGCTGCTGGAGGCCCGCGCGAAGGGCCGGACCTCGGACGCCATCAAGAAACTGATGGGGCTCGCGCCCAAGACCGCGCGGGTGGTCCGCGGCGACGAGGAGGTAGACGTTCCCGTCGAGCAGGTTGTCGTTGGCGACATCGTGGTGGTCAGGCCCGGCGAGAAGGTGCCGGTGGACGGAGTCGTCGCCGAAGGGCGCTCGTCGGTCGACGAGTCGATGCTCACAGGGGAGAGCATCCCCGTTGAGAAGAACCCAGGTGACACAGTTATCGGGGCGACCATTAACAAGCTCGGCAGTTTCCGTTTCAGGGCCACTAAGGTCGGGGCGGATACGGCACTCGCCCAGATCATCCGCCTGGTCGAAGAGGCGCAGGGCTCAAAGGCGCCGGTGCAGAGGTTCGCTGACAGGATCTCGGCGGTATTCGTTCCACTGGTACTCGGCTTCTCGGCGACCACGTTCTTGTTCTGGTACTTCGCCGGGCCGGCCATCTACGGTGACATGCCGATGGCAACCGACGCTGCGGTCATCTTCCGGCCGATCCTGGATTCGGCAGGAATGAACGGCTGGTTCGTGGCTGCTCTTCTCGCTGCGACATCTGTGGTGGTCATTGCCTGCCCGTGCGCGCTCGGTCTCGCTACGCCGACAGCGATCATGGTGGGGACCGGCAAGGGCGCCGAGAATGGGATCCTGATCAAGAGCGGCGAGGCCCTCGAGACCTCGTATCGCCTGCAGGCAGTCGTGTTCGACAAGACCGGTACGCTGACCAAGGGCGCCCCTGAGGTGACGGATGTAATGCCGGCCGAAGGCACAGACGAGACCACGCTCTTGGTGCTCGCGGCGTCGCTGGAGAGAGGAAGCGAGCATCCGCTCGCGGAAGCGATCGTGGCCCGCGTGAAGCAGGAGGGCCTCGAACTCAGCGACGCGGCGGACTTCGTCGCGGTTCCCGGACACGGGGTTGAGGGTTCGGTCGCAGGTCAGCGGGTTGCGCTTGGGAACCGGAAGCTCATGGAGCGCGATGGCGTGGACACCAGTCCGCTGGAGATGCGGCTGCGCGAACTCGAGGACGAGGGCAAGACGGCAATGCTCGTGGCCGTCGGCGGCTCCTTGGCGGGCATCATCGCTGTGGCCGACACGCTCAAGGAGGACTCGGCGGCGGCGGTCGGGGCGCTCCAAGGTCTGGGTGCTTCGGCGTACATGCTCACCGGCGACAATCGTCGGACCGCCGAGGCAATAGCCAGGCACGCGGGCATCCCGGCCGATCACGTCATGGCCGAGGTCCTCCCGGAGCACAAGGCCGAGGAAGTCGCGTCTCTCCAGGGTCGCGGACTGCTGACGGCCATGGTCGGCGATGGCATCAACGACACGCCGGCACTAGCGCAGGCCGACGTCGGAATCGCCATGGGCGCCGGGACCGACGTGGCGATGGAGACCGGCGGGATCGTGCTCATACGCAACGACCTGCGGGATGTCGTCACGGCGGTGGAGCTCTCGCGGGCCACGATGCGAAAGATCCGCCAGAACTTCGTGTGGGCGCTCGGCTACAACTCGCTGCTCATACCAGTTGCGGCGGTCGGACTGCTCTCGCCCGCACCGTGGCTCGCAGGTGTCGCGATGGCACTCTCCAGTGTGAGCGTGGTGACGAACTCGCTTCTGCTGCGGCGCTTCCGCTCGGGTCTGGCGCGCGCTGCGTAGGTCCTTCGTGTATCGCTAGCCGTGCCCTGCTGTCGTCGCGATCCGCGACGACAGCAGGGAGAGCGGGTTTTCCCTCTCAGGCGGTGGGGAATCGAACAGGCGACAGCCCAGACACCGAAGCCTGCCAGGGCATCGGCGCTGGAGACATCACGCTCCTCTTGTTGGGAGGGACGATGCTTCCATCGGTAACAGTCAGTCTGCAGATGTCCGCCATAGGCGGGGCTTTCCTCTTTGTGCTGCTGGTGCTCGAAGTACTGGTGGGGCTCCGGAAGATCCGATTCGGAAAGCACCACCTGACCTGGCATCGTCGACTAGGCTTCGCCCTCGTAGTCCTCGGAGCGATACACGGACTCACAGGCTTGGCTTTGGTGTTCTCGTAGGAAGCTGGCCCGCGGCAAGCGGAGACGTCCAGCCCGATCGTTCGCACCCGCTTGGTGGACGCGCAGCAGCGTTTCCCAACCCCTAGCGGGGGGTTCGAAGTCGGCCTTACTAGCTTCCGGCCTTTCACCTACAATGGCGCCCAGCGACGACGCTCCTGGGCTACCAGAGCGTTGACGCCCCTGTTCGACAACGACCGAGAGGACTGTTGTGCTATGCCGAACACACCCTTTGAGCTGCGCCCCGACGCACAGGGGAAGGTCCGTGACATCTACGATCTTGGCGACCAGCTCCTCATAGTTGCCACCGATCGCATCTCCGCGTTCGACGTCGTGCTTCCGGATCCTATCCCGTACAAGGGCGAGGTGCTCACCAAGCTCTCGCTGTTCTGGTTCGACCTGCTCGGGGGTGTGGTTCCAAACCACCTCCTGTCGACAGATGTTGCCGCTTTGCCCGAGGAGTTCGCGGCGCACGCAGACGCTCTACGCGGCCGCTCGATGCTAGTGAAGAAGGCTCGAGTCTACCCGGTGGAGTGCATCGTACGAGGGTATCTGGCTGGCTCAGGCTGGGCCGAGTACCGGCAGGCTGGCACGGTATGCGGACAGCCGCTGCCCTCAGGGCTCACCGAGTCCGACCGCCTCGACGACCCGCTCTTCACTCCGTCGACCAAGGCGGAGATCGGCGAGCATGACGAGAACATCAGCTACGAGCGGATGACCGAGATAGTCGGAGATGAGACGGCCGCACGCCTGCGCGACGCTTCGGTGGCTCTGTACTCGGCGGCTCGGGAACACGCGGCGGAGCGCGGGATCATCATCGCGGATACCAAGTTCGAGTTCGGCGAGGTGGACGGCGAACTCACGCTGATCGATGAAGTCCTCACGCCCGACTCGTCCCGCTTCTGGCCGTCCGACAGCTACGAGCCCGGTCACGGCCAGCCATCCTTCGACAAGCAGTACGTGCGCGACTGGCTCGAGGGCACGGGCTGGGACAAGTCGCCGCCGCCGCCCCGATTGCCCGAGGACGTGGTGGCCAAGACATCCGAGAAGTACGTTCAGGCGTACGAAGCTCTGACCGGCAGCCGTTTCGAGCCGGAGTCGATCGTGGAGTCGGTCGAGGGATAGGAATGGCGCGCCGGAGTCCGACGAATCCCAGGTACCAGAGAGGCGCGAAGGTCGGCAGCACGCGCCGGAGCGCCTCGGCCGCGAAGCCAAAGCGTCAGGTGGGCGACTCGGCCGGCACACCTAAGGCGAAGGCGAACGAACCCAGCCGCTCGCTCCTGGCCCCGCGCAGCGCCGAGGAGCGCAAGTGGCGCCGGCTCTGGTGGGTATTCATGGGGGTGGCGCTCGTCTGTGTGGTACTCGCGTTCACTCCCCTGGCACGAGAGAACGCGGGAGTCATGAGGATCCTCCTGGCCGTCGAGTTGGGTGCCATTGCAGGAGCGATCACGCTCGACTTCACCAAGATCAGGAAGGCGCGCCGAGAGGCGATGGAGGCGGCCAAAGAGGACGGGAGGAGTGCCGGTCGCAGGTGAGTTCGCCTGGCTCAAAGAGCGGAGCGCGGTCCACCGCCAAACGTGGGCTGCTGCTCGTTCGTCTCGGACTCGGTCTGGCGGTGATCGGCATCGGGTGCTTCCTCCTCAGCTACCCACAGGTCGCCTCTCCTGCGGTGGCGCACTCGAACAGCCCGTCTCTCCCCTTGCTGGCGTGGAGCGGCATACTCGCCTGGATCGCGGGCATGCTCCTGGCACTCGCCGGGCGCGCCTCCATCCGGCGGCTGGCTCGCGAGAGCAGACGCGAAGCTGCAGTTGAGGATGGCGGTCCAAGAACGGGAGGTCAGTGAGGGATGGCTCGCTACGAGATCTTCGTCACCTTCAAGCAGGGGATATTCGACCCACCCGGGGCCACTGCTCAACGCGCGCTCGTGAACCTCGGCTACGATGAGGTCCAGGACGTGAAGATCGGCAAGTACATACTTCTCGATGTGGCCGACGGTCCCGACGAGCTCTCCCGCGTCACGGAGATGTGCGACAAGCTGCTGGCCAATCCGGTGATCGAGAACTACCGCATCGAAAGCTCGGGGGGAGGCTAGTCCATGCGGTTCGGCGTGGTCGTCTTCCCGGGCTCGAACTGCGAGCAGGACGTTGTGCATGCGGCTAGGTACGTTGGCTTCGAGGCCCACTACGTCTGGCACGGCGCGACAGACCTGTCCGGCCTCGATGCCGTAGTTCTTCCCGGCGGGTTTAGCTACGGCGACTACCTTCGATGCGGAGCGGTGGCCCGATTCAGCCCGGTGATGTCCGAGGTCATCCGGTTCGCCGAGCGCGGCGGCCCCGTTCTGGGCATCTGCAACGGGTTCCAGATACTCACCGAAGCCCACCTCCTCCCAGGTGCCCTGCTGCGCAACATCGGGCTGAAGTTCCTCTGCAGGCCGACGTATCTCCGCGTGGAGGACAGCCGCTGTGCCTGGCTCGACGCGCCAGAAGGTACGGTGCTCCGAGTGCCCATCAACCACAACGAAGGCAACTACATCTGCGACCCGGATACCCTGCGTCGACTCGAGGCCAACGGTCAAGTGGTCTTGCGCTACTGCGAGGAGGATGGCTCGAGCGCGGAGGCAGGCAGCGCTCCCAACGGAGCGCTGGACGACATCGCCGGCATCTGCAACGAGAGCGGCAATGTGTTCGGGCTGATGCCTCATCCCGAGCGGGTGGTCGATCCGCTCACTGGCGGAACAGACGGCGTGGCGTTCTTCACGTCCATCGCGCGACGTCTGGCCGAGGTGGGGGGCTGATGGCGGGGGCGGACCTGTCCAACACGGCGTCGTTGGCAATGGGCCTCCTGAGGTGGAGTCTGGTACTGGCGGCACTCGTGGTGATCGCCGACGTGCTCGCTCGGCCACGGTCGCACTTCGTGGGCGGGCCAGTGCGAGGCAGACTCGTGTGGCTGGTGCCACAAGTCCTCTTTCTGCTGGTAGCGGCGGCAGGCTACGTTGGGCCCGAAGTCACACTGGCCGATCGGATGACACTCGCGTCTGTACCCCTACTGGCCCTGGTCGACGTTGCCTACTTGCTGCTCGTCGTGTCGCCGAGGAGCCCACGCGCGTGCAAGAGGGGCGGCGCGCACGCGGTGGGGGCGAACGCAGCCGCACGCTCGGCGACTGCGGCTTTCGGCAACCCCGAAGCTCTGGCGAGTGAGGAGTAGCGCATGGCCGAGCTCTACGCCGAACTCGGGCTGACCGCCGAGGAGAACGAGAAGATCAAGGGGATACTCGGGCGCGAGCCCACGGTGACCGAGCTCTTCATGTACTCGCTAATGTGGAGCGAGCACTGCAGCTACAAGCACTCCAAGAAGGCGCTGAAGATGCTCCCCACCGAGGGCCCGTACGTCCTTCAGGGACCCGGCGAGAACGCGGGAGTCGTATCGGTCGGCGAGGGCTGGGCCGTGGCCTTCAAGATGGAGTCGCACAACCACCCGTCGGCCATCGAACCCTACCAGGGAGCCGCCACAGGGGTCGGGGGCATCATTCGCGACATCTTCACGATGGGAGCGCGACCGATAGCATCGCTCGACTCGCTGCGATTCGGCTCTTTGGAGAAGGCCAGGCAGCGCTACCTCTTCGAGGGCGCTGTGGCGGGCATCGGCGGGTACGGCAACTGCCTCGGTGTCCCGACGGTCGGCGGCGAAGTGTACTTCGAGGACGCTTACGAGGGGAACTGCCTCATCAACGCCATGGCCGTCGGCCTCATGCGCGAGGAGGACCTCACTCTCGCGGTGGCAGCAGGCCCCGGGAACCTGCTGCTCCTCATCGGTTCCACCACCGGCCGCGACGGCATAGGAGGCGCGAGCGTTCTTGCGAGTCAGGAGTTCGATGAGCGGGCCAAGGAGAAGCGCCCCTCGGTCCAGGTGGGCGACCCCTTCACCGAAAAGCTGCTTATCGAGGCGTGCCTAGAACTGCTGAGCGCCAAGCTGCTGGTGGCGCTTGGCGACCTCGGCGCTGCGGGACTCACCAGCTCGGCCTCCGAGATGGCGTCGCGCGGGGGAGTGGGTCTCGACATCGACGTCACCAAGGTGCCCCAGCGCGAGGAGAACATGAAGGCGTTCGAGATCATGGTCTCGGAGAGCCAGGAGAGGATGCTCGCCGTAGTCATGCCTGAGAACCTGGAGGCTGCGCGCGCGGTATGTGACAAGTGGGGGCTGCGCTCCACCGTGATCGGTGAGGTGACCGACACGGGCAGGTTCGTCGTGCGCGAGGGCGACGAAGTGGTGGCGGATATGCCTGCCGCCACGCTCGCCCACGACGCCCCAGTCTACGATCCCGAGAAGCGCAGGCCCGCCTACCTTGACGATGTGCAGACGTTCGATCCGATGACCCTTGAGCACCCCGAAGACATGGCCGGGTTGTCCGAAGCCCTGCTAGCCGTCCTCGCCAGCCCGAACATCTGCTCGCGCCGTTGGATCTGGGAGCAGTATGACCATCAGGTGATGCTGGGCACCATGGTGCTCCCCGGCTCGGACGCCGCCGTCCTGCGCATCGGTGAGGCCGGCAGGGGTGAGGTCTCAGCGAGAGGCATCGCAGTCTCGACTGACTGCAACGGTCGCTACTGTTACCTGGACCCCTACTGCGGGGCGCAGATAGCTGTTGCCGAGGCGGCCCGCAACGTCGCCTGTGTCGGGGGAGAGCCGGCGGCCGTCACGGACTGCCTCAACTTCGGCAATCCGGAGAAGCCTGAGGTCTTCTGGACGTTTCACGAGGCAGTTCGTGGGCTGGCGGACGCCTGTCGCACCTTCGGTGTGCCGGTTGTATCCGGCAACGTCAGCTTCTACAACGAGTCCTTCGGGCAGGCGATACACCCCACGCCCACCGTGGGGCTGCTGGGGCTCGTAGACGATGTGTCCCGCTCCGTGACTGCGGCGTTCAAGCAGGAAGGCGACGTCATCGTTCTTGTCGGGGAGACCGCCGAGGAACTCGGCGGCTCCGAGTACCTGAGGGTGATGCACGGGATAGTGTCCGGCAGGCCGCCATCTATCGACCTGGAGCTCGAGATCGCCGTGCAGAAGGTCGTTCGAGAGGCGGTCCGTACGAGTGTGGTCAACAGCGCTCACGACTGCTCGGAGGGAGGCCTGGCTGTCACTCTGGCGGAGAGCTGTGTCGCCGGGCGCGTGGGGGCCGAAGTGGTGCTGGACGACGGCTGCGAACCGGTCGCTTCGCTGTTCTCGGAGACGCAGTCTCGCATCGTTGTCAGTTGCGCCGAGGATCGAGTAGAGGATCTGGTAGCTCTGGCGCTCAAGCACCGCACACCCTACTCGGTGATCGGGACGGTGGGCGGCGAACGGCTCGTCATCCATGGCATGGCCGACGTGGCGCTGACCGATCTGGCGGCAGCCTACGAACCTACGCTTGAGCGGCTGGTGCACGGGGAGCGAACACCGCTGGGCTGACCTGCGGGTGAGAGTCGAGCCGTGCGCATGCCGCATCGAGCCGCTACACTGGGCAACGTCGCATCGCATGCGACCTGGTCTGCGGCGCGACGGACCTCGGTCGTCCAGGAGCCCGGAGAAGGTATGTCTCGCACTACATCGCCCGCATCCGGCGCAAGACGCGTGTTGATCCTCGCCACGAGCCTCATCCTGGTTCTGGGCTGCGCCGTGCCCCCTGCCCTTGCAGAGCCTGCGGTTCCTGCCGGGATACAAAGGCCCCAGGCCCTGTCCACCTCGGCGCCGGTCCGTGCTCTCGAGGAGACCGATACCGCCATCACGGGACGTGTCGTGGGCCTGTCTGGGCTGCCTGTCGAGGGGGCGGCGGTGATCGCGCTGGTATGGTCGGATACCGCCAAGGACTTCGTACAGTTCACGGTCCCCGTCCATACGAACGCCGATGGCCGCTACGAGCTTCACGTACTCACGGGGCAGACCTACAAGCTCAGGGTGAGCGATCCGCTCGGCCGCGGGTACGCCTTCCAGTACATGCCGGATGCTCCTACGGCGGCCGAGGCCAGGGACGTTACCGTGACGGCCGGGGCTCCGACAGAGGGTGTCGATGCCACGCTAGGGCCCGGCGGGACGATCACTGGGACGCTGTTGGATCCGATGGGCAGGCCGCTCAAGGGGTACGAGACGCAGACGGTGTACAGGTACTCCGACACCCTCGACCGCTGGCTTCCCGTGGAGGCCTACGAGTCGACAGGGGTCGTCTACCGGTGCGATGCGCTGCTTCCCGGCAAGTACAGGCTCCTCCTGGCCCCAGCGGCGGGTACCCCGTATCTGCGTCCATTCTGGTATCCCGGCGAGCGGTACCTGTATCGATCGCAAGACATCGAGGTGCTCCCGGGCGCGAGCGTCTCGCTGGGGCAGTCCAGGTTCATCGAGCGGATACCAGGTGTGCTCGGCCTGAAGATGAGCCGAACCGTCGTGCCCGCCGGTACTCTGGTGAAGTTCTCACTGGTGCTACGCGAGTCGCTGCGGGGATCTCGCCTGCGCTACCGGCGCGTCCGTGTATACCAGTCCAATGACGGTCGGCGCTGGAGCCACGTGAAGACGATCAGGCTGGGATGGTCCGGCTCGTTTACAGTGCCATTCGTCATCAGGCGCGCCATGTACTACCGCTTCCACTTCGCCGGTGAGCGGGGCGTGCTCCCGGACACGCGCACCGTCATCGTGCGACGCCTGTAGGTGTCGCTGGCCCCGCCGGTGTCGCTGGCCCCGC
>CAZWGV010000009.1:0-20130 GCA_964633595.1 uncultured Coriobacteriaceae bacterium | reverse complement strand
GTCATCGTGCGACGCCTGTAGGTGTCGCTGGCCCCGCCGGTGTCGCTGGCCCCGCTTTCGCTCCAGCCGGCTTCCCCCGAAGCCCCATCAGCCTCGGCCGAGGTTGTGCGTGCTATCCTACGCTGGTCCGAGTGACCATGTGCCCGAGAGGCCGATGCCCCCTATGAGCACCTCGGCGAACCGCGCCGGCGGAGCCATCGCGGAATGGCCCGATCGCCCAGAAGAGGCGTGCGGGGTATTCGGCATATTCGCGCCGGGTGAGGACGTCGGACGGCTCACCTACTTCGGACTCCACGCTCTCCAGCATCGCGGACAAGAGTCGGCCGGTATTGCGGTCGGGGACGGACACACCCTCACCGTCACGAAGAACCTCGGCCTCGTGCCTCAGGTGTTCAAGGAGTCAGACCTCGCGTCCCTAGAGGGCCACGTGGCGATCGGGCACACGCGATACTCAACAACGGGGACCTCGTCATCGTGGGAGAACTCGCAGCCGATGCTCTCGGCCATCGGCTCGACCACCATCGCTATCGCCCACAACGGGAACCTCGTGAACACCGTTGAGTTGCGAGAGCACCTCAAGGGCAATGGCTGGCAGTTCCGTTCCACGACCGACTCCGAGGTGATAGCCAACCTCGTCGACCACTTCACGCAGGAGCACAACAGCCTGAGAGAGGGTATCCGGGAGGCCATGCGGCTCGTGCGAGGCGCGTACTCCGTGGTGCTCATGACCGAGGACGCGCTGTACGCGTTCCGCGATCCCTACGGCGTGCGGCCCCTCGTACTCGGCCGTCTCGGATCGGGCGGATGGGTGGTGGCGTCCGAGACATGCGCGCTGGACATCGTCGGTGCCACCTACGAGCGAGACGTCGCTCCCGGAGAGGTCATCAAGGTCGTGGCTGAAGGTCTCACCGCCGAACAGGCCGTGCCAGCCGAGAAGCCCTCGCTCTGCATGTTCGAGTTCATCTACTTTGCGCGCCCGGACAGCCTGCTCTACGACTGCAACCTCTACGAGGCCCGCAGGCGTATGGGCGCTGCACTCGCGCGTTCCTCCCCTGCACAGGCCGACCTGGTGATCGGTGTGCCCGACTCGGGCGTGCCCGCCGCGGTGGGCTACGCTCAGGAGAGCGGGGTGCCTTTCGGCGAGGGCCTGGTGAAGAACCGCTACGTGGGCAGGACCTTCATCAGCCCCACGCAGTCCCTCAGGCAGCAGGGCATCCGGCTGAAGCTGAATCCTCTGCGGCACATCATCGAGGGCAGGCGACTCGTGGTGGTCGACGACTCCATTGTGCGCGGAAACACCTCGCGCAAGCTGGTTGCGCTGTTGCGTGAGGGTGGAGCGGCCGAGGTGCACACGCGCATAACATCTCCGCCCGTGAGCTGGCCCTGCTTCTACGGGATCGACACCGACACCCAGGAGCAGCTCATCGCCGCGAGCGGGACAGTGGAGAAGGTGAGGGAGTACATCGGCGCAGATTCCCTGGCCTATCTGTCCGTCGAGGACATGGTGGAGTCCACCGGGCGCGAGGCCGCGGACTTCTGCATGGCGTGCTTCGACGGCCACTACCCCATCGACATCCCCGAGGCCGTACGGCGCGGCAAGCTTGCGCTGGAGAAGACCGCGACGCCAGTCGACGGCTGAGGCGCTGCTCCCCATGACGTCTCACTCGGACGACAGGCAGCCCGTCTCCTATCGCGACGCCGGTGTCGACATCGATGAGGGCGCCCGCGCCGTCGAGAGCATGCGCGACGCCGTAAGGTCCACCTATCGCCGTGAGGTCATCGGCGATATCGGCGGGTTTGGCGGCTTGTTCTCGCTGGCCGCCGCGAAGGGCATGCAAGACCCAGTGCTCGTATCGGCCACCGATGGAGTCGGCACTAAGCTCAAGGTGGCGCAGCTCCTGAACAGACACGACACCGTGGGGATCGACCTCGTCGCCATGTGCGCTAACGACATCCTCGTTTCCGGCGCGGAGCCGCTGTTTTTCCTCGACTACATGTCGGTAGGGAAGCTCGAGGCCGAGCGTGTCGGGTCGGTCGTGGGTGGTATCGCCGAGGGTTGCCGGAGGGCGGGGTGCGCGCTCATCGGCGGCGAGACGGCAGAGCACCCGGGTGTCATGCCCGCCGACGACTACGACCTCGCAGGATTCTGCGTTGGTCTCGTCGAGCGGGCGCGAGTGATCGACGGGCGCGATATCGTCCCGGGCGATGTCATCTTGGGACTCGCCTCCTCAGGCCTGCACTCCAACGGCTTCTCCCTGGTGCGGCGTGTTCTTGTGGACGGACACGAAGAAGAACTGCTGGTGCAGAGGATCGACCTGGAAGGCGCGACGCTGGGCGATACGCTGCTCGAGCCGACTCGCATCTACGTGCGGCCCGTACTTGCTCTGGCCGAGGAGTTCCACGTGAAGGGCATGGCCCACATCACCGGAGGCGGGATCACTGAGAACCTGGCTAGGGTGCTGCCGGAGGGCCGCGCCGCGCGTGTCGCGTCCGGTTCCTGGCCCGTTCCCGCCGTGTTCAGAGTTGTGCAGGCTGCGGCGGGCCTCGGCGACGAGGAGATGCTGCGCACCTTCAACATGGGTATAGGGTTCATGCTCGTGGTGGGCGCGGCCGAGGCGGCTGGGGTAGCAGCTGCGCTAAGAGCCGCAGGCGAGTCCGTGGTGGAAGTAGGCGAGGTAGTCGATGGCGCTGGAGGTGTCCTCTATGGGTGACGGTCACAAGCTCCGGCTGGGTGTGCTCATCTCGGGCAGCGGCACGAATCTGCAGGCGATCATAGACGCCTGCGCCGAGGGGCGCCTGGACGCGGAGGTGGCCGTAGTCGTCTCGAACCACGCTGAGGCGTATGGGCTTGTCCGAGCGGAGAAGGCGCAGGTTCCCGGCGTGTTGGTCGACCGCACCCTATACGAGACGTTCGCGTCGTACAACGAGGCGATTCTGAAGGCGATGAAGGACCACAATGTGGAGCTTGTGGTGATGGCCGGCTACATGCGCCTGCTCGGCAAGCAAGTACTTGACGCGTACCCGAACCGAGTCCTGAACATCCATCCGGCACTTCTTCCGAGCTTCCCGGGACCATCGGGTATCCGGGATGCGTTCGAGTACGGCGTGAAGGTGACTGGCGTGACGGTTCACTTCGCGAATGAGCGGTTCGACGAGGGTCCGATCATCGCGCAGGAGGCTGTCGAGGTCGCCGAGGATGAGACCATCGAGTCCCTCGAGGCGAAGATGCACGAGGTGGAGCATCGCATCTACCCACGAGCGATCCAGTTCATCGCCGAGGGTAAGGTATCCCTGGACGGGCGGCGTGCCCGCATAGGCTAGCCCAGGCGCAAGCGGTGCGGGCGCTGCGGTTCCGGCGAAGGAGGCGAATCCACAGATGCAGAGATGTCCCGGGCAGGACATGCGGATGCTCACAACAAGCCTGCACAAGTGCCCCTCGTGCGGGCATGGCGTGGAGCTGTTCTCCGATGAGATGTCCGCGAAGTGCAGGCAGTGCGGCGAGAGGGTCTCGCGCGAGACTACGCCCACGTGTGTAGCGTGGTGCGCTTCGGCGCGTGAGTGTCTCGGCGAAGAGCGCTGGAAGGCGCTGACCGGGCGCGCCGAGGGTGATGCGGAAGGCAGCGAGGGTAGGGGTGACGGGGGGGAGTCTTCCAGCGAAGAGCGCTCTTCCTGAGCGCGGGTGCAGTTCGCTGGTTCCGGCGGCGGTTTTTGGGCTCGTTCATCCGTTCGGCACCGAATCCGGTCAGCTTGCCGAGGGGCAAGGACCGTTCACGGCACGATTGTGGCCGACGGAGAGTCATGTTCCTAGACTGAGCCTATTACCTTGGAAGGGTTCGCTCGTAGCCTTGAGGGGGTGTATCGAGCATGAGGTCGGATCTTGAGATCGCGCAGGCAGCCGAGCTTCGCCCGATCGTGGACGTGGCCGCCGAGATAGGTATCTCGGAGGACGAGCTCGAGCTGTACGGCAGGCACAAGGCGAAGGTATCCCTAGAGGTACTGCACCGGCTCGCCGACAGGCCTCAGGGCAAGTACATAGATGTAACCGCGGTCAACCCGACTCCTCTCGGCGAGGGGAAGACGGTGACGACCGTTGGTCTTGGGCAGGCGCTCAAGCACATCGGCAAGCGTGCGGCGACATGCATCCGCCAGCCGTCGCTCGGGCCCGTCTTCGGCATAAAGGGTGGAGCGGCTGGCGGCGGCAACTCCCAGGTGATCCCGATGGAGGACTTCAACCTCCACCTCACCGGCGATGTGCACGCTGTGAGCATGGCCAACAACCTCCTTGCGGCGTTCATCGACAACAACCTGCACTTCCGCAACCCGGCCAATCTCGACCCGCACTCGGTTACCTGGCGGCGCGTAGTGGACGTGTCCGACCGCGCTCTGCGCAACATCGTTGTGGGCCTGGGCTCCAAGGCCGACGGCGTCCCGAGAGAGACAGGCTTCGACATCAGCGTCGCCAGTGAGGTGATGGCGGTCCTCGCCATGGCGTCGGACCTTGCGGACATGCGTGAGCGTTTGGGCCGGATAGTCGTAGGCACCACCTACGATGGAGAGCCCGTTACGGCCGACGATCTGAAGTGCGGTGGGTCGATGGCGGTGCTCATGCGCGACGCCATCAAGCCCAACCTGCTGCAGAACCTCGAAGGCGGCCCTGTCTTCGTGCACGCCGGTCCCTTCGCGAACATCGCGCAGGGCAACAACTCGATCATCTCGGACCGTATCGCACTCGCTCTGGCCGACTACGTGGTCACGGAGTCGGGCTTTGGCGCCGACATGGGAGCCGAGAAGTTCCTGAACATCAAGTGCCGCGCGTCAGGCCTGAAGCCCGACTGCGTCGTCGTCGTGGCTACCGTGCGTGCGCTGAAGATGCACTCCGGCCGCTTCGACATCCGTCCTGGCAAGCCGCTGGACCCGGGACTGACCAGTGAGGACCTGGAGAGCCTCGGGTTGGGAGTCTGCAATCTGGAGAAGCACGTCGAGAACATGAAACTCTTCGGCGTTCCTGTGGTGGTCGCGGTCAACCACTTCCCGACCGACACCGAAGCCGAGCACGCGTTCATCCGCGAGCGCGCCCTTGCGGTGGGCGCGGACTTCGCCGTAACCCACAAGGTGCACGCCGAGGGCGGAGCCGGTGGGGCCGAGCTCGCAGAGGCCGTTGTAGAGGCATGCGACATGCCCAGCGACTTCCGTCTGCTCTACTCCGACGAGGCTTCCATCAAGGAGAAGATCGAAGCTATCGCCACCAAGATCTACGGTGCGGACGGAGTGGACTACCTTCCGGCGGCCGAGGCGAAGGTGAAGCTGTACACCGATCTCGGCTACTCAGACATGCCGATGTGCATGGCGAAGACGCACCTGTCGCTCTCACACGACCCGGGGCTCAAGGGTCGGCCGACTGGCTGGCGGCTTCCCATCAGGGACATACGCGCCAGTGTGGGAGCGGGCTTCCTGTACCCGCTCTGCGGCGACATGCGGACCATGCCGGGCCTGCCCAGCACTCCGGCCGGCAACAGCATCGACATCGACGAGCACGGCCGAGTTGTCGGCCTGTTCTAGCCCAGCGCTCGCGAAGCCGGACCTGGTGCGATCGCGGATGAGAGAAGGCGCACCCATTGGCGAAGGTCACCTTCATACCCGACAAGATCACCGTCGAGGTCAAGGATGGCGAGAATCTGCTGCGTGCGGCAATGGCAGCGGAAGTCCTGGTGAGCGCGCCGTGCGGCGGCGACGGCACTTGTGGGAAGTGCCGCATAGTGGTGGAGAGCGGGGCTACTGAGAGTAAGCCCAGCGCCCGTCTGACCGAGGAGCAGTCCGCAGCGGGTCACGTGCTTGCCTGTGCCACCGAGGTCTTCGGTGACGTCGTCGTCAGTATCCCGCCCGAGTCTCGGACCGGGTCTGCGCCTCGGCGAGACCAGGGCGGTGCGGGGCACATGCTCTCGGCCGAGGACTTCGACATCCGCCTGCCCAGGTGGGACATCGATCCGTCTGTCACGAAGTGCGCGCTCGATCCGGCGCCGCCGAGCCTGGCTGACAACGTAAGCGATGCCAGGAGGGTGGCGAGAGCGCTCCGCCGCTCGCACGGAGTGAAGGACGTCGAGATGGCGCTCCCGGCGCTGCGCAAGCTCGCCAGTGTCCTCCGGACCAGCGACTGGACGGCCACAGCCCTGCTCGTCGACAGCGGCAGATGCCATGAGCTGGTTGATATCGAGGCGGGTGATACTACCCGAAGCGCGCTGGCTGTGGCGGTGGATGTTGGCACGACCACGATCGAGGCGCAGTTAGTCGATCTGGCCGACGGCCGGATCGTGGCGCACGGGTCCGAGTACAACGCCCAGGTTTCCCACGGCGAGGACGTCATCTCTCGGATCATTGCCGCGAGCGACGAAGATGGACTGGCCAACCTGCACTCGCTGGCTATCGGATCTATTCGCTCTCTGGTGGAGCAGATGATCGCCGACTCCGGGCGGGCGACGGCCGACATCGTCTGCTACGTGGCGGCCGGCAACACGGTGATGACTCACCTGTTGCTGGGCTTGAGCCCGCGGACTATCCGCTCGGAGCCGTACGTTCCCATTGCCACAAGCTTCCCCTGGGTGAGGGCGGCGGAACTGGGGCTGCCCGGTTCGCCTGAAGCGCGTCTTCGGGCGCTGCCGTGTCCGGCGAGCTACGTGGGAGGAGACATTGTGGCGGGTCTTCTCGCCGCAGGCATCCCATGGTCGGACAAGCTCTCCCTATACATAGACATCGGCACGAACGGCGAGATAGCGCTCGGCAGCAAGGATTGGCTGGTGGCGTGCTCCTGCTCCGCGGGTCCCGCTTTCGAGGGTGGGGGCATCTTGCACGGGATGCGAGCGGCCGCTGGCGCTATCGAGCAAGTACGGATCGATCCGGACACGCTCGAGCCGATGGTCCTCACCGTAGGGCTCGTGCGTCCGGTGGGTATCTGCGGCAGCGGGCTGATCGACTGCGTGGCCGAGCTGTTCCTGGCTGGAGCGATAGACAGGAGCGGAGCGTTCGAGCGAGCGCTGGACACTCCGCGGCTGCGCGAGGGCGACCATGGGTGGGAGTACGTGCTCGCGCTTGCTTCGGAGAGCGGCACAGGCTCGGACATCGTGGTGACCGAGGTCGACGTGGAGAACCTCATGAGGGCGAAGGCGGCGATGTTCGCCGGGATATCGGTCCTCATGGAAAGCGTCGACGTCACCTTCGACGAGATAGAGGAAATACTGATCGCAGGCGCGTTCGGGCGCTACCTGGAGCTGGACAAGGTCGTAACTCTCGGTCTGCTGCCGGAAGCCTCTGCCGACAAGACGAAGTTCGTGGGCAATGGCTCGCTAGTGGGTTCGAGGCTCGCGGCCATGTGCCGAGCCATGCTAGGTGCGTCGGACAAGGTCGCCGAGAAGCTCACGTACCTCGAGCTCTCGGTGAACGCAGCGTTCATGGAGATGTACGTGTCGGCACTATTCCTGCCGCACACGGACCTGTCGCTCTTCCCTAAGACGGAGGCGCGGCTGAAGTCCAGGTCGGGAGCGTAGGATGGCACTTTCGATCGCGTTCGCGGGCAAGGGCGGGACCGGCAAGACCACACTCGCGGCTCTGACCGTGAGAGTGCTGGTCGAGTCGGGCTCGTCTGGCGTGCTCGCGGTAGACGCGGACCCGAACGCCACGTTGCATGAAGCGCTGGGCGTTGACGTAGAGCGCTCGGTGGGCGAGCTGACCGAGGACCTCTTGGGCGCAGAGGCACAGGCTGCCGGAATGAGCAAGGAGCAGTGGCTCGACTTCTCAATGCAGCGCTATCTGGTGGAGTCGCGCGGGTTCGACCTGCTCTCGATGGGCCGCCCGGAAGGGGCGGGCTGCTACTGCTACGCGAACAACCTGGTTCGCGGATGCCTGGAACGTCTCTCGCGGGGCTACGAGCATGTGGTGATGGACAACGAGGCGGGGTTGGAGCATCTGAGCCGGCGCACGACCCGCGAGGTGGATGCGCTGGTGCTGGTGTCCGATCCCAGCTTGCGCGGGATCCGCACGGTAGGGCGCATCTCTGACCTGGCTGACGAGCTGCGGATAGGGGTGCGTCAGCGCTTCCTGATCGTGAATCGCGCAAAGCCTCCGCTAGATCCCACGCTCGAAGCCGAGGCGGCATCGCTCGGGCTCCCGATCTTCGCGGTCGTACCAACGGACCCGGGCGTCACAGAGTGCGATCTGTTGGGCAGGGGTCTTTTCGAGCTCGCCCTGGAGGCACCTTCACTAGTGGCGTTGCGCCCCTTCATAGAGGAGCTGGCAGCTGCTGTTCATGGGACGAGGCACTGAGGTTCGCCGCTTGGGAGAGGAAGGACAGGCATGGCTGCTCGGATCATAGATGGGAAAGCGATAGCGGCCGAGAGGCGGGCGAAGCTCGCCGAGCGCGTGGCTGACCTGGCGGCAGGTGGCCTAGTGCCGGGTCTTGCCGTGGTCATCGTGGGCGAGGATCCCGCATCGCAGGTCTATGTCCGGCAGAAGCACAAGTGCTGCGACGAGGCCGGGATCCGCTCGGAAAAGCACGAACTGTCCGCCGAGACCACCCAGAAGCAGCTGCTGGCGGTCGTCGACGAGCTGAACGCGCGCGACGACGTTCACGGGATCCTCGTGCAGCTGCCGCTGCCTGACCACATCGATGAGGACGCCGTGATCGAGCGCATTCTTCCAGATAAGGACGTCGACGGCTTCCACCCGGTGAACGTGGGCAAGCTGGTCATCGGCCAGGACGTGTTCCTGCCCTGCACCCCTCATGGAGTGATGGTGCTCCTCGAGGAGTCGGGCATCGACCTCAGGGGTGCCGAGGCCGTGGTCGTTGGCCGCAGCAACATCGTCGGCAAGCCTGTGGCACTGATGCTGCTGGCGAAGCACGCCACGGTGACTGTGTGCCACAGCAGAACCCGCGATCTGGCAGGTGTGGTGGGTCGTGCCGACGTGCTCGTGGTAGCTGTTGGTCGGCCCGAGATGGTCAAGGGCGACTGGGTGAAGGAAGGTGCCGTCGTCATCGACGTGGGCGTGAATCGCACAGAGGACGGCAGGCTCGTGGGAGACGTGGAGTTCGAGGCTGCCAGCGAGCGGGCGAGCGCGATAACCCCGGTTCCTGGTGGGGTCGGGCCAATGACGATCGCGATGCTGCTGGAGAACACCGTAGAGGCCGCAGTGCGCCAGACTGCCGCAGCCGAGTAGCGAGGAGGGTGACGATGGCTTACGAGGAACCCATCGAGTGTCCGGGTGGCCGCATTCGTGAGGTAGCGGTGGGCACGGGCACCGGTGCCATCACTGTCGGTGGCGAGACCGCGCTGCCCTTCTATGGGTTCGATGGCGACATGCCCCACAAGCCCATCGTGGCGATGGAAGTATACGACCTGGCCCCGGATGGATGGGCAGATGCCCTCACCGACGCACTCGGTGACGTGTTGGCCGACCCCTCGGCCTGGGCCAAGGCGTGCGTGGACACCTACGGTGCGGACGCTATCTGTGTTCAGCTCGCTGGGACGGATCCGGGCGGAGCGGACAGGAGTCCGGACGACGCCGCCGAGACTGTCACCGCAGTGACGTCTGCCGTGACCGTTCCCGTGCTGGTCTACGGTTGCGGCAACGCCGAGAAGGACGCCGAGGTGCTGAAGCGCGTCGCCGAGACTGCCGACGGCAAGGGACTCTTCCTGGGGCCCGCCACGGAGGACAACTACAAGCCCATCACTGCCGCCGCCCTGGCCTACGGACATGGCGTCATTGCCGAGACGCCCATCGATGTCAACATGGCCAAACAGCTCAACATCCTGATCACCCAGCTGGGTCTGGACGCTGAGCGCATACTCATCGATCCCTCGGTGGGGGCCGTCGGCTATGGCATCGAGTACGCGTACACGGTGATGGAGCGGCTGCGACTGGCGGCGCTGGTCCAGAAGGACGACATGACGCAGATGCCGCTCATCTGCAACCTCGGCAAGGAGGCCTGGCGCACAAAGGAGGCGCGGGCCACGGAGGAGGAAGAGCCGCAATGGGGCGACGCGGCCGAGCGAGGAGTGCTCTGGGAGGCCGTCACAGCACTTACGCTCACGATGGCTGGAGCGGATGTGCTGGTGATGCGCCATCCGGAGGCTGTCGCCCTGGTGCAAAGAACGATAGAGGCTCTTTCCGACCAGTAGCGTTGTGCATGAGCAGCATCGCGATGAGACAAGGTATGACATGAGCGACGAGAAGACGGCAAACGACGAGCCGAGACAGATCAGCCTCGACCCGCCGACCGACGTCATGCTCTCCGTCGCGACGTCGTGCGATGTGGCACCGCACCGCTGCCGGCCTCCCGGCCGTGGGCATCAGTCCCGAGTGGTTCAGCGAGAAGGCGCTCGAGATCGCGACGTACGCCATGGCCCAGCGGCGTGCCGGTGCTCTTCGGCGGTGTCGGGTCGCCTGTGGCAGCCAGCGAGACGCTGGTCCGCTACATGAGCGAGGGCTGGGCCGAACGTCATCAGGGGCTGCTCGAATTCATCGAGAGCCCGGAGGACATCGTCACGCGCACACTCGACATCATCGACGGGGCAAGGGCGGCGCTCAAGATCGATGTGCCGCAGGAGAGAGTGCTCTTCGACATGGAGATGAGGAGGGAGCTCAGTGTCTAGGATCATCGCCAGCGCCGCTATCCGAGGCGCCCACGAGATCGTCGCCAAGGCCGAGAAGGCACTCGCCGAGGCGAAGGAGGTGCATGGCGCCACAACGGCCGTCGAGTTCCCGAACACGGCATACTACCTGCCGGTCATCTACGGGCTCACGGGCGAGAAGGTGCAAAAGCTCGAGGACATGGACAAGGCGCTCGCCATGTCGCGCGAGCTCCTTCCCGAGCCGCCCACCGAGAACCTGTGGCTGCCCTACCTCGGCAGCACGCTCGATGCCGGCATCGCCACTCTCTTCGCCGAGGAGTGCATCGAGGCGCTTCGCTACGTCGGTGGAGGCACCGCTGCCGAGGGCATCTGGCTCGGCGCTGCGCACGATGTGATCATGCGCGCCAAGGGCATCGAGTTCGTTGATGGCTCGGCACCAGGCTTCGCGGCGGTGGTTGGCAAGGCGCCCGACACCGAGACCGCGGTGCGCCTTGCTCGGCAGATGCAGGAGAAGATGCTCTATGTCTTCATTGCCGGGCGCGAAGGGGAGGTCAGCTTCGCTGATCAGCTCGATGAAGCGGGTATCCAGCTCGGATGGGACACTCGACTCGTGCCCTTCGGGCCCGAGGTATACGGCCACATCTACTCAGTGGGGTTCGCGACCCGCGCCGCCATGGCCTTCGGCGGCGTGCAGCCGGGCGACTACGACCGCATCTTGAAATACAACAAGAACCGCGTGTTCGCTTTCGTCCTCGCGATGGGGCATGTCACCGACGAATGGTACGCCACGGCCGCGGGCGCGATCTCCTACGGCTTCCCCACGATCTCTACCTCGGACATCCCTCAGATCTTGCCTACGGGCGTGTGCACGTACGAGCACGTGGTCTCCAACGTGTCAGTGGACGAACTCGTGCAAAAGGCGATCGAGGTTCGCGGGCTCAAGATCAAGGTCATGGAGATACCCATCCCGGTTGCGTACGGACCCGCATTCGAGGGCGAGCGCATCCGCAAGGAGGACACCTACCTCGAGATGGGTGGCCAGCGCACGACGGCCTTCGAGTGGCTGCGCACGCGCGACTCCGACGATGTCGAGGACGGCCACATCGAGCTCATCGGACCCGACGTCTCCGACGTGGAGGAGGGCGCGCAGCTTCCCCTCGGCATCGTCGTGGACGTTTACGGGCGCAAGATGCAGGAGGACTTCGAGCCCGTTCTCGAGCGCCAGCTGCATCACATGCTGAACTTCGCCGAGGGCGTGCTCCACATGGGCCAGCGCGACCTCAACTGGGTCCGCATCAGCAAGTCGGCCAAGGAGGCAGGCTTCAGCCTCAAGCACATGGGAGAGATCTTCCACGCGAAACTGCTGGACGAGTTCGCGGCGATCGTCGACAAGGTGCAGGTCACCATCTACACCGATGAGGCGAAGGTGAACGAGGTGCTCGAGGAGGCCAAGGACTCCTACGACAAGCGCGACGAGCGCATGGCGGGACTCACCGACGATACCGTAGACGTTTTCTACTCCTGCTCGCTGTGCCAGAGTTTCGCGCCCACGCACGTGTGCGTGGTTACGCCGGAGCGGCTGGGGCTTTGCGGCGCGTACAACTGGCTCGACGCCAAGGCCTCCAACGAACTCAACCCCGCTGGTCCCAACCAGCCGATCGCCAAGGGCGAGCTCGTAGATGTGACGCTCGGCCAGTGGAGCGGCGTGAACGAGTTCATCTACGAGAGTTCCAACAAGGCCGTGGAGCGGATGAGCTGCTACTCGCTGCTGACTGATCCCATGACGTCTTGCGGCTGCTTCATGTGCATCATCGCGCTCATGCCGATGTGCAACGGCGTCATGATCGTCAACCGCGAGTACGGCGGCATGACTCCCAGCGGCATGAAGTTCTCCAGCCTCGCCGGCATGATCGGCGGCGGCGTTCAGGCGCCGGGCTTCATGGGCATCGGCCGGGGCTACATCACCAGCAAGAAGTTCCTCTCGGCCGAGGGCGGTCTGCATCGGGTCGTCTGGATGCCAGCGGAGCTCAAGGAGGTTCTGGCCGATCAGCTGCAGCGGCGGGCCGAGGAGATCGGCACCCCGGACTTCCTCTCGATGATCGCGGACGAGAGTGTTGGCGAGACCGAGGAGGCCGTGCTCGAGTACATAACCGGCGCCGGGCACCCGGTGCTCCAGATGGAGTCGATGCTCTAGCTGTTGCGCGGCCCTCGTCATGTGGCCGAGGTGCGAAGCAGGGACTGGGCGGGCGCTTGGCCGCCCGGTATTGGACGGACAGGATGGAGGAGTTTGAGAGATGGCTCTCACCGGACTAGACATCTTCAAGCATCTGCCTAAGACGAACTGCGGTGACTGCGGCACGCCCACATGTCTGGCGTTCGCCATGAAGCTCGCCGCAGGTCAGGCGGAGCTCTCGGCCTGCCCCCACGTATCAGATGAGGCGAAGGCCGCCTTGTCGGCTGCGGCGGCTCCGCCGATGAGGGGCGTCACCGTCGGCACCGGGGATCGTGCGTTCAAGGTGGGGGAGGAGACCGTCCTCTTCAGGCATGACAAGACGTTCGTGAACCCCTGCGTGTTCGGTGTGCTGGTGGAGTCCGTTACCGTCGATGCCGCGATCGATGCGGCAGTGGAGGCAGCCGAAGCGGCGTGCTTCGAGAGGGTGCAGCAGGAGCTGCGCGTTGGATGTGTGGCGTTGCGCTCTACTGCTGGTGCGGCGCGCTTCAAGGAGGTCGCCGAGCGCATCTCGGGCAAGACGCCGATGCCGCTGGTGCTGATGACCGAAGATCCGGACGAGATGTCGGCTGCACTCGACGCAGTCGGCTCCGGGAGGCCACTGCTGCATGCGGCCACTGCCGAGAACGCCGACGCCATGATCGAGCTCGCGAGAAGCCACGACTGCCCGCTGGCGGTGCGCGCAGACGGCCTCGAGGCGGTATCCGAGATCACCGAGAAGGCGGCGGCAGCCGACCTCAAGGAGATCGTCATCGACAGCGCGCCCACTAGCGCGGGTCGCGCTTTGCGCGACCATGTCTTCGCGCGCCGAGCGGCGCTGGACAAGAAGTTCGCGCCGCTCGGCTACCCCATCATCACGTTCCCCTGCGACCTGGCCGGCGGCGACGCGAAGTACGAGGCGATGCTGGCTGCGGCGGACGTCCTCAAGTACGGCAGCATCATCGTGCTCTCGGCGGCGAACGCGCATGACGTGCTCCCGCTGCTCGTGCTCAGGCAGAACATCTACACCGACCCCCAGCGGCCGATGCAGGTCGAGCAGAAGGTCTACGAGTTCGGCTCGCCTGGCCCCGACGCGCCGTTCATGGTCACAACCAACTTCTCCCTCACCTACTTCATCGTGTCCTCGGAGATAGAGGCTTCGAAGGTGCCGACCCGGCTGGGCGTGGTCGAGGCCGAGGGCCTCTCGGTACTCACCGCATGGGCGGCAGGGAAGTTCGTGCCCGAGCGGATAGCGAAGTTCATCGCGGGCAGCGGTGTGGCGGATTCCGGCGGGAAGCGTGAGGTGATCATCCCGGGGATGGTCGCGCAGATAAGCGGCGAGCTCAAGGAAGAGCTGGACGGCTGGGAAGTCCTCGTGGGTCCGCGCGAGGCAGCCGACATCCCGGCCTTCCTGAAGCGGGCGGCCGGATAGGAAGCGGATGTGACGTCGGAGGAAGGCAGGAGCGCGCCAGCATCGCCCGGGGCTGAGACCGGCAGGTGGGCGCCGTGCAGGTCTCGCTGTCCCGTGCACATCGACGTGCCCGCCTACCTCGCCGCAGTTGCGGAGGGGCGATTCAGCGACGCGCTCGGCATCATCATGGAGCGCAATCCCCTGCCCGCCGTCTGCGGGCGGGTATGCCTGCGCCCCTGTGAGGAAGGCTGCCGGCGGTGTCTGCTCGATGATCCTGTAGCCATCGCGGCCATCAAGCGCGCCGCAGCCGATCACGGTATCTACCCGCCGGCGAAGCCCGACCGGCCCAGGCCGGAGAGCGTGGGGGTGGTGGGTTCTGGTCCGGCGGGGCTTACGGTCGCCCACGACCTCGCACAGATGGGCTACTCGGTCACCATCTACGAGGAGAGAGATCGCCTGGGTGGGATGCTGAGATACGGCATACCCGAGTATCGTCTTCCGGACGTCGCTCTCGACCGGGACATCGACCACATCCTGAGCCTGGGCGTCGCCGCCGTCACAGGGGTGCGAGTTGGAAGGGACGTGTCGCTCGAGGAGCTCGGGCAGCGTCATCAGGCTGTGGTCGTCTGCATCGGCCTGCAGGGCAGCAGACCGCTGCCGATACCGGGCGCGGACCTGCCACAGGTGCTAACCGCTCTGCCGTTCCTGCAGTCCGTCGCTGGCGACGGCGAAGTGGCGCTGGGCGATCGCGTCGTGGTCATCGGCGGCGGGAACGTCGCCATGGATGTGGCGCGTACGGCTGTTCGAGTGGGCGCCTCGGACGTGACCGCCGTCTGCATTGAGAGCCGAGATGAGATGCCGGCGTCCGAGCACGAGGTCACCGACGCGGAGCAGGAGGGCGTGCGGGTCGTGTGCTCGTTCGGCCCTGCGGAGATAGTGGGCGAGGACGCAGTGCGCGGCGTGCGCTTCAAGAGCTGTCTGTCCGTGTTCGACGAGGATGGGCGCTTCGCCCCCGCGTTCGACGAGGAAGCCTGCGAGACGCTGCCTGCCGACACGGTCATCTTTGCGGTCGGGCAGTCAGCCGACACAGAGGGGCTCGGTCTTCCCGCGGGGCCGAGAGGGTTACTGGAGCTGTCCGACCCGCAAACCCTCGAAGCCACCCCCCGCGTCTTCGTTGCGGGAGACGCGGTTTCCGGCCCCACGAAGGTGATCGACGCCATCGCAGCCGGGCATCGCGCGGCTGCTGCCGTCGTGGGACGACTGCGCGGTGACTGGACGCTTCTCGAGAACCTCGACGCTGAGAGCTCGATGCTCGGCGAAGTGCCAAAGGACGTGGCCTCGAAGCTCGAGACACGGCGGCGTGTCGAGATGGAGCGGCTGGAGTTCTACGAGGCGAAGCAGTGCTACGCCGAGGTCGAGCTGGGTTACACGGAGTACGAGGCTGCGCGTGAGGCGCAGCGATGCCTGTCGTGCACGACGGGCGCGCGGCTGCAGCGCGAAAAGTGCGCGGCATGCTTGACGTGCACCCGCGTCTGCCCGCACGGAGCCCCCGTGTTCCAGCCGGGCGGGTATCCTTACTTCGCCGCTGAGGCCTGTCATGCGTGTGGGGCCTGCGCCGCGGAGTGTCCCGCCGGCGCGATCTCCATCGAGGGGTGCAGCGATGCCGAGCTCTCTCGCCGAGTAGAGCGGCACCTCGCCTTCGGTGAGCCCGATCAGGTGCTGGCGTTCGTGTGCGGCTACACACCCGATCTGCTAGACACCCTGGGCGAGAACGCGCACATCGTCACCGTCCCCTGCTTGCTCCGCGTGAGCGAGCGGGTGGTGTTTGAGGCGATCGATCTGGGAGCGAGGCACGTGGTCTTTACCGCGTGTCACGCAAAGACGTGCCGATTCCCTCACGCCATCGACATCGTGAGACGACGCGTGGAGCATATCCGGGCGCTGGCAGCCGAGATCGGCGTGAGGGATCTGCTGATAGTCGCCGGTGAGGCCAGCGAGGACGAGCAGCCGGGCGCCCGCCCCGGACGCTTTGAGGAGGCGGCGGCAGTATGATCGTCGTTCGCCAGAAGAGAGCCGACAAGATCCTAGCGATGACCGCCGGTCACGCTCGCATCCTGATCGCTGGATGCAACACCTGCGCCGCCGTCGCGCTAGCTGGCGGGGAGCGCGAGGTAGACACCCTCGTGCAGGTCCTCAAGCTGGGGAGCAAGCGTGCGGGGAGTTCCAAGGAGTTCCTTGGCCGAGTCCTGCAGCGACAGTGCGAGCCCGAGTTCCTGGAGGATCTGGACGGCGTGGAGTGCGACGCGATCCTCTCGCTCGGCTGCGGCGCGGGCGTCGCCCTGCTGTCCGAGAAGACCGGCCTTCCCGTATACCCGGCTGCGGACACTCTGTTCATCGGGGCGGCTCAGGGTCTTGGAAGCTGGCGGGCCGAGTGCTCGGCGTGCGGTGACTGCGTACTCGGCGAAACCGGCGGTATCTGTCCCGTGACCCGTTGCGCCAAGGGGATACTGAACGGCCCGTGCGGCGGTGTGAACAGAGGGAAGTGTGAGGTGGACCGCGACGCGGACTGCGCCTGGGTCCTCATCCACGAGAGGCTCGAGGGTCTTGGACGGCTGGACCGCTTCGACGCGACGCGCGGTCCCAAGGACTTCTCCGTGAAGACGTCCGTCCGCACGTGGGAGGCGCCCGAGGGGGGGACCGAGCCGAGATGAGCCTGGCAGCCGCACTCGACTCGGGGCGCTTCGTCATCACTTCCGAGGTCGGTCCACCCAAGGGTACCGATGTCGCCGAGATGCTGGAGACCGCGAAGCTCCTGCGCGACCGGGTGGATGCACTCAACGTCACCGACAACCAGGCGGCGGTCATGCGCTTGTCCACGCTAGCGGCGTGTGCGCTACTGGCTCGCGAGGGCTATGAGTCCGTGCTGCAGATGACGTGCCGCGACCGCAATCGCCTGGCGGTGCAGTCGGATCTTCTCGGTGCCTGGGCTCTGGGCATCCACAACGTCCTGGCGCTAACCGGGGACCACGTGGTCGCTGGTGACCACCCCCAGGCCAGGCCGGTATTCGACCTGGAGTCGGTGCAGCTGCTGGATACGGTGGCGACACTGAACGTGGGCAAGGACCTGGCTGGCAACGACCTGGATGGCTCCCCTGACTTCATCTCAGGCGCCGTCGTCACACCCGACGCCGACCCGCTGCCTCCCCAGCTCGCGAAGTTCGAGAAGAAGGTGCGTTCCGGTGCCCGGTTCTTCCAGACCCAGGCGGTCTTCGACCCTGAGTCCTTCAAGCGGTTCATGGAGCACGCGCGCCGCTTTGACGTTAAGGTGCTCGCGGGCGTGCTGGTGCTGAAATCCGCCAGCATGGCCCGCTACCTCAATCGCAGCATCCCGGGCGTGACCGTGCCCGCCGCACTCATAGAGGAACTCGACGCTTCCGACGTGCCTGCCGAGACGGGCATCGAGATTGCGGCTCGCTTCATTCGTGAGGTGCGCGATGACTGCGACGGCGTGCACGTGATGGCGATCGGCGCCGAGCACAAAGTACCCGCTGTGCTCGAAGCGGCGGGAATCTAGGGGGTGACGGCGATGAAGGTGGCCTTCTCGGGAAAGGGCGGAGTCGGAAAGACGACACTGGCGGCTGGGCTAGCGCGGCATTGGTCGGAGCAAGGACTGCGCGTCGTCGCCGTCGATGCCGACCCTGACGCCAACCTCGCTGTCGCCCTCGGGGCTTCCCGCGAGGTCGCCGATGCCTGCGTGCCACTCTCGGAGATGGACGACCTCATCGAGGAGAGGACGGGTTCGCGCCCCGGGTCGGGCGGGATGTTCCGCCTCAACCCCGACGCCAGCGACGTCGTCGAGTCGTGCGGAACCGATATCGGCGGCGTGACGCTGCTGCGCATGGGTACCATCGAGCGCGGTGGCTCCGGCTGCATGTGCTCGGAGAGCGTGTTCCTCAAGGCATTCATGCAGGACGTCCTCGGCGTCCGCGAAGACGCCGTAGTGCTCGACATGGAGGCGGGCATCGAACATCTCGGCCGAGGGACTGCCGAGAGCGTCGACGTGATGGTGGTCGTGGTCGAGCCTGGCTCGCGAAGCCTGCAGACGGCAGGTCACGTAGCCGCACTCGCACGAGACATCGGCATCTCACGCGTGGTTGCGGTGGGCAACAAGGTGCGCTCGGCCGAGGACGAGCAGTACCTGCGGAGTGCGCTGGATGACTTGCCCCTCCTGGCCGCCGTGCCCGAGAGCGAGGGTGTACGCCAGGCCGATCGAGAGGGATCGAGCCCTTACGACATGGACCCGGAGTTTGCGGATGCCGTTGGCCGGATGGCTGAGGCGATCGTGCAGGTGGCCGACGAACAGAGTGTTACCTGATAGAGCCGTTTGTATCGGAGGACATGGGGAGTGGAGGACCGGCATGCTCGTGATAGGTGAGAGGATCAACGTCATAAGCAAGTCGCTCGGCCAGGCCATGAAGGACCGCGACAAGAAGCCGGTCCAAGAGATGGCAGTATCGCAGGTAGAAGCCGGGGCGGGAATGCTAGATCTGAACCTGGGACCCGCCACAAAGGGCGGGTCCGAGACCATGGCGTGGCTCGTCGAGACCGTCCAGGAGGTCTGCGACGCTCGCCTCAGCCTCGACACGACTAACGCCGAGGCTATGGAGGCGGGGCTCAGGCTTTGCGCCCAGAGGCCGCTCATCAACTCCACATCGGCCGAGCGCGCCAGGCTGGAGCGGTTCCTGCCACTGGCCAAGACGTACGACGCCGACATCATCGGGCTCACGATGACCGAGGCCGGAGTCAGCCGCGACTGCAACGAGCGCGTGATGGCGGCGGCAGACATTATGGCCGCGATGGCCGAGTTCGACGTTCCGCTCGAGAGGCTCTACCTGGATCCGCTGCTCCTGCCCGTGGGTGTGGCGCAGCAGCAGGCTAAGGAAGCGCTGGAGGCGGTCGCGATGTTCAAGCAGCTCAACGATCCTCCGCTGAAGACGGTGGTCGGGCTGTCCAACATCTACAACGGGTGTCCGGAGCAGGTGAAGACCCCGCTGGCGGCCGCTCTGCTCACCATGCTTCTCGAAGTCGGCCTTGATGCAGCGATCATGGACCCGCTGGATGAGGAGATGATGGCGGCGGCTCACGGCGAGCGCCACGACGCCTTCGAGAAGACGGCTGCCATTCTGCGCAACGAGACCCTCTACTGTCATTCGTATCTGGACTAACCGGTCGCGAACGGAGAGACGCCTGTGTGTTCGAGAGGATGCAGCTCGGCCAGGCCCGACCCCGGGCTCGAGGCGGCCCGCGAGGTCATCGCGAGGCATGTCGACGACTCCGGCGGGTTCATGCCCACACTGCAGGAAGCGCAGCGGGAGTAGGGCTACCTTCCGGAGGCCGTTCTCGAGGAGATAGAGCGCAGCCGCAAGGTCCCGCTCGCGGCCGTGTACTGCGTCGCGACCTTCTTCGCTTAACTTCGGTTGAGTCCGCTTGGCACTCATCAGGTCAAGGTGCGAATTCGGAAACTAAGTGCAACACCCCGGACCCCTGAGGGTGGGGCAGTCTGGGACACTTCAGGTTCCTCCCTACCGGTTGTGTCCCGTCAAGTGTGTGATCCCTCCCGGTGCTCCTCGGCCCTTGTCTAGCTGACCGCGGCAAGCAGCTCCGGCATCTCCTCCTCGTCCTTCCTCTCGGTGAGCAAGGCCATGGACTCTGCGGAGAAGTAGCGTCTGGCGACCGCCCACTCGTCGTTCTGTTCCATGAGGATGGCGCCCACCGAACGGACGATCGAGCCCCGGTTCGGGAAGATGCCCACCACGTTCGCCCTGCGCTCGATCTCCTCCTGAGTTCACCAAATCAGGAACCACATCTCCCGGCGTGCAGCGCCTCGATCA
>CAZWGV010000008.1:17336-51251 GCA_964633595.1 uncultured Coriobacteriaceae bacterium | reverse complement strand
GGTCCGGAGCGGGACCACGTCTACATCATGACGTTCGCTGGCGGCAACGTCGGGCTGGGACTGAGCGATCTGGCCGAGGCGCGGCTGAAGTCGGCGGCCGAGGTTGGGCTGCAGATGCCCGACATCATCGCTCCCGGCCAGACATCGGACGTCACCGTGACCATCACGAATGTGGGGGCGGGGCACTACCTCCCGACCGGGCTGACCGATGTCAGGCAGATGTGGCTCGAGGTGGTTGCCACGGACAAAGAGGGTGCCGAGCTGGCTCGGGAGCGCCATGACTTCGGCACTGTGCTAAAGGACGCCAAGGGCCGCTTTCCGGTCGAGATGTGGGAGGCTGTCGGCAAGCAGAGCGACGACCGCATACCGCCCAAGGGCACCAGGGTCTTCTCCTACAAGATGCCGATGCCCGAGAGCGGACAGGTGAACGTCCGCGCAACACTGCTCTACCGGAGCGCCTCCGAGGAGTTCGCGGCCAAGGCGGGCGTTGAGCTGCCAACAACGAACATGGCCGAAGTCCAGAAGGTGGCCTACGGGTCTGACGAACTGGCCGCGGATGCGGCAAGGGAACTCCCGGGCGATCCCTCTGCTGAGAGCCTGAATCGAGTCCTGACCGTCACCGTGGCGGTCGGGATGGTTCTGCTGTTGGCGGTGGCGGTCTGGGGCATCCGCAGCTCGATGAAGGCCAGTTAGACAGAGCGGACCTTATGGGGCCAGGGCGAAGCGGATCGGTCTACGATCGGTACCTTGCGCTTGCAGAGCCTGGGATGGGACTACCGCGTCGGGGTTTCCTCCTCGCTCTCCCCGAGAGGAGCCTGGAGGTTCTTCGGCTTGACGCCCACCTTCATCTCGACGCCCACGCGTTCCTCGCCGCGGTAGATCTCGACCGAAACCTCGTCGCCGATCGCGTGGCGTCGCACTGCCAGGATGAGATCGTCCATTGAGCGGATCTTGGTGCCGTCGAGGCCCACAATGACGTCGCCCTTCCGGATGCCGGCCTTCACCGCGTTCGATCCGGCAGTGAGTTCGACGACGAACGCGCCCTCATCAACGGCAAGGCCTTCCTCCCTGACGAGCGAGGCGGTGACGGTCTGCCCGACTATCCCGAGGAACGGGTGTTGTACGCCGCCTCCGCTAATGATCTCGTCCGCGACTCGCTTGGCGGTGGAGACCGGTACGGCGAAGCCCACGCCGCCGTTCTGACCGTCGCGCGAGTATATCGCGGTGTTAATGCCTACTAGCAGTCCCTTGCGGTCGACCAGGGCGCCGCCGGAGTTGCCGGGGTTGATGGCCGCATCGGTCTGGATCACGTCCACCAGCGGATACAGGCCTTCACCGCTGTCGACCGAGTTGGGCAGCGATCTGCCGAGTGCCGAGACGACACCGGACGTCACCGAGTGCTCGAGGCCGAAGGGCGACCCGATCGCCACCACCAACTGCCCGACCGCAAGCTCGTCCGAGTCTCCGAGTTCGATCAGCGGAATCTCGGTCTTGACCCGCAGGACTGCGATATCCGTGTCGGGATCCGTTCCTACCAGCTGGGCCGAGTGCTTCTCCCCGTCCGCGGTCGTCACGACTATCGTCTCGGCGTCGTCTACAACATGATCGTTGGTGAGGACATATGTTTCTCCGTCGTTCGCCTTCTCGTACGCGACGCCTGATGCATTCGCCATCACCGGCACACTGGGGTGATCTCGTGGCACGTCCCCGTCGGAGGAGCCGACCCCGGAGACGTCTATGTTCACCACGCTCGGCACGGCCGCGATGGCTGCGGCAACGACGGGCTCATCTGTCTCTGAGGGCACTACCCTGACGCGGGACGGGAGACCGCCCCCGCCACCGTCCACTCTTGAGAGCAACCAGTACGCGCCAGCGCCAGCGGTGGTACCGACAACCAGCGCCACCGCCGCCGCCACCAGCAGGCTGACGCCTGCGGCAACCCAGCCCGGGTGGGCTCCTGAGCGGCTAGCGGTTGGGGGCGCTGGAGGCGCAGCGGGGGCGGTGGGGTAGCTCGGCCACGAGACCCCTTCTGTCTGCCCTGGCGAGCTCGCGGGCGGGTCCATGGACGCGCTCGCGGGTAGATCGGCGGGCGCGCCCGCGGACGCGCCCGGCATTCCGGCCGAGGCCTCGGGGGCAGCCTCGTCGTCTCGGGGGGCTCCGAAGTTGTCCGTCATCGTTTCACCTCTTGATCGGGCGGCGAAGCAGGCGGACTGCCGCCGACGAGAATCCGATGCCAAATAAGATGTTACGCGCTATCGGGCCGCCTGAGACCCATATGCGACAATCACACGAGAGTCACACAACTAGCCCAAAGAGGGTCTGGCTCTCGGCCGAGGGATCCTGATGTCTCAGCAGGAACGCGATCCCGGCACTGCCTCCACATGCAAAGGCGATGCCGTCGACCCTCGGCTAGTCCTGGCCGTGGTCATGGCGGGCACCTTCCTGGCGCCCCTGGACTCCAGCATCGTGAACATCGCCCTCCCCGCGATATCCGCCGAGTTGGGCGCTCGGCTGACGGCGGTTGGCTGGGTGGCCACGGCGTACCTGCTCACCAACGCCGCCCTGGTACTCACGATGGGCCGACTGGCAGACCTTTGGGGACTGCGCCGAGTCTACTCGCTGGGCTTTGTGGTTTTCGGCGCCGGGTCTGCTGCGTGCGCCGCCTCGGGAACCCTGGGCCTGCTCGTGGGCTCGAGGGTGCTTCAGGCCACCGGTGCTGCCATGATCTTCGCTGCCGGCCCCGCGATCATCACCTTGGCGTTTCCGCCCGAGCGACGCGGAAGGGCGCTCGGGATGGTTGGGCTGTCAGTCTCGGCGGGACTCACGGCGGGCCCTCCCCTTGGAGGTCTGCTCGTCGGGGCCTTCGGCTGGCCGTCGATATTCCTCATCAACGTGCCGCTCTCCATCGGTGCGGCGGTCATCGCGTGGCGCCGGCTCCCCGACGAGTGTCCCGTCGCCGAGCCGTTCGACCTGCGCGGGGCCGTTCTGTTCGCCCTTGCCCTGCTGCCGCTTCTCTTGGCGCTGTCCGAGGCAGACAGGCTGGGCTGGACGTCCTTGCCGGTCCTGGGGATGGTTGCGCTCGCGGTGGTCTCGGCCGCTCTGTTCGTGAAGTCACAGATGGCCACCGCGCATCCGATGCTGGACCTTCGCCTGTTCAGCACCGTGCCCTTCGCCGCAGGGATCGCTGCGGCCGTGATGGGGTTCATGAGCCTGTTCACCGTGACGTTCACGATGCCCTTCTACCTGCTGAAGGTACGTGGACTAGATTCCCAGGCGGCAGGGCTTGTGTTGATGGCGACGCCCCTCACGATGGCCCTATTCGCTCCGGTATCCGGAAGGCTGGCCGACCGCGTGGGGAGCCGGGGGCCGGCGACGGCAGGGATGGCCTGGTGCGCCCTGTCGGTGGCCGGGATGTCGCTGCTCGGTCCCCAGACGCCGATCGCCCTCGTGGCGCTCGGCCTCGCGTGCATCGGCGCCGGTGTCTCTTTCTTCCAGACTCCGAACACGACGGCAGTCCTCAACGCTACCCCTCCCAGCCGGCGAGGTGTGGGCTCGGCGCTGGTGGGCGAGGCGCGCAGTGTCGGGATGACTCTGGGGATCGCTTTGACCGCGGCGGTGGTTACCGCAGGCCTCGGGGGAGCGGATCTGCTTTCCGCAGTGCGGCCTCTCGCATTGGCCGAGCGGGCGCTCGTAGCAGATGCGATGGGCTCGGCCATGCTGGTTGGCGGCGGGATCGCCCTGATCGCGGCGTTCGTGTCATGGCGGCGCTAGCCGTGGCGCCCAAGCCGGTGCGAGCGGGCGGTGCGGCGTGGCCGACGTGGTGAGGGCATGTTGTCGCCCTCCGGACCGCTCATCTAGACTGGCCCCATCGCTCGACCCTCGTTGAACGGTGGTCTCGAGCATGGAGCACGTCGATGTGCCCTCCGCCGAACACGGCGGCTCGGGAGTGGCAGCGGCAGAGGGCGAGCCGCCGGTTCTGCCCGGACAGCAGGTGCTTCCTCTCGAAGCTGTGCCGGCGTCCGGTGTGGCGGATCGCTCGCGGTGGGTCGCTCTGGTACCGTACGCTGCTCTATGGGTTGCCTTCTGCGCAGCGAGTTACGCGGTGCTCTCCAGGGTACCAGCCGAAACGCCCATGTTCGACGCGCCGGAGTACGGCTTCATGGTTGCGGCCGGTCTCACACTGATGGCAGTGGCGCCCGCGATCGCGGTAGCGATGCGGATTGTGAGCGGGGGCCCGGGTGGCCCCGCGGGCGCGACCGCTGGCGTATGGTCGATCATGTTCAGGCTGGCGGCAGTAGCCCTTGGAGGCGCCATGTGCTGGGTGGCCATTCTGCTCGCCCTAGACGTTCAGCGGACCGGCGGGCTGTAGCTTGGAGATAGCGTGAGAGTAGCCGTTCTCATGGGCGGCCGGTCTGCCGAGAGGGAGGTGTCCCTCAAGACCGGCGCGCAGGTTGCCTCCGCGCTCACGGAGGCCGGACACGACACCAAGACGATCGACGCAGGCGAACCCGGCTTCATCGCCGACCTTGGGGGCTTGGGCGCTGACGTCGTCTTCATCTGCTTGCATGGGCGGTATGGAGAAGACGGCTCTGTCCAGGGTCTGCTCGAGCTTCTGGACCTGCCCTACGTGGGTTCCGGAGTGCTGGCCAGCGCGCTGGCGATGGACAAGGTGATGTCGAAGCGCTGCTTTGAGGCTGCGGGGATACCAACCCCGGAGTGGCTGGTGCTCCGTAGAGGCGCGCAATCTGACCCGGCCACCGTCACTGCGAGGCTTGGGCCAAAGACAGTTGTGAAGCCGGCGAACGAGGGCTCGGCCATAGGTGTGACGATCGCACACGTCCCAGAGGAGCTGCCCGCCGCGATCGAGGAGGCATTCCGGCACGACAAGGACGTGCTCGTCGAGCGCTTTGTGTCCGGAGTTGAGGTCACGGTGGGTGTCATCGGCAACGACGGGCCGATCGCGCTCCCTACCCTTGAAGTAGTGCCGGAGCACGAGTTCTACGACTACGAGTCCAAGTACACGCCGGGTATGAGCAGCCACATCATCCCGGCGCGCGTTCCCGAGGCGACGAGGAGCGAGTGCCAGAGACTGGCTCTGGCGGCTCACGAAGCCCTTGGCTGCCGAGGGGTCTCTCGGGCCGACACGATAGTGGACCCCGACGGCAGCGTCTGGATGCTCGAGGTGAACACGATCCCCGGGATGACCGAGACCAGCCTGCTGCCGGACGCCGCGCGTGCCGCGGGCATCAGCTTCCCGCAGCTCTGCGACCAGCTGGTGCGGTTGGCCCTCGAGCGCTGAGTCGCACTACGGGCGGTTCCGGACCGGCGACGGGCGGGCCTAGTCGGGCAAGGCTCGCGCCTCGGGCAGATCGATGATCAACCGGGTCCCCCTGCCCCACGGCGCCCTCTCGGCTCGCGCGCTGCCCCCGTGTCCTTCGGCGATCTCGCGCACTATGTACAGGCCGAGGCCGCTGCCGGGCTGACAGGGATCGGGCGCCAGCCGGGTGCCTCGGAGGAACACTTCCTCCTGGCGGTCCTCGGGTATTCCAACGCCCTCGTCGTCCACGGCGAGGAGAACTCGCCCCGCGGAGTTCTCGACGGACACGAGCACGCGCGTGCCTGGGTCGGAGAAGCTGATCGCGTTGGAGATGAGGTTCTCGAGGGCCTGACGAATCCTCGACGGGTCGCCGAGGACAGTTGCCCCTTCCGACACGCTCACGGCGAAGTCCCGATCGGTGACCCCCGCGAAGGTGGCGGAGACCTCACGGACGAGCTGGGCAAGCCTCACTCGCTCGAGAACGCGGGGACCAAGCACGTCGGCTCCTGTCGTGGCCGAGACGAGATCGTCCAGCAGCTCATCAACTCGCGCGACGGCGTCTTTGGCGGCCTCGAGTGCTCTCACCCTCTGGAGGTCGTCTGGGGAGCGCCCCAGGATCTCTAGGTATCCACGGAGAACGGTCAACGGGGAGCGAATGTCGTGGACTATCAGGGAGACGGCGTCCGCCTCACGGCCCCCCGCGTCTTGGCCACTCGCGGACGATGGCCTGTCTTCCTTCTCGGACACCGGCTCTCCCTCGCGCGCTAGTTGGGGACGGTTGCATGTGAGTATTCCCCTGAGCGGTCGGCGCGTTGCACGAAACGCGGGTTCTCGATGCGAACTACCAGCCGCAAGACATGTCGGCACGAGACTTGCCTATCCGTGAGAGTTAGCATATACTAACGACCACGCTAAGAACCGACAAGGAATGCCAGGTGAGCAGTCAGATGGAGAACACGCGGACAGGCAAGACGCATAGCACAGGGCAACTGGATACCCTGGCGTGCGCGAAGCGCGGCGATGAGTTCGAGTTCGTCGGGATCGACGACGAGCTGGCGCGCGTGCAGGCACTCAGGTTCGGCGTTTGTGAGGGGTGCAAGATGCGCTGCCTGACGCGCGTTCCCGCCGGCCCGATCGTGATGGAGGTCGGACGGCAGGAGATAGCCTTCGGCCGGGATCTCGCGCGTCGGATACGCGTGCGCAGGCTGCAGAGGGCGTGCTGAGTCATGTCCGCGAAGGCCCATTGTCATGAGCCCAACTCCCTTGTTGCGCGTGAGGGCGTAGAGACCGTCGTTCTTGCGGGCAATCCCAATGTGGGGAAGTCGGCCGTCTTCAACGCGCTCACCGGCGTCTATGTCGACGTCTCCAACTATCCCGGCACCACAGTAGAGCTGACCAGGGGGGCAGTCCAAGGACGGGATCTGGTCGACACGCCCGGCGTGTACGGGGTGTCCTCGTTCAACGATGAGGAGAGGGTCGCTCGCGACGTCATCCTCGACGCGGACTGTGTCATCAATGTGGTCGACGCCGTCCATCTCGAGAGAGACCTCTTCCTCACCCTGCAGCTCATCGACATGGGGAAGCGAGTTGTGGTGGCGCTGAACATGGCCGATGAAGCCAGAGCGCGGGGGCTTGCGATCGACGCAGACCTTCTGTCGGACCTGCTCGGCGTTCCGGTCGTCGCCACTGTGGCCGTGACCGGCAAGGGGATCCCGGAGCTCGTTTCGGCGCTCGAGAAGGCACGCACGGGGCACTCGGATCCCGAGATCGAGGATGATCTGGTGATCATGGCTTCGCGCGTGGGATCTCGCGCGGAGGCTCTCATGGTGCTCGAGGGCGACGAGGTCGTCGCCGAGAGGCACTGCGTGGATCCCGGGCTCGAGCGGAACAGGCTGTACGTGTTGCGTCGCAACCGGGTGAACGACATCGCTGGTCACGTTGTGTCCGAGACACGAGAAGGGGCTAGATTCTCGGCAACCCTCAGCAGACTGATGATGCACCCAGTGACCGGCCTGCCCTTGCTAGGACTGGTGCTCTGGGGGATGTACGTGGTTCTCGGGCAGTGGATAGCCGGTGGGGTGGTCGGCCTTCTGGAAGAAGGCGTGATGCAGGCTCACTGGGAGCCCTTCGTCAGGGAGTGGGTTGGTCGCGCTCTGCCCGAATCGAGCGCCGCCTTCACCTTCCTTGCCGGCGAGTTTGGCGTACTGACGATGACTGTGACGTACCTGGTGGGGGTGATCCTCCCACTGGTAGCCGGGTTCTACCTGTTGCTCTCCCTGCTGGAAGACTCGGGCTACCTGCCCAGGATCGCGACGCTCGCTGACCGAGCGTTGTCCGCGGTGGGGCTCAACGGCCGAGCCGTCATCCCTCTGATACTCGGCCTGGGGTGCGTGACGATGGGAACGCTCACGACCCGCATCCTCGGGAGCAAGCGGGAGCGGTTCATCGCCACCGCCTTGATGGCGATCGCTGTGCCCTGTTCGGCTCAGATCGCCGTGATCGCGGCGCTGATGGCGGGCGTAGGGCCTGTGTACGCGGCGTCGTACGGAGCCGTTCTGCTGGCGGTGTTCATCGGCATCGGTGTGGCGCTGGACAAGCTCACGCCTGGCGTACCCACTGACCTCTTCATCGACCTCCCGAGTCTTCGGATACCGCGCGTAGACAACGTCCTCCGCAAGACTGTGACCAAGGCGTGGCACTTCATGAAAGAGGTTTCGGTCTTCTTCCTCGTCGGCGCGGCGCTGATCTCGACTCTACAGGTCACCGGAGCGTTGAACGTCACGCAGCGGGCCCTCCAGCCGCTGACCGTGGGGTGGCTCGGCTTGCCGGCCGAGTCTGCAACGGCCTTCGTCATGGGCTTCGTGCGCAGGGACTTCGGAGCCGCCGGGTTCTTCACGATGGATCTAGTGCCGGCGCAGCTATTGGTGGCCATGGTGACCATCACACTGTTCGTTCCTTGCGTGGCGTCGGTGATGGTCATCCTCAAGGAGCGCGGCTGGCGCTACGTGGCTGGGCTACTGGCTGCCTCGGTGGGGCTAGCCTTCCTGGTTGGCGGAGCGGTCGCGCGGATCGCCGGGGTTGCGTGATGAGACAGCGCAGGAAGCCGGTCGCGTCTTCTGCGTGCGAGTCAGCCCGGTTCGCGCGGGCGGCCTGGGAGTGTGAGCAGTGCGGTCTTCACCACGGAGAGCTTCGCTGTCCACGGTGCAACGCCCTGGGCCCCTTTGCGTGTACGGGCGCATGCGCGGCTTGCCTCCGGCACGATCGCGCACCGTGACGACGAGGCGGCTCGGTCTCGCATAGCCCATGCTCCTTTGATGGCCGATCAACGCCGCTCCACGCGCAGCTCTAAAACGCCCTGGCGCGCGATTCGCTCAGACCCGTCGTGGCCCGGGCTTCTCGGGAACTCGGAGGCGCTTCACTTCGTCTATCTGGTGGTATGCTTGCCCGGGATTTAGGCGCGCTCCGGCGTCAAAGATGAAAGGGAGAACCATGTCCGACGCCCAACAGAACGACAAGCAGCTGGTCACATACCTGCTCGGCGCTGTCGTGGTGCTGCTGGTCGTGATCGTGGCGATAGTCGTCTGGCAGAACAACAGAGTGCCTGGACCTGTCACGAGCGGTCAGCCGACCCAGCCGGCCACCAATCCGGGCATGGCGCCGTCTCAAGGTGGCGCTTTCGACCCGGAAGCGGCCACCAAGGTACCCGCAGGCCAGGAGATCGACGACTACGTGAGCGCCTACTACCAGGCGATCCTTGACGAGAAGTGGGACGACGCCTTCAAGATGCAGCCTGCTGCCAGCCAGCAGGGCGGGGACGTCGAAGGCTTCAAGGCCACCCAGCAGAGCTACGGCATGGAGTCCTTCGAGGTGAAGTCGTCCAAGGCGCAGGGAGAGACCGGCACAGTGGAGGTCGAGCAGAACCTCGGCCAGAACGGCATCTGGGGAGCGGTCTGGACGTTCGTCAAGACAGACGGCGAATGGGTTGTGAAGTCGCGCGCCGTGAGCATGAAGTAGCGCACGTTCCAGAGAGCACCCGCTACGCCCACGGCGCCCCTCGGGGCGCCGTGCTAGTCTTCGGGCCATGGCCGAAGACCCGCTCGCACGGCTTCTTGTGCCCGGAACGGACCGGGATACGATCGCCTTATACGCTGGGCTTGCCGAGCGCGCCGAGTCGACGCCATTCGGCTTCGAAGACGAACTCGCGTTCGTCGACATTGAGACGACCGGGCTCAATCCCGCGTCCGATCTGATAGTCGAGGTAGCTGCGGTCATTACCCGTGGCCCGGAGATCGTGGAGCGGCACTCTACCCTTGTCGATCCCGGGGTGCCGATACCGCTCGAGACGACCACCCTTACCGGCATCGACGACGACGCCGTGCGAGGGGCGCCGGATGTCAGGGAGGCCGTCGCGCGGCTCGCCGAAGCAGTCGGCGGACGCGACGTCGTGGGGCACAACGTGTCGTTCGAAAAGACCTTCCTGTCGGCCGTAGCTGCTCCGCAGGTCTTTCCCGGTGAGTGGGTGGACAGCCTGCAGTTGGCGCGCATTGCGCTCCCCCGCCTGCGCAGCCACAGGCTTCACGATCTGGCGGCGGCTTTCGGCGCGGGGCGGCCAGCGCATCGTGCGGCAGCCGACGTCGAGGCCCTCGCTCGGCTGTGGCGGGTCATGCTGTGCGCGCTGGATGGGCTCCCCGCCGAGGTGCTAGCGGGGATCGCGGCAGCGTCGCCAGCCACCAGTTGGCCGCTGAGGAGAATCTTGTCGCACATGGCGGCAGGCAGGCCCGCTGCCCCTCTGGATCTGCGGGTCCTTCGCTCCGAGAGGATCGGCGAAGCGCGAGGGGAAGCGATGCTCGACGCGCTCGAGGTGGAGACCCGCTGTCCCGGCGCGGAAGAGGTGCTGGCCGACCTCTCATCGTCCGGCGCAGTGGCGGCGATGTTCCAGGCTTTCGAGCGGCGCGAAGAGCAGGAGCGGATGGCCGAGGCCGTTGCTCACGCCTTCGGCGGCGATACCCATCTGGCTGTCGAGGCCGGAACAGGCGTGGGTAAGTCGCTGGCGTACCTGCTCCCGGCAGCCCGGTTCGCGATGGCGAACAAGGTGGGCGTTGGTGTGGCCACAAAGACGAACTCCCTGGCCGACCAGCTGGCATTCGGCGAACTCCCCGCTCTCTCGCAGGCACTGGGCGGCGACCTCACCTTCGTGTCGCTGAAGGGGTACGACAACTATCTGTGCTTGCGCAGGCTGGAGCGGATGCTGAAGCGTGCAGATCTTGCCGAGGACACGCTCGCGCTGGCCGGAGCACTTGTCGCGTGGACTGCCCAGACTTCCTGGGCGGACCTTGGAGCTCTGAACGTTCACTGGACCCGCGATGCGAGGGCGGCGCTCCGGTGCTCGGTGTCCGAGTGCGTCCGCACCCACTGCCGCTTCTATCGCGATCGATGCTTCGTGCACGGACTGAGGCAGCGGGCGGGCTCGGCGCATATCGTCGTGACCAACCACGCCCTGCTCTTCCGCGACCTGGTGTCGGACCGCGGGATCCTGCCGCCACTCCGTCACTGGATCATCGACGAGGCGCACTCGGCGGAAGCCGAGGCGAGGGCCCAGCTCTCCCTTTCCGCGAGCCACTCCGACCTCAATGGAACCTTCGCGTCACTAGTCGGCGATGGGCGCGGTGGTGTACTGGCAGCGGTGAGAGCAGCCGTGCGGGGCAGGGAAGACAAAGCCTCCCTCCTCCGGCTGGCAGACGAGATGGAAGAGGCGCTCGGCACCGGTCGTAAGCTGGCCGAAAGCATGTTCGACTACGTCAAAGACCTGGCCCAGGACCGCCCCGACGATGGCTACCACAGGGTTGAACTCCGCCTGACATCGCAATTGCGCGATGGCGCGGGATGGAGTTCGGCAGCAGGTGTGGGCCGCTCCTTGGCACGCTGTCTGGATGGAGCCCTCCAGAGAGGGCGGGCGCTCGTGACGGCGCTTGAGCTGGAGGGCATGGGAACGGGCGAGGTGCGCGCCGACCTCGTCGGCGGCTTGTCGCGCCTGGCCGAGCAGCTGGAGGCGCTCGGCCATGTTCTCGACGGAGAGGACGATTCGTACGTCTACAGGGTGGCCCTCGATAGGCGGCGTGAGGTCACCGCCGAGCGCCTGGAGGCCCTGCCGCTCGACGTCGGAGACATCCTCGTCGAGCACTTCTACCCGGGAGTGCGCTCTGTGGTATTCACCTCGGCGACACTTGTGCCGGGCGACGACTTCGCGCACTTCGCGCGCGCGGTCGGTCTCGACCGCCTGCCGGATACGGTATGGCGGGGACTCCGCCTGCAGTCGTCCTACGCCCTCGATCAGCAGATGACCGTATTCGTGCCGGCTGACGTAGCGCCGCCAAACTCTCCCTCCTACATCGGGCAACTCGAGCGCATGCTGGCAGAGGTACATCTAGCGATGGGCGGCTCCGTCCTCACGCTCTTCACCAACCGCAAAGACATGGAGGCGGTGCATTCGCGGCTCGCGCCGGTTCTCTGGCGCGAGGGTCTTGGTCTTCTGGTGCAGCGGGACAGCATGTCCGCTCGCCGTCTGGCCGAGGAGTTCCTGGCAGACGAGAAGCTCTCTCTCTTTGCCACCAAGTCCTTCTGGGAGGGGTTCGATGCTCGCGGGGACACCCTGAGGTGCGTGGTGGTCACGCGCCTCCCCTTCGGCCAGACAACCGACCCGCTGCTCGAGGAGAGGCGGGAGCGCGACCGCGACTGGTGGGAGCACTACTACTTGCCGGAGGCGCTGATCGAGCTTCGACAAGCCGCCGGACGCCTCATACGCTCGGCAACAGACACCGGGTGCGTGGTCATAGCGGATACGCGCGTGATAGGCGACAAGCCGTACGCGAAGCGGTTCTTGCGAGCGCTCCCCGTTCCCGACGTAGAGGTGCTCCCGACTGATGAGATGGTGGAGGAGATCAGCCGGCGGTTCGGCCGACGCCAGTGAGCGACCCAGGGGCGTACGCTCGAGGCGCTAGGTACCCGTGCGCGCGGCTCCCTCGGCCAGAGTTGCTTTCGCGATCTCGACGAGTGCGGTGCGTATCTCAGGAGGCCCGAGCGCCTCAGCATCGCCCAGTCGCGCGGCGACTCGGCGCGCGACCCACTGAGGCGTCGCGTATGGCACTCGCGCGGTGACGGTTCCGTCCTTGGAGCGCTCGAAAGTCGCTCCGGGCCAGTCGCGCTCGGCTACGTCCTGCCCGGGCGCGAAGCGGATCACGGCCGTTCGGGCCTCGCTCCCGGCGGGAACGGTCGTTGGTGGAGCCGGGCGTTCTGGCGGATCGAAGTGGCTGCCGGTCGGCCCTACCTCGACGATGCGATCGAGGCGGAAGGTCCGCACGGCCCCCACTCGCTCGCAGAAGGCGGAGAGGTACCAGACGCCGCGCTCATTGCCGAGCGCATGCGGCTGGATCACTCGGGTGACAGGCTCGCGGCGCTCCGCGGAGCTGTAGAGGATGCGCAGGGCCTCACGCTCGGCAACGGCTCGGGCAACCTGCGCGTAGACGGACGCGGGACCCTCGGGGCCCACCGCGGTCCTCACGGAGCGCTCGATCTCCCTGGCCTCGAACTGGGGGGCGGCCGCTTGCTCCAACTCGGTTACCAGTGGGTCCGGTGCCGAGTAGCCGCAAGCGCTCAGGGCGGCCGTCAGCGCTCTCGCCTCTGCTGGCGAGAGGCGTATGGGCCCGATGCTCACGGGCAGCTCGGTGTAGGTGTGAACCAGCCCGTCGCCCTCGAGCCAGACATCCACTAGATCGACAGGGCTGTAGGGCGCGATACCGCACAGCGACAGCTTGCGCAGGTCCTCCGCGAGCTCCTCGGGGCTGGCACCGGTGGCTTGGGCAACAGCGGCGATAGGCAGAGGTTGCCCCGGTCTGAAGTGGTGCAATAGCGCCAACAGACGTCTCGCGCGCTCGGCCGCGGGAGCTCCCCTAGCCATCATGACACCGGATCACCTCCCCGAGCACTGTGCCTAGGGACTCGCGCAGCTCGGCGGGGCTGACCAGCTCGATGCCGGGTCCGTTCTCGACCACCCATCGCAGCAGGCGACGACCATCTCGCGCGGCCACGCGCCATAGCGCCCCATCGGCCTTCTGCGACAGCTCACCCGAGACGCCGATCGATCCCCGCAGGCGCCATGCCGCGTCACTGCTGAGCCGCAGGAGAGCATCGATCTTCTCGGGCCCGTACTGGAACGGCAGGCGGACGAAGGCGGCGACGTCGAAGTCCGCGGGCCGTTCGAAATCCGGCGACTTTGGCCGGGATCTCTCGACGGTGAGCTCGGCGACGCGGGCCAGTGCGAATACACGCAGGTCGTCGCGGTCCGAGTCGCGGCCGACCAAGTACCAGCGGCCCTCCCGGAGGAACATGCCGTAGGGGTCGACGCTCCGGCCTTTGGTGACGCCGACGGAGGTTGTGTAAGTAAAGCGCATGCGCTTTCGGGAAATGATGGCCGAGGCTATCTCGGCCGCCAGCTCACCCTGCTCGGACGGAGCCTCATCGGCCAGTCGGCTGGCAGCGAGCGGGCGCGGTTCGTCAAGGGAACCGAGGAGCTTCATCAGGGCCGCGCGGAGATCGTCCCGAAAAGGGAAGGAGGGGTCTTCGGCCAAGGCGGCGCCGACTGCTCTCAGCACCGCGATCTGGTCCGTCTCCAGCTGCACGTCGCGTATGTAGGTTGCCTCACGGTCGAGCATGTACTGCGAGGGGTCGTCGTCGCATGCGACTATCGCCAGTCCGCTAACCCGCAGGTCATCCTTGTCTCGCTCGAACATCCGCAGGAAGGAGGCGTCGTCCTGTCTGTCCGGGTAGCCTGCGACGTCCCTCCGGATGTCCTTGGCTGACACAGGGGAACGGGCGTTCGAGAAGTAGAGCGCGAGGTTGACCAGGCGCTCGATCGCATCTGGGGTGTCTGAGGCGTGTGTCACATCACGATTCTACCGCTGGTTGCTTCGTGTGGCAGGACTAGGCATGGAGGAGATCGCGGGGCCCTTTTCGGGGAAAACAAACGAGGCGCGTGGGGGGAACGCGCCTCGTTTCTAGGGAGCGGGCGGAGTCCGCCCCTGAGGGGGGAGGGAGGCGGGTCGCCCAGCTCGAAAGTCGAGTAGCAACGCCTGTGCCAATGGCGACGCCCCGGAGGTCGTCGAGGTCGCGCTCTTTGCACCCTGCGGCGTGGTGCGCTAGAAATGGGGTCGTGGCCAACGTTGACCCTACCGGACAGGGCGCCTCGACGCGCCGAGACGACGCCTCGTCGGAGCCTGCGGCGATGACTGGTATCCCTCTGCCCGAGCCCGGCAGGAAGAGGCGTGTTCGTTGGGCGGTGACGGCGGTCGCGGTGGCATGCATCGTCGTACTCGGCATCGCGGCGGCACTCGGCTATCGCACCTTGACGCGCGAGCGGAACGCCCAGGAGCGCCTTGACCGAGGGATTGAGCGGCTTGAGCGGGCGGACAGGACGGTCGTGGCCATCGACGCGGTGATCCAGGCTCCCCTGACTGCTGCTCTCGAGTCCAGCGCCACCGAGGCGCTCGAGACCGCCGATGGAGCTCTCGGGGAGATCGATGTGGCGATAAGGCTGCTGGAGAGCGCCGTGCCCGATCTCCGGCCACCCGACTCCGAGGTGACTTCGGCTCTGGTCGAGGCGGCATCGGCGAGGCGCGATATGCTGACTATCGCCATGGACCTCCTCGAAACCGATATCTCGGCAGCACGTGCGCTGTCCGGTGCCGAGCAGGGCTGGGAGCTGATGAAGGAGGCCGAACGCCTCAGCGACCGGGCGGTGAAGCACTTCAACCTGCACACCAAGCCTGGCGTGCAGCAGTCCACGACCTACACGGTCCAGGCCGAAGGGGCCGTCAGGCGGGCACGAGTCGCTTTCTCAGAGGCGGAGACGGCGTTCCCGGCGGCTGACTTCGAGCGCTACGTCGAGTACTCGGGCGAGAGACTCAGGCTCCTCGGCATCTCCAAGCAGGTTGATTCGCTATGGCTCGCAGGCAAGGTGGAGGAGTCCAACCAGCGCATCTCGGCTTACAACGAGCAAGAACGCAAGGTGATCTCGCTCGCCAGGCAGCTGCCCTCGTCTCCGGCAGTCCTGGTGGCTGAGGCGTATGAGGAGGAAGCCCGCGAGGTGACGGCGCTGTACGCGAAGGGGCGGGAGCGGGCCACCAAGGCGGACGCGCGCGTGGACAAGATGCAGAGGGGGAGCCCGTGAGCGCACAGGCGTTCTGGTCGGGATGGTGGTGGCCCGCAGCTACGGCCGCCCTGGGACTGGTCTACGTCGGCCTTCTTCTCGACCAGTGGCGCAGGCGGCGCAAGATGCACCAGGCGATGTGGTCTGTGGGGTTCTTCTTCTATGCGGTTGCGGCGCTGATGGAGGGCTACTCGGAGTGGGCTATGAGTTGGGATCCCACCGTGTACCGCTTCTACATCGTGCTCGCTGCGTCTCTCGTTGGCTTCTTGGGGAACGGAACTCTCTACCTGATAACCAAGAAGCGGGCGTGGGGCGACTTCTACCTTGCGTTCAACCTGGTCTGTCTTGGCGTCTTCCTGTGGGGCGCTTTCAGCGTGGATCTCGCGATGGACAAGCTCATCCCGGGCATCACGGTGGGGGGACAGGCGCTCGGCGAGTCGATGTCCTTCCCGCGCGTCATGTCGTTCGCGTTCAACATCCCGGGTTCGCTGCTGCTCCTGGGTGGATCCGCATGGTCGGCGGTCAGGTTCTCGCGCAAGAAGGAGTATCGCTATCGGGTTTGGGCCAACATCCTCATCTTCGTGGGTACGCTCTTGATCGCCGGCGCGGGCTCGATGGCTCGCGCCGGCAACACGGTCGGCCTCTACCCGGCCGAGATGGTCGCCTCGGCCATCCTGCTGGCGGGCTTCCTCATGGCTAGCACGCTGGAGAAGGGAGCCCGGACGGTACGGGAGCGACTAGCCCAGGAGACTGCACCAGCCCCTCCCTACTCCTCGGTATAGCCAGCGCCCAGGCGCGCTATCGCACCCACGTCGCGGATTATCACCTGGCGCGACCGGACTGTAATGTGGCCAGCGTCGCGCAGTCTTGCGAAAGCTCTCGAAAGCGTCTCGGGAACCGTGCCGAGCGCGGCGGCCAGTTCGGTCTTGGACATTCCCAGCTCCACGATCAGCCCCTCACCCGTCGGCGTGCCTCCCGCAAGCGCCCGACCGAAGAGGAACCTGGCAAGCCTCGCCGGGACGTCGAGGGAGAGTGACGCGACAACACTGGTAAAATCGACGACTCTGGTAGCCAGGTCGGAGATGATATCCCGTGCCACTGCGGGCTCGGAAGCGGCAAGCTCGAGCACCTGCTCGCGGCATACCCACGCCAGGATGGCGGACGTTGTGGTCTCGGCGTTGGCCGGATAGCGGGTCCCCGCGAGAGCGGCCACGGCGGCGAGGGCGTCACCAGCCGAGAGCACCTCGAACGTGAAGGTGCGACCATCGGCTCCCAGCTGGTAGACGCGCACCTTGCCCTCGACAACGATGGCCAGGCGCTCGGCCGGATCTCCCTCGGTGATGATGAGTGAGCCACGCGGCTCGGTCGTGACGCGGGCGGCACTGGCCAGATTAGCGATCGTATCGTCGGCGGCCGAGCGCCAGAGGCGGCACGCGCGAAACGCCGCGTACACCTCGGTGTTCCGAGCCTTGCTCACGGCGCCTCCCCTCCGTCGCAGGCCGAGAGGTGGTCCTCGCGCCCGCTACGTCTCGTGCCGCTCCTTGACTCCAGTCAAGGACGCGAACTGTCCCGATGAGCGATTGTATGGCATGACCGGCGCAGCAGTGTGGTCGAAAGGAGCGCGGCGTGGTGGACGAGAGGCTCGAGCGGAGCATGCGCGAGGGCGAAGCGATTCGCGACACCAGGCTGCTCGGCGACTTCTCGGTCATCTACTGCGAAGGGGTGCACCCGGAAGCGGAGCGCGCCCCGCTTGTGAGCGACGGCGTGGCTCTCGGAGTCTACAAACGAGTGCCCAAGGTCTGCGACGAATGTGCTGAGCTGCTGCGTTATGCGGAGCGTAGGCGTGCCTACTGCCCGAAGGATCCCAAGCCCTTCTGCAGCTACTGCGATACGCACTGCTACAAGCCGGACATGCGCGAGCGCATGCGCGAGGTGATGCGCTACGCGGGCCCCCGCTCGTGGCGGCACGGCTACGCGATCGAGGGTGTCCGGCACGTCATCGCCGGAAAGCGGTTCAGGAAGCAGATGGAGCGTGCCGCGGCCAGACGAGTCGCCGGCAGCGCCCCCGGAACAAGGACGGGAGAGAACAGGCCATGACCACGACAGTCAGCAGGCAGATAGTCCGGATCGAAGAAGACCTCTGCAACGGATGCGGTGTCTGCGTGAGCCCTTGCGCGGAGGGCGCCATCCAGATCATCGACGGCAAGGCGAAGGTGGTGCGCGAGGAGCTCTGCGACGGCGCGGGCTTCTGCCTCGGCGTGTGTCCGACGGGCGCGCTCACGATCGAGACCCGCGAGACCGTGCCCTTCGATCATGGCGCGGTCGAGGCGCACCTTGCCGAGCAGCCGCGAACCTACGTCCCGCAATCGTGTCACCGCTGCGGTACCGACGAGGATCGCGCACCCCTGCTGCCGGTTCGGACAGCAGGTGAATCAGTGTGGGTCTGTACCAGGTGTCTGCCTGCCCTCATCCACGGCTAGGGACACGCGATGATGCAGCCCGGCACCCACGCTCACGAGCCGAAGATCGCCGGAGCCTCGCGTCCTAGGCGCCGCTGGGCGTGGGTGCTGCTGGTGAGCTTGGCCGTGCTTCTGGGCGCGGCGGCGTACGTGTACGCGTTCGGCGTGCCGCAGGCCACGCCATCGGCGGCAATCCCTGCTCCCGCCGCGACGGGAGCGGCTCCGTCCGACGCCGAGGTGCCCCCGCCCGACCCCAACTCTCCGCTCGCTATCCAGATCCCTGGCTGCGTGTGCCACAGCGACGACCCGAAGGTCGTGGCCGAGCACGAGCAGTACCGGATGAACCAGTGCTTCGGCTGTCATAAGGACGGGGGCCCCAAGATGGGGCAATGACCCGGCGACCCTGTCGCCTGCTGCTGCCCGGCGTCTGGTGCACCCGCGCAGGCCACCCCTTCCCGTCGCACTGCTCTGTGGTAGCCTGATAGCCGTCGTGCGGGCGCACGCGCCGAGGCTTGGGGCGCGGGCAGTTGTCACTCGGGAGGGTCCATGGGCGCCGAGGCCGCTCACCTGCATGAACTCGCGGAAGTGATCGGCCCGAGGCCAGCCACCACGGACACTGAAGCCAGGGCCGCAGACTACATCGAGGGCGTGTTCCGCGGCAGGGCGCTCAACGTCGAGCGCCAGGAGTTCGACTGCCCCAGAACGTACTCGTGGACCTATGCCGTCTACCATCTCCTGACGATCGCCGCTGCGCTCGCTGCGCGCCCCGAGTGGGGTGCGGCGGTGTGGCCGGCGCTCGCGGTGTCCGCGATCACGGCACTGCTGATGTGGCGCGACCTCGACACTCGGCGCGCCCTATCCTCGATCATGCCGAAGGGGCCGAGCCAGAACATCATCGCTCGGCATGTTCCCAAGGCCCGTCGGGGTGAGCGCGTTGTCAGGGTGGTCGTGGTGGCGCACTACGACTCGGCCAGGGCCTCTCTCGGCTTCGCGCCGAGCATGGTGAAGAACTTCGCGACCACGTTCGGCCTGATGAAGTGGTGCACATTCCTTGTGCCGGTCCTCGTTCTCGCGGCGGTCCTCCCTCCGGCCGAGACTGCACAACCCTGGCTGTGGTACGTGACGCTCGGCGTGGCCGCATACCTCGTGTTGCCGCTCGTCTTCCACGTGCATCGCGAGCTCCTGATGTCAGCCACGGACGGAGCTAACGACAACGCATCTGGCGTCGCCGCCATGCTAGGGGTGATGGACCGAGTTATCCCCGAGCCCGAGGCGCTCCCGATATCGTCCACTCAGCCGATCATGCGCACCGTGGAGGAGGCCGAGGAGGCCGATGTCGTGCCCAAGGGCGCCGTGCTGACGTACTCGCCCGCCGAGACACCCACCAGGCCGTTCGCCGAGGACTTCTCGACTGACGAGTTCACCTGGGGCGATCTGTCGATGCCCGCGGGTCAGGGCCGTCTCGAGCTCGGCGAAGATGCTGACGAGCCTGGCGCCGGGGAGGCCGGACGGGGCACTCGCGAGGAAGGCGGCCGGCCGAGGCGCGAGAGCGTGCGCGACTGGCTGGGGATAGAGAGCGCCTTCGACGCGCGCGCGGAAGGCAGACGCATCGGGTCGTGGGATAACTTCGATGAGGATGCGGAAGACGACGACGTCGGTCTGAAGGGGGGGAGCGCTGAGCCCGGACCCGATGACCAGGAGTTCGCGGCGTTCGAGGCCGCGCGCATACGCCGAAAGGTCACTGGGGGCGTGGACCGAGCGCTTCTGGACAAGGAGATCTGGTTCGTGGCCACAGGCGCCGAGGAGGCGGGGACCTGGGGCATGCTCGCATTCCTGTCTGAGTACGCCGAGCAGCTCCGCGGAGCGCTCATCGTGAACATCGACAACGTCGGCGCGGGCAATTTGCACTGGGTTTCCCGCGAGGGAATGGCAAGGCGGTATCCGTGTGACAGGCGCCTTGCCACTGCCGCTCGTCGTGCCGCCGCCGAGAGGGGCATGACTGTGCGTTCGCGCGAGTACACGGGTTTGTCTACTGATGCAACTCCGGCGCTCGCTAGGGGCTACCGGGCGATGAGCGTGATGGCATTCGACATCAACGGGAGACTCCCAAACTGGCACTGGTCGACGGATACCATCGAGAACATCGAAGAGGACGTAGTGGTTTCTGCGGCCGACTTCGTGACGGAGATCATCCGCGCGCTGTGATGCCCGCAGAGTCCGACGGTGCCCGCCTGGAGCGCAACAGCCTGTTCAGCGGCCCGGCATAGAACGACAGGGTGCTCCCTCCGACCGAGAGCGCGAGCGCCAGCCAGAACAGCGGGAGCATGAACGCAGAGCGCTGAAAGGCGACCAAGAGCAGGGCGAACACGGCGAAGCCCAGGTGCAGCAGCCCCGAACCCGTCTTCGTAAGGCGTCCCTCGGTGAGGTACGAGGGTGCCTGAGCGCCGGCGACGGTTAGCACGATCACCGCGACCTGGATGAGGCTCGCGAGGGCCAGGTAGACCGCAAGCCCGGTGGCTAGCTTCCCTGTAGCGAGCCACACTACGAGCCCCGCGCTAACCATCCCTGCCGACGCCAGGACAAGGAGCCTGCGAGAGAAGAGGCGCTTGGGTACGCACAGCCCCATGACTACAACTAGAGCTACCACCAGCGGCGCAGCGATAGCGTTCATGGCCGACACGTAGCCCGCGTAGCCGATCTGCTCCCAGCCCGGCACCGTGCGCTGGACCCACCATGTGTATATGGTGCCCAGGAATGACTGAACTCCCAGTGCGCCGAGCAGGAGCACCGTTAGCACGGTCAGCGTGAAATCCCAGGACCGCCGCGCTACGGAGGCGCTATCGGTTGCCGCGGTGCGTGTCTCGTCATGCATACGAATGCGCTCCAGGCACGATGTAGGTGGCAAGGTAGGTCAGAACCAGTATCACGAAGGAAAGGGCGTTCAGGGCGACGACCCAGCGCCACATGCCGCGACGGCGCAGGTGGAGGCGGGCGTGAAGGTAGGCCGTGTAGAGGAGCCACATCATGATCGACATGTTCACCTTGCCCGACCACCACCACGCCTGATCCTGCCACGCCAAGATCGCCCATGGCAGGCCGAGCAGCATACCGGCGGTGAGCGGCAGGTATCCCAGCCTGGCCCACCAGTACGCCTGGCTCTCGTAGGCCGAGTAGCGTCGGACGGCAGCCAGCACCACCGCAACGAAGGAAACGACGAAAGCCCCATACGAGATGAAGAGAAGCGGTGGATGAACCCACATGTACCAGGTGTTGTAGTAGAACTGCCGAGCTCCCTCCATACCCTGGTAGGCGCCGAAGGCCCGGGCAGGATCGCCGCTGATCAGCGAGTCGAGGTAGGATCCGTACTGGGACAAGAACTGGGGCAGGGGCTCTGTGAACGGCTTGCCCCAGAGCGCCGCTCCGGCGCACAGAACAGATGTAGCGAACAGGAGCCCGGGGAGCATTTCGTCACGATGGCGTGAGATGACAAGCGCCATGAGAGAGACGATGAGCGCCCAAACGTAGAGCTTTTCGGATTCGACCCAGATGGGAACCGCGACTTGGCCGCTGGCCTGACCCGTCTCAGGATTGACCACTACGGCCAGGGCGTAGAGCCTCAAGTGGAACCAAACAAGCATCGCCTCGCCGGCGACTAGTGCCAGTGTGACGGCCGCAAGTACCCTTCTGCGCAGCTCGGTGGCGATGGGTATGACTGCTGCTGCAGCCAGGGCCAAGGCAGCGCCCAGCAGCAGAGGTTCGAACAGCTGCCCGAAGCCGCCAAGCTGATGGATGACGGCAGCGATGGCTGCCTGCGAGGTCTGTGGGTCGGACAAGGGCGGCCTCCGGCGCGTCTGACCGAGTCAGTATAGCCGTAACTGCACGTGGCGTGCCGGAGTCCCGCGAGGCACTGGATAGCCCTCGGTGTTTGCGGGGGTCCGCGACCGGACGATAAACTGTGTCCCTGCGCCGCAAATGCCGGTGTGGCGCGAAGCAGCCGCTCCTCGGGAGGCCTCACCTTGGTTCCGGGCAGAGTCGCCAAAGTACTCATGCGCCGCTCTCTCGTATCGTGGCGGGAGCAGCCGAGCCGCTACGACATCGAAGCGATGCAGGCCAATATCCGCCGCGTTGGCCTCGTTGTGAAGGTCCGTTGGACGCTGGTGGGCGCTCTGGCGCTCTTCTCAGTGCTCGCCGCAGCCGCCTACACGATGCGAGTGCCATCCTCGGCGGTGCTCGGCAACATGCGGACGCCCGCCATAGCGCTCGGGCTGGTACTGCTCTACAATGGCTTCTTCCAGGTGACCTACAAGCGGCTTGGCAACATCGCGTTCGTCAACCACGTGCAGCTGCTCCTGGACGCCGTTGTCACCACAGTTCTCGTCTACTACAGCGGTGGGGTCTACTCGTGGTTCACCGCAATGTACCTGCTCATCATCCTCGAAGGCGCGTTCATCCTTCCGCCCAGGCACGTGTGGCCGGTGTCGTTCGCCTGCATGGCAATGTATGGCCTTGTCGTATGGCCCGAGTACCTCGGCTGGCTCCCGCATGTGGAGGTGCCGTTCGTCTCGAACGACCTGGGGAGCAACATCTCGTACGTGACCGTACGCTTCCTGTGGAAGGTCACGGTTCTCGCAGGGGCCGCCGCCGTGGGCTCTCTGATGATGTCCGATATCCGAGCGCGCGAACGTTCGCTCAGGGCGGCGAACATCGTTGACGAGAGCACCGGGCTATGCAACCGCGCCTACTTCGATCGGGCGCTCGCCGATCGCCTCGAGCACGTTAGCCGCGAGGGCGTACCGCTCGCGATCCTGCTCCTCGACATCGACGCCATGGGTCCATTCAACAGGATCTTCGGACTCGACGCGGGAGACCGGATGCTCAGGGCAGTAGCATCTGAGGCGGCCAGCATCGTGCGCGAGGAGGCGTTCGCGCGGGCTTGGCCCGAGTCCGTCTTCTGCCGCTACGGGGGCGAAGAGTTCGCGGGCGTCCTGCCGGGTGCCGACAAGGTGATAGCGGCCGCTGTCGCGGAACGGATACGCGTCGCTGTCGAGGGCCTGCGCGTACACGACGGCTCTGCTACCGTGAGCATCGGGATCGCCGTCTTCCCCGAGGACGGGGCAGTTGTCGACGATCTTCTGGACGCGGCCGATCAGGCTCTGTCCACAGCCAGTGCCGACGCGGGCAACCGAGTGGTGTGCGCTTCCGATCTGCGTGGGGAGACGCTCGGCTCGCATGAGTAGGAGTCGGGGCGCGCTCGCTCGCGTCGCCCACGCGTCTGTAGCTATCGCCTCGGCCCTCCTGGTGCTCTGCGCCGCCATCCTCTTGCTCACCGCGCCCTGGTTCACTAACAGGGTCGTTGCTGGCCTCGACGTGGGGGGGCGTACCGGTCTCGCCGAGCCGGACGCGATCAGTCTGGCGGAGCAAGTGAGAGCGTACGTGGGGGGCTCGGGCGAGAGAGAGCTGCCCTCCAGCGTTGGCGGCAGAGAAGGCTTCGACGCGAGAGCGAAGGACCACCTGCAAGACGTGCGGCGCCTCATCGCGGCGGTCAGGGTTATCGGGGTTATCGCGCTGTCCGTCGTCGGCTTGGCCGTGCCTGTGCTCGCGCGTCGTGGTGCCGGGGATGTCTTGCGCGGGGCGCTCAGGGACGGGGCTCTGGCGCTGACCACACTCGTGTTGCTGGCGACCGCGACCGCACTCCTGGGCTTCGATCGCTTCTTCACCTTCTTCCACAGTGTCTTCTTCGCGGAAGGCACGTGGGTGTTTGCTTCCGACTCGCTTCTGATCCAGCTCTTCCCGGTGGAGTTCTGGCAGACAGCGGCAGCCGCCCTTGGCGCAATGGTGTTGGCGGGTGCAGGCCTCCTGGGGATCTTGGCGTTGGCGATGCGGGGCCCTGCAGCGGACGGTCGGTGAGCGGTACCGACACAGTGCTCGCGTACGTGTACACTCTTGCATTGGCCTGAGTCCGAGGTTCCCGTTGGGTGCCACCCGCGTGGAGGCGGGTCTTCGAAGCAGCGAGCGAGGAGGTGGTTGCGGCATGGCCGCAAAGGAAGGCTACTGCGTCAAGTGCAAGGAGAAGCGCGAGATCAAGAACCCGCAAGCGATAACGATGAAGAACGGTCGTCCTGCGACGCAGGGCGAGTGCCCCGAGTGCGGGACGAAGATCTTCAAGATCGGCAAGTCGTAGCAGGTCTTCTGGATCGGACCAGAATCGACGGGCGGACTCCCATCGGCGTGGTGGGTGTCCGCCCGGCGCGCGTCCGGTCCCTGTTGACAGCGCGTGGAGGCAGGAGTAGCGTCCGGGCGACGTTGCCCAAAGGGCACGTCCCATGCATTCAGGAGGTCGTTGCGGACACGTGAACGTTGTAGTCGTCGGCTGCGGCAGGGTCGGATCGCAGCTCGCCACACTCCTCTCGGTCGAAGGCCACAACGTCGTGGTGATCGACAAGAACCCCGAGTCCTTCAGAAGGCTCGGCACCGCCTTCAACGGCGTGACGCTCACCGGGCTCGGCTTCGACGAGGACGTACTCGAAGAGGCCGGTATTCGTGATGCGGACGCATTCGCCGCTGTCACCGATCTGGACAACACCAACCTCATGGCTGCCGAGGTCGCGCGCAAGCTCTTCTCGGTACCGCACGTGGTCGCTCGCCTGTACAACCCAGTTCGCGAGAGAACATATCAACAGCTCGGTCTGGACTACGTATGTGGGACCACGCTCGTCGCCGAAGTGCTGCTCGACAAGATCCGCTCGGGCCATGGGCATCACCTGACCAATCTCGGCGATGTAGAGATCGTAGAGTTCAAGGCTGGCGAGGAGACCGAGGGCAAACTCGTCCGACAGGTCGAGATCGAGCATCGGTTCCGAATAGCCGCGCTCCTGCGGGATCGCGACACACTGATACCGACGCCGGAGACCGTGATGCGTGCCGGAGACATCGTCGTGGGGGCGCTGAAGGAAGAAGTGCTCGGCAAGATCGAGCGCTACATGGAAGAGGACTAGCCGGTGTTCATCGTAGTCAACGGCGGCGGCAAGGTCGCCTCGTATCTCGCCAAGACGATGCTCGAGGGCGGGCACGACGTCGCGGTGATCGAGAAGCGCGAGGAGATCGTTGGCAAGCTCGCGGCCGAGCTTCCTCACGGCGCGCTTGTGATCCACGGTGACGGCTGCGACGCCGCTTACCAGGAAGATGCGGGTGTTGGGAGGGCTGATGTATTCGTGGCGGCCACCGGCGACGATGACGACAACCTGGTCTCTTGCCAGCTGGCCAAGGTCGCTTTTGCCGTACCGAGGACAGTTGCCCGAGTCAACAACCCCAAGAACGAGCACATATTCAACGCCCTGGGCATTGAGGCCATCTCCTCCACTACGATCATCTCGCGCATCATCGAAGAGGAGGCGACCATCGGGGACATCCGCACGCTCATTAGCTTGCGGAAAGGCAACATGGCGATCGTGGAGATAGAGCTCCCTGTGGACCGCTGCGTTGTCTGCGGCAAGGCGGTTTCCGCCCTTGAGCTCCCTGTGGACTGCGTCCTGATAGCGCTCGTTCGCGGCGAGGAAGTTGTCACCGTCCACGGAGACACAACCTTGGAGCCCGGGGACGTTGTCATAGCGTTCACCAAGGTTGAGCACGAGAGGGTCCTCAAGAAGGCGCTCACCGGGTCCTGAGGCGGCACACATGAGGGATGCGAGCAGGAGCGGTCGGGTTCGCCGCCGTGGGGCGGATGGTGCCGCGTATGCGCTCGGACTTGCCTCTGAGGTGGCTCTGGTACTGGTGATGGGGCTGATCGCGCTGCTCATCGCCGTTGCAGCGCGGGTACTGGCGGGGTAGGGCGGCTAGGGTGATACTGCGGCCGCAGCTCCAGGATCACCTCGTCATAGGTAAGTACACGGGCAAGATCCTCGTCGGCCTCGGCCTCCTTATGGCGGTGCCCCTCGCTGTCGCTCTCGCCTACGCCGAGTGGGATACGTGCCTCGATTTTGTCATCAGCATGAGCGCATGCCTGGTGGTAGGTCTCGGTCTGCAGATCGTGTGCAGGACATACAGGGATCTCGATTGGAGTCACGGTCTCGTAGTGGTTGCGGGGTCGTGGATCCTGGCCACTGCTCTTGGCTGTCTTCCCCTGTATCTCTCCGGACACGAGGGCAGCTACCTGGACGCCATGTTCGACACGATGAGCGGACTGACCACCACAGGCCTCTACATGATCCAGGACCTGGACCACGTCAGCAACGGCCTCAACATGTGGCGTCACCTACTCACGTACGTTGGAGGGCAGGGGATCGTCGTCATGGCGCTCACCTTCCTAGTGCGAGGCTCCGCCGGAGCATTCACTCTCTACGCCGGGGAGGGCAAGGACGAGAGGCTGCTGCCCAACGTCGTCCAGACCGCGCGTGCCATCTGGCTGGTTAGTCTCGTGTGGCTGGGGGTTGGCGCTCTCGCGCTCGCAGGCGCGGGCGTCTGGCTCGGACAGGCTCCCGATAGGGCGCTCATGCACGGTCTCTGGGTGTTCATGGGGGCCTGGAGCACCGGGGGGTTCGCTCCGCAGTCGTTCAACACCGCCTACTACCACTCGCTTGTATACGAGGCTATCTGCGTGACCGTCTTTGTTGCCGGCTCCTTCAACTTCGCTCTGCACTGGGCGGTATGGAAGGGCGACAGGGCCGAGATTCGTCGCAATGTCGAGACGGTCAGCATGTTCGTCACGCTCACGCTCCTCGTGTTGCTGGGCACGACGGGGCTAGCCCAGGCGGGCGTCTACCCCGATGCCCTGTCGCTGTTCAGGAAGGCCTTCTACCAGCTCGCGTCGGGTCACACGACCACGGGCTTCTCTACGCTCTACTCGCGCGAGTTCGTGACGCACTGGGGACCCGTGCCGATGATCGCCACCATCGCCGCGATGGCGATCGGGGCCTCAGCATGTTCGACGGGCGGGGGCATCAAGGGTATCCGGATGGGGCTCATCACGAAGTCGTTCCTTCGCGACGTGCGAAAGTTGCTCTCTCCCAGTTCCGCGCGCGTGGTGGCTCGCTACCACCACATCCGCGACCAGCTACTGGAGGACTCGTTGGTCCGCACGGCGATGACAGTGACCCTCGCCTACGTGACGCTCTATGCGATCGTGGCGGTTGTCGGGTCCTTGTACGGCTACGACTTTCTGCAGGCCGCCTTCGACGGAGTCTCCGCCGCTTCCAACACGGGGCTGTCCTGTGGCGTCACCGCGCCCTCCATGCCCGCAGGGATGAAGGTTGTCTACATGCTCGCCATGTGGCTGGGCCGCCTGGAGTTCATGTCGGTTCTGGCCCTGGCTGGAGTGGCCTTCGCGACGCTCAGGGGGCGCGGATGAGACGCCGGGGGCCAGCGGCATGGGTGGCTACGGGTGCGCTCGCTGTTCTAGCGGCGGCTGTGATGATCGTGTTGTTGGCGAGGGGACTCGCGACGCCCGTGGCGGGCAAGCCCGACGTCAGTCCGAACGAGCCGACGGGAGCTGAGCTGGTCGAGCGATGGGAATCCTGGGACGGACGCCAAGTGACCTTCACGGGTGAGGTTATCGGCGATCTGATGCATCGCGGCGACGGGGCATGGATACACCTGAACGACGACGCCTACTACCTGCGCAATATAGAGGAGGGGGCGCCGCTCGGAGGCTACAACTCCGGTCACGCTGTTTGGCTTCCCGCAGCTCTGGCCGAGAGGGTCAGCTACGCGGGGAGGTATGCCTACCAGGGAGACGTCGTGGCTGTCGAGGGTGTCTTCAACGCAGCCTGTGCTGCTCACGGAGGGGACATGGACATCCACGCCAGCGATCTGGCGGTGATCTCCACGGGTCACAGCGTCATCGACCCCATCGAGGATGCGAAGTTCGTTTGGGCAGTTGTGCTGTCGGTGTTGGCGGCTCTGCTCTGGTCGATAGAGCGCCGAACTCGGCGCGGCCCGTTGCGGCTGCGCCCCCGGTCAGCTGCCTGACCGTCGGCGGGGAGGCCGTGCTACAATCTCGGCACTCGGGCGGGGAGCCCACACGCGGGCGTAGCTCAGTTGGTAGAGCGAAAGCTTCCCAAGCTTTAGGTCGCGGGTTCGAGACCCGTCGCCCGCTCCAAGCTAGATGCCGGCGGTGCCCAATGGGCGCCGCCGAAACGTATTACGGCATCTGGCGCCGCAGGCAGACGCGCCGATCTGTGCACTAGAACGCCTGATAGATGAAGCTGGGCTCGGCACGAGCCCCGAAAACGGTCAGAAGCACCATGAGCGATGCGAGGGGGTAGAGCCGCCACACCTGGCTGATGGCGTCGTCGGCGCACTCCTGGAAGGTCCGCTCGCCCCCCTGGGCCGCCGGCCTCTGGCCGCGAGCGGGTCGTCTTCGAGCGGTCGGAAGTCCTCGACCATGTCGTAGAGGTCCGGGTAGCGCCTCGAGACCTTCTCGCTGGGCGCGTAGAAGCGGTAGTCGACGTTGAACAGGACGATGTCGGCGGCGCCCTCATCTGTGATGTCGGCCATGAGCGGCAGCATGTCGTTAGCGTGAGCCTCGTTCATGCCGAGGTTGTACGCGTGCACAAAGGGACGCTCGGCGGCCTCGAACACATCGGTGATCCGAGCGCTGAGCGTTTCCTCTGGCTCGGCGACCCCGCCCCAAACGATCGAGTCGCCGAGGACAGCGATGCGGACGCCGTCGTGGCGCTTCATCGCGGAGACGAACTGCTCGTAGCCCATGAGCGTGCGGTTGGGGAGGCGGAAGTCGCCGGGGATGGGGAGCGGCAACGGCAGCCTTAGGAGCAGGTCCAGAGCGATGAGGCGGCGAGTGCGATCGCGAGCGCGCGTGGTCGCACCTTCAACCGGGCAGCCTCTGGCGACCGTGGGACGGGGCGTCACTGCCGTGATTCTACCAGTCGCGAGTTTGCAGGAATCCGATGCCCGATGTCGAACCTGTGTTCGATAAGAGCTGCCGTCGCCCCCTTCGCCGGCGCGCATACCTGAGGGGGGACGATGATTATTTCGATTCGCTGGGTGGCTCGCGTTCTCGCAGTGATGCTGGTGACGTTCACGGCGACGGAGGCGTCCACGGTCAGTGCTCTTGGGGCCGGAGGGTGGCCCCTTGCCGGACCTGCCGAGGTGCTTCTCGCGTACGGGGCCGGATACCCCGGAGAGGGCGGATCCACGCGAGTCCACAGCGGACTGGATCTCGTTGCTGAAGCCGGGGCGGATGTTCTCGCCTGCACGGATGGCCGAGTGGTCTTCGCGGGTCGCGTGCCCGCAGATGGAGGCGGGAGCTGCTGGGCGGTCAGCATCGAGGACGCCTCAGGCCTCAGATTTACCTTCTTGCCCATCGACGAGGTCGATGTTCGCAGCGGCGAGCCGATCCGGGCTGGAGATCGCGTTGGGAGCCTCGCTGGCGCTGGGGACGCGTCGAGTTCGCTTGCGCACCTGCACCTTAGTGTGCGAAGGGGCGGGGCTTACCTGGATCCGTCCGCCTTCATCACGCCGCCCGCTCTCGGGGGTGGGGACGCGGCTGGCTCTGCGACAGGAAACTCGTTACCCGAGATCGGTGCGGACGAACCTTGTCCGACAGCGTCTCGGCCGGCTGAGATCGGTGTGGTCTCCGGTGCTCTGGCCGGCACTGTGCGTCCGCCCGCGCGGGCGGGCGGCGGCCGAATCGTCGAGTCCACTAGCAGGTCACCGCAGACTTCGGCCCGCGTGACGCGCGCCCTCGCCGAAGGCGGACCCGCCACCCCCGAGGTGCTCGTGCCCGTAGCGAACGCTGCGCCGCGCAGCGCATCAGGCGGATCCCGGACCAGCCGGGTGGAGGGTGTGAGCAGCAACGGGCTCCAGCCTGATGGCCCGGATCGGCTGGCCCTCTCGCCGCATGCCAACTCGCGCGCGGCTGATCGCTCCACCGTGGTGCCCACGGGGGCACACGCCCCCGTACGACGATCGCGAGCAGATGTCATCGTAGCCGCCGCGATGGCCGCCGCGGGGTTCGCGCTGCCCCTGGCGGGCCGACGAGCCACGCTGAGTCCTCTAGCCAACCTGGCGCCCGAGAAGCGCCGCGCGTGAACGACGTTCTCCCCCCGCCAGCGGCTCTTTCTTGCTCTGGCGCAGGAAGCCCGCAGTGCAGCCGCCCGGGGTAGTTGAGGAGGCGGCGGGTCGGTGCTACACTGCGGAGGCTCATTTCCTGCTCCGGCCGAAGCCTTCCGGTCCGGGGCCGCAAAGCCCAGAGGAGGTGACAGCGAATGAAGGCCTATGAGCTCATGCTCATGCTAGACCCCTCCATCGAGGACGAGGCTCGCTCGGCCGTGCTGACTCGCGTCCGGGACATTGTCGCGGCTGACGGAGGCGCGGTCGACGAAGTCGACGAGTGGGGCAAGAGGCGCCTGGCGTACGAGGTGAAGGGGTTCACCGACGCTGAGTACGTCGTCTGCCGACTGCATGCCACGAGTGCAGCCGTTGCCGAGATGGACCGCGTCCTCCACATCACCGATCCGGTGGTCAGGTACATGCTCGTGCGCGCTGACGGCGCAGCATAGTGCTGCGACCGTGGCGCGAGCGGCAGGTGTGAGAGCGGTCGCGATCGACGACCGCACGAGCGAGGTGGTGGAAGTATGAGCATCAACAGAGTTGTTCTTGTCGGCAATCTCACGCGCGACCCGGAGCTGCGCTCTACGCCTTCGGGCCTGAGTGTCTTGAAGATGGGCATGGCCTTCAACGATCGTCGGCGCAATCAGGAGTCCGGCGACTGGGAAGAGGTCGCAAACTTCATCGACGTGACGATGTTCGGCAATCGCGCCGATGCGGTCTCGCGCATCGTCAAGAAGGGCATGCGCGTGGGAGTCGATGGCAAGCTGCGCTGGCGCCAGTGGGAGAGCCAGTCGGGAGAGAAGCGCTCGGCTATCGAGGTCATCGCCGACGACATCCAGTTCCTGGATGCCAGGGATGGCGGGCAGGCTGGCGCCGGGCAGGGCGAGGGTTCCAAGGCCTCGTTCTCCGAAAGCCCCGTCGGCGACCTCGAGGGCGAGGAGATACCGTTCTGAATGGAGCGCTCCGCAGCGACGGACCCTTCCCGTCGCGGGCGGAGGCTCGCGGCACTGAATGGAGGTAGGGCGTGTCAGACTACGCACGCAAGCCAAGGCGGAAGTTCTGCTACTTCTGCAAGGACAAGGTCGATCACATCGACTTCAAAGATGTGCAGGCACTGCGCAAGTACATGACCGATCGCGGGAAGATCAAGCCGCGCAGGGTTACCGGCAACTGCGCACAGCACCAGCATCAGCTCTCGGTTGCGGTCAAGCGCGCCCGGGAGATGGCGCTGCTGCCGTACACCATCCCGGTGATCAGCACCCGGATCGAGGGGCGCAGGCGCTAGAGCGCGGCGCCGGTTGCACGGCACCCTAGGCGCGACCTTGAGCCAGGAGTGGTGCGAGACTAGAGTTGGACCCAACTCGCCGCGGGGCCGAGTCAGACTCGGGGCGGGCGTGACCGGAGGAGAGACGATGAAGGTCATACTCACACAGGAGTTGAGAGGCAGAGGCATCGAAGGCGACGTTGTGGATGTCGCCCGCGGCTTCGCCGTCAACTACCTGTTCCCTCGGAAGATGGCCATCGAGGCCACCAGGGGGAACCTCAAGCAGCTTGAGGATCGGCGTCACAACATAGAGAAGCGCGAGATGGCGCGCAGGACCGATGCCGAGAGCATCGCAGCCCGCCTGGAGGGCGACTTCGTGGTCGTCAGCGCCAAAGTTGGCGAAACGGGACGGTTGTACGGCTCCATCACGGCGCAGATGATCGAGGACGCGATCCTGTCGCAACTCGAGGTCGACATCGACCGCCGCAAGCTCAACGTGCACGGCCACATCAAGACGCTGGGAGAGCATGTCGTCACAGCCCAGCTGCACAAGGACGTGTCAGTCGAGATAACCGTGAACGTCGTGCCCGAGGAGGAAGTCGCTCCCGGCAAGACCGCTCCCAAGCAGAAGAAGCCTGAGGCGGTCGTTGCGACCGAGGCCTCCGCGGAGAGTGCAGACGCTGTCGAAGGTATCCCTGCCGACACGACGTTGGCCTCTCAGGGAGAGGCATCGGCTGATTCTGCTGCCCTCAAAGCGGGTAGCGAGCAGTCCCTGGAGGAAGAGGCTGCTGCTGCTGTCGCAGAGGTAGTTGCGGAGATCGAGCAGGAAGACCACGGGATCGAGACCGCCTCTCCGGAGGAGAGCGACGAGTTCCAGGGTGCATAGAGCCCGCAGCGAGCCTCGATAGCCGCAGCAGGCGGAGCGGGGCCGGAGGGAGCGAGATGGCGAGGGTGGAGCCGAGGAGCACTCGACCGGGCAGCGTCGCTCCCGGCGAGCGCGTGCCCCCGCACAACCTCGAGGCGGAGCAGGCGGTTCTGGGCTCCATGTTCCTCTCCTCGGAGGCGGTGGAGATCGTCCTCGCCAAGGTCAAGTCCGAGGACTTCTACCGTCCGGCGCACGCACGCATCTGCGAGGCCATAGAGCACCTCTACGGCAGGGCTGTTCCTGTTGACCAGGTGAGCGTTGCGGACAGGCTCGAGGCCACTGGTCAGCTGGATGCCGCCGGCGGGAAGGCCTACCTGCTGGACATCACGGGCATCGTTCCAACGGCAGCCAACGCCGCTCACTACGCCGACATCGTCAAGCGGGCCTCGGTACTCCGCCAGCTCATCTCGGCGGCTACCCAGATAGTCTCCAGCGGCTACGATGCGCCGGACGAGCTCGATGAGGTCATCGAGCACGCCGAGATGCTCATCCTGAATGTCACGAAGCAGAGAGTTGAGAGCAACTTCAGGCCGATCGACGATCTGCTCGCTGCTGGTTTCAAGCAGCTGGAGGAGCTCTTCGAGCGCCAGGAGCACGTCACAGGAGTCCCAACAGGCTTCCGCGACCTCGACCGGGTGCTAGCCGGACTGCATCGCGGCGACCTGATCATCATCGCCGCCCGTCCTTCCGTGGGGAAGACAGCCTTCGCTCTCAACCTCGCTGTGAACGCCGGGAAGAAGGGCGTCTCAGTAGCAGTGTTCAGCCTGGAGATGTCGAGCGACCAGCTCGTGCAGAGAGTGCTGTGCTCAGAGGCGAGGATCGACTCGCATCGCATGAGGACCGGTACCCTTCGCGAAGACGACTGGACGCAGATCAGCGGGGCGATGGGGCGTCTGGCGGAGTGCGATATCTGGGTGGATGACACCCCATCGCTATCGATCCTCGAGCTTCGGGCCAAGGCGCGCCGTCAGTTCCGGAACAAGGAGAAGGGGCTGATCGTTGTCGACTACCTGCAGCTGATGCAGCCGCAAGGCAGGCGCACGGAGAACCGTCAGACGGAGATCGCCGAGATCAGCCGAGGCCTCAAGATCCTGGCAAAGGAGCTGAACATCCCCATCGTCGCGCTTTCTCAGCTGTCCCGCGCAGTCGAACAGCGCACCGGCAAGCGCCCCCAGCTGTCCGACCTCCGTGAGTCCGGGGCCATCGAGCAAGACGCCGACGTGGTGGTGTTCATACACCGGGACGCGTTCCCCAGAGCGGACGATTCCGAGCGCGAGGACGGTCTGCCTCCCAGGGGAGAGGCTGAGATCATCGTCGCCAAGCATCGCAACGGACCCACGGACGCGGTTCGTATGGCGTTTCGCGAGGAATACACTATGTTCGTGGACAAGGCCCACGGCATCCCATAGCGCGGACCCGATGCCTAGCCGTCCATCATTCGCCGGAACTCTGCGGGATCCCAGCCCACCATGGCTTCCTCGTCGACCCGGACAACAGGCACGCCGAACTGCCCGGTGAGCCGGACCATCTCCTCCAGACCCATGCGGCTTTCGGAGACGTCAATGTCCGCATACTCGATGTCGTTCTCGGCGAAGTACCGCTTCGCTACGGTGCACCATGGGCACGTAGCGGTGGTGTAGATGGTGACTTGTCGTTCACGAGCCATGAAACATCTCTCCCACG
>CAZWGV010000008.1:0-17236 GCA_964633595.1 uncultured Coriobacteriaceae bacterium | reverse complement strand
TGCACCAGGGAATCATCACCTTCGGCAGGGAGTCCGGCAGAGGAAGTAGGGCGACTTGAAGGCGCGATATGACGTTGTGATCGTTGGGGCGGGCCCAGCTGGCATCTTCGCCGGCCTGGAGCTTTCGGAGCTTGCTCCCGGTGCCGAGGTGTTGATCGTTGAGAAAGGACACCCACTCAAGGAGCGTCGGTGCCCTGCTCGACAGACTCACTGTGTAGGCTGCCCTTCCTGCGACATCATGACCGGATGGGGCGGAGCGGGCGCCTTTTCCGACGGAAAGCTGACGCTCAGCGGCGAAGTGGGCGGATGGCTGTGCGACTTCCTCGATCGGGAGCGGCTCGACGACCTCATCGAGCACGTCGATGCCACCTGGCGTAGATTCGGGGCGAGCAGCGCGCTACACGGTCCCGCAGAGCAGGATGTCGCTCGGCTGACACGACAGGCGGTCATGGCTGACATGCTGCTCGTCCCGATGCGGATCCGCCACATGGGCACAGACCGCGCGCCCGAGGTCCTGCAGGCGATGCAGGACCATCTCGCCGCCGAAGGCGTAGAGGTGGCGACGGATACCTGTGTTTCTCGAATCGAGACCGAGGACGACAAGGTCACAGGCGTGGTGCTCGTCGACGGGCGCACCGTCGGAGCCGACGCGGTCGTCCTGGCACCTGGCCGAGAGGGCGCGGACTGGCTGGCCGCTCAGGCGCGCTCGCTCGGGATCGCACTGGCGAGCAATGCTGTTGACATCGGCGTGCGGGTTGAGGTGCCCGCGCCCGTGATGGAGCCGCTCACTATCCCGCTCTATGAGGCCAAGCTCGTCTACCACTCCCGCCAGTTTGGCGACCGCGTCCGGACCTTCTGCATGAACCCGTACGGGGAGGTCACAACGGAGTGCTACGGCGATGTTGTCACTGTCAACGGACACTCCTTCTCCGCGACGCGGACCGAGAATACGAACTTCGCAGTGCTGGTCAGCCAGAGTTTCACCGAGCCCTTCACTGAGCCGCTCACATATGGAGCGTCGATAGCGCGCCTCGCGAACCTGCTCGGCAAGGGCATTCTCGTGCAGCGACTGGGGGATCTGAGGCTGGGCCGTCGTTCGACGCCGGCGAGGATAGCCCAGTCGGTTGTTCGCCCATCGATGCCGCAGGCGACACCCGGCGACCTCTCCTTCGTGCTCCCCTACCGTCACCTCGCGGACATACTGGAATTCCTGGACCGGATGGAGGGGCTGGCCCCCGGAGTCTCAGCGCCGGGCACTCTGCTCTACGGTGTGGAGGTGAAGTTCTACTCGTCCCGCCTCGAGGTGGACAGCGACCTGATGACCCGGGTGGAGGGGCTGTATGCTGTCGGAGACGGGGCAGGTGTGACACGCGGGCTCGTGCAGTCGTCCGCTAGCGGGGTTGTCGCGGCTCGGGCGATCGCTAGGCGGCATGCTGATCGGACTCCGTCCACCGTCCCCGCCGGCGGCGCCGGCTAGGAGACGCTCCCCAGCCGCAGAGGTGACGGGCGCCCGTTCCGCTGGTGCTCAGCGTGGGTGTGCGGCATACTTGCGGCTGCGTCCTGCGAGCGACCACGATCATCGGAAGGCGGCATATTGGCCGGCATCGTCCTTCTCGGCGCCCAATGGGGTGACGAGGGCAAAGGCAAGATCACAGACCTGATCGCTGACGACTTCGACTATGTCGCGCGGTATCAGGGAGGCAACAACGCGGGCCACACGGTCATCCACGGCGGCCGGACGCTCAAGCTGCACCTCATACCGTCAGGCGTGATGTATCCGCACATCACTCCAGTGATCGGCAACGGGTGCGTGATCGACCCCAAAGTCCTGATCGAGGAGATGGACCATCTCGAGGCCGACGGCCTCACGACGCACCGCCTGCTCATCTCCTGCAACGCACATCTGATCATGCCCTACCACCGCGACCTCGATGGCGCTAGCGAGCGCAGACTCGGTGCCCTGGAGATCGGCACGACCAGACGTGGCATCGGGCCAGCCTACATGGACAAGGCGTCCAGGCTCGGACTGCGCGTCCAAGACCTCACCGACGAGGCCATCCTCCGGGAGAAGGTCGGGGCCGCGCTCGCCGAGAAGAACCTCGTGCTCGAGCGCATCTACGGATTGCCCACCTATACCGTCGACCAGATCGCCGAGGAGTATCTAGGGTACGCGGAGCGTCTTGGGCCGCACATTGCCGATACTTCGGCGCTGCTCAACACAGCTCTGCAGGCTGGACAGTGGGTCTTGTTCGAGGGGGCCCAGGGCACTCTCCTGGACCTCGACCACGGCACCTACCCGTTCGTGACGTCGTCGTCTCCCACGGCGGGGGGGGCGTGCACAGGCACGGGCGTTGGCCCTCGGCACATCGACCGCGTTCTCGGAGTCGCCAAAGCCTACATAACGCGGGTAGGATCCGGCCCGTTCCCCACCGAACTGCATGATGAGATAGGTGAGCGTCTGCAGAAGGTGGGCGGCGAGTTCGGGACTACCACCGGCCGGCGTCGCAGATGTGGCTGGTACGATGCAGTGATAGTCCGCTACGCGGTACAAGTGAGCGGGCTCACCGACCTCGTGCTCACCAAGCTGGATGTTCTTTCTGAGCTCGACACGATCAAGGTCTGCGTGGCCTACGAGTACGAAGGCCACCGCCACAATCGGTTGCCCTGTCACCAGACGATCTTCCATCACGCCAAAGCCATCTACGAGGAGCTTCCTGGATGGCGAGAGGACATCTCGGGGTGCCGCCGGTTCAAAGACCTGCCGAAGGAGGCCCGAGACTACGTCTCGCTCATCGAGGACCTGGCCGAGGTGCCCGTCGCGATCATCGCTGTAGGTCCCGCGCGCGAGCAGACGATCCTGAGGCGCTGGGAGCGTCGCTGATCGCGGCGGTCTCGCCGCCCGCCGCTGTTCCTGTGCGACAAACGCGCCCTCTCGTACGACCCTGAATCCATCCGTGGTATGACGACGTGGGCGTTTCGGTGCTGTATCAAGGAGAGCGGAGGGGGCCGCACGGTCGGCCCGTCCGATTGCTCGACTCGCTCGTTCCTTGGCCCGGGGGCAGGCCTCCGGCGGGTTTGGGTGGGAGGCGGGAACAACGGGTGCCGCGAATGCGGTGCCCGTTGTGTCTCCCGAGAGCCGCGCATGGATGCTCGGCTGGCTCGGCCGGCGGCGTGCGCCTGCGTCAGCTGTGGGCGTGGGATACAATCGTGCGTCGAAGCCGCTGATCGCACTTGGCGGGGCCTCGATCGCGGCCGCATGCTCCCCAAAGAAGGGATCTCTCATGCGTGTTCTCGTTCTCGGTTCAGGGGGCCGAGAGGACGCCATTGTCCGTGCGCTGGACATCTCGCCGATGGTGGATGCGCTGCTAGCGGCACCCGGCAACGGTGGCACAGCCGCCCGCGCGACCAACGTGTCGATCGACGTGGAGGATCCCAGCGGTGTAGCGAAGTTCGCCGCGGCCGAGGGGGTCGACCTCGTCGTGATCGGCCCCGAGGCACCCCTCGTAGCAGGTGTGGCCGACGCGCTCGACGCGGCGGGCATCCCGGCATTCGGGCCGAAGGCCGCCGCCGCTCGCCTCGAGGGATCAAAGGAGTTCGCGAAGGCCGTGATGGAGCGGCACGGGATACCTACGGGGCTTGCCCGCTCGTTCGTCGAGAAAGGTGCCGCACTGTCCTATCTCGCCGAGGTCGGTGTCCCAATAGTCGTCAAAGCCGACGGGCTAGCTGCAGGCAAGGGCGTGACCGTCGCGTTCGAGCGTCAGGAGGCCGAGCAGGCCGTTCGCGAGTGCTTCGGGGGGCGATTCGGCGCGGCAGGCTCTACCGTCGTGATCGAGGAGTATCTGGAAGGGCAGGAGTGCTCGCTGCTCGCTTTCACGGACGGGACGACCGTTGTGCCCATGGTCGCGGCGCAAGACCACAAGCGAGCGCTCGACGGCGATATGGGACCCAACACCGGCGGCATGGGAGTTTACTCGCCTGTCCCGGCCGTCGACGAGGTAACGCTCGCCGAGATGATCAGCCTGCTGCGCCGCACAGTCGAAGGCCTGGCCTCCGACGGCATCGGATACTCCGGAGTGCTCTACGGCGGTTTCATCCTCACCGCCGGGGGGCCGAAGGTGCTCGAGTTCAACGCGCGCTTCGGAGATCCGGAGACGCAGGTCATCCTGCCGCGCATGAAGACCGATCTTGCCGAAGTGCTTCTGGCTGTGGCCGAGGGGTGCCTGGGCGAAGTGGACGTGGAGTGGCGTGATGACGCGGCCGTCTCGGTGGTCATGGCCTCTGGAGGCTACCCGGGCGACTACGAAGTGGGAAAGGTCATCCGAGGCATCGAGGACGCCGAGTCGGTCCCGGGAGTCACGGTCTATCATGCCGGCACTGCGCTGGCGGACGACGGAAGTCTGCTGACCGCCGGGGGCCGGGTTCTCAACGTGACCGCTCTCGCCCCGTCGCTTGCGAAGGCTCGCGAGAGGGCCTACCAGGCGGTCAGACGAATCTCCTTTGACGGCATGGCGTTTCGCTCTGACATTGGCCTGCGGGCGCTCAACGGCTAGGCGCGAGTCTGGAGTCACATGATCGCCGAGCGACTTCTTTCACAGGTTATGCGGCGTGCGGGCGACCGCTACATGCGCCTGTCCTCCTACAGCGAAACGAAGCGACCGGCGGCCCGGACCAACCGGCACTACATGCTCTACGTGCACATACCCTTCTGCAGTCGCCTATGTCCCTACTGCTCGTTCAACCGCTATCTCTTCGACCCCGATCTTGCCCGCGCGTACTTCGAGCGACTGCGCAAGGAGATGCGGGCTGTGTCCGGACTCGGCTACGACTTTGGCTCGATGTACGTGGGCGGAGGCACGCCCACGGTCATGGTGGATGAACTCTGCGACACCATCGACCTCGCGCGAGAGCTTTTCTCTATCCGTGAGGTCTCGAGCGAGACCAACCCCGACCACCTCATCCCGGAGGTGGTCGACCCTCTGGTCGAGCGAGTTCAGCGCTTCAGCGTCGGAGTGCAGTCATTTGACGACACGCTGCTCGAGCAGATGGATCGCTTGGACAAGTACGGCTCGGGCGAGGAGATCATGGAGAGGCTGGAGTGGGTCAGGGGCAAGTTCCACTCGCTGAACGTCGACATGATCTTCAACTTCCCAAGTCAGACCGAGGAGATGCTCCTGCGTGACGTCGACCTGGTGCGGGCGTGCGGATCGAATCAGGTGACGTTCTATCCATTGATGGCCTCTCCTGCGGTGGCCGAGTCGCTGGGCAAGACCATCGGGAGGGTGGACTACTCCCGCGAGCACCACTACTATCAGATGCTCTCCGATGCGCTGAGCAGCGACTTTGAGCCGGCGAGTGCTTGGACTTTCAGTAGGCTCGGTGGAGGGATGATCGACGAGTACATCGTGGACTACGAGGAGTACGTCGGTCTTGGTTCGGGTGCCTTCTCGTTCGTTGACGGTACGCTCTACGTGAACACGTTCTCTCTCGTCGACTACGTTCGCGCGGTGGACGCCGGCAGGACGCCCGTTGCGAAGTTCCGCAAGTTCCCGCGCCGGGATCGCATGCGATACACGTTCCTGATGTCGCTCTTCGGCTTGGAGCTCGACCGCCAGCGCTTCCAGGAGGCCTTCGGCGTCGACGTCGAGCGCGGCTTGCCGCTGGAGACGACGTTCCTGAAGGCGGCAGGCGGCTTCGATGTGTGTGACCGACAGCGGATGACGCTCACGCCGGTTGGCCGCTACCTTCTGGTGGTGATGATGCGGCAGTTCTTCGTGAGCGTGAACAACCTCCGGGATCAAGCGCGCGCAGCCTTGCCACCCGAGGAGCGCAGAGTCCTGTTCGGCGACGAATCTGAAGCGTGCAGCCCCGATCACCCGACACATCCGCTGGCCGCGGCGGTGGCCGAGACGCAGTCGGCCGAGGACGCCCCCGTTCCTCGCTGAGGCCGGCCCCCTGTATAGTTTGTCCTGTGCCCGGAGGGGGGAGTATCCCCGTGTGAACGCGACCATCGGCATACCGCGATCGCTCCTGTTTCACAAGTACGAAACGCTCTGGAGCGCTTTCTTCGAGGGGCTCGGGTGCCGGATAGTCACCAGCCCTCCGACGAACCGTCGCATCCTCGAACGCGGGCTTACCCTCGCGGTGGATGAGTCATGCTTGCCGCTCAAGATCTTCCTCGGACATGTTGACGCGCTGCGCGACAAGGTCGATCACGTTCTCGTTCCTCGGATAGCGGCGCTCGCGCCGCACGAGATCGCTTGCGTGAAGATGTGGGCCGCCTATGACATCGTGCGGAATACGCTCCCCGAGCTAGATGTCCTCGTCTACAACGTAGACCTGCGTGACGGTATCACCGAGGAGGAGCAGTTCCTGCGGCTGGGCAGGCGCTTCTGCCGCGATCGGCGGAAGGTCGCCGAGGCGTATGCGCGGGCGAGGGCGATGGCCGTCACCGAGCACGAAGAAGAGGTTCGCGCGCAAGAGGAGGCGCTGGCGGGCGAGTGGGATCGCCCCCGCATCCTGTTGGTGGGCCACGCCTACAATCTGGGCGACGAGCTCATCGGCCTACCCCTCACGAGGTTCCTCGAGTCCCAGGACGTGCAAGTGGTGCTCTCCGAGCGTGTCGACAAGGAGCTGGCGCGCTCTCTCGCTCACCGGATCTCTCCCGGCGTGAGATGGACGTACAACAAGGAGCTCCTAGGCGCCGTTGAGATGTACAAGGACAGCGTCGACGGCGTTATCTTCCTAGTCACCTTCCCGTGCGGCCCCGACTCGCTCACGGCGGAGGTCTGCCACCGCAAGCTCGACCTGCCTCTGGCCACGATAGTCCTGGACGAACTGCAGGGAATGGGCGGTTTGCAGACGAGGCTGGAGAGCTTCGTGGACATCATCAAGATGAAGCGGTCGGCATGAACGAGCGACGGGTCACGTTTCCGCACATGGGGAGCTACTGGATAGCTTTCAAGGCGCTGGCCGAGCTGGTGGGAGCCGAGGCCGTTGTCCCGCCCCCGATGACCCGCCGCACCCTGGAGCTGGGCTCGCGGCACAGTCCCGAGTTCGTGTGCGTCCCCTTCAAGTACAACGTGGGCAACTTCATCGAGGCCATGGAGATGGGCGCCAACGTTGTCACGCAAGCGGGAGGCGGCTGCCGCTTCAGCTACTATGGCGAGGTTCAAAACCTGATCCTCGCCGACCTCGGCTTCGAACACGAGTTCATCAACCTCACCGACAGCCATCACGTCCGCGACATGGTGCGAGACCTCAAGCGCATCAACCCCGGGTCCTCAACGGCAAGAGTGGCCCGTGCGTTCGCGATCGCCTGGGCGAAGGCGAAAGCCATCGAGGCCGTAGATGACTTCGTCCGCAAGAACCTTGGCTTCCAGGTGGAGCCTGGCGAGATCGAGCGGATCGAGCGCCGCTTCTACCGTGAAGTAGAGCGCGCGATGACGCTGCGCTCGGTAAGAGGAGTCCGCCGAGACGCCATGAGGAGTCTCGCCTCGGTGCGTGTGCGAAAGCCGGGCGACCGGCTGCGCGTTGGTGTCGTGGGCGAGCTTTACGTGGTGATGGACCCCTTCTGCAACTACGACATAGAGAGGCGGCTTGCGATGCGTGGGGTCGAGGTGCATCGCTTCGTCACCCTCACCTCGATCATCGAGCATGCCGTCTTCGGCAAGAGCCACCTGAAGGAGCTGCTCCACGAGGCGGCCCCCTACATCGAGTACCACGTGGGCGCTCACGGTACGGAGAGCGTGGCGCTATCCAACAAGCTGATGCGCGAGGGTTTCGACGGGATCGTCCACCTCAAGCCCTTCGGATGCATGCCCGAGGTGAACGCCATGTCTGCGCTGCAGCGCATGTCCCGCGAGCACACCTTCCCGATCATGTTCATCAGCTACGACTCCCAGCACGCCGAGGCTGGAGTGCTGACACGCCTGGAGGCCTTCTGCGACATGCTGGAGATGCGCCGCAAGCGTCCAGGTCACACGGATGTGACGTCGCAGGACCGAACGACGGAGGCGCACGTTGCGTAAGGGCTACCTCGGAGTTGACATCGGGTCGATCTCCACCAAGGGGGTCGTGATCGATGAGGCGGGCGCAATCGTCGCGGGGTCGTACCTGTGGACGGAGGGCAACCCGATCGGTGCCATCAAGCGCGTTCTGCGGGAGCTGGAGAATGAGCTCGCTGCCGGGAACGGCGACGGCGTGCGGGTTGTGTCTGTGGGGACGACCGGGTCGGCCCGAGAGCTCATCGGCGCCGTACTCGGAGCGCAGGTGGTGAAGAACGAGATCACGGCGCACGCGATGGGCACCCTATCGATGCATCCCGACGTCAGGACGATCTTCGAGATCGGCGGCCAGGACTCCAAGATCATCGTGCTGCGCGACGGCGTGCCCGTGGACTACGCGATGAACACGCTCTGCGCGGCGGGCACCGGTTCGTTCCTCTCCTCGCAGGCGCGTCGTCTGGGGATACCGGTCGAGGAGTTCGGTGCCTGGGCGCTGAAGTCGAGCCGACCCACGAAGATCGCCGGTCGATGCACGGTCTTCGCCGAGTCGGACCTTGTGCACAAAGCGCAGGTGGGATACGCAACCGAGGACATCATCGCGGGTCTCTGCGAGGCGATCGTGAACAACTACCTGAACAACGTGGGCAAGGGCAAGGAGATCGAGCCCCCGATGGTGTTCCAGGGAGGGGTCTCGAAGAACGTCGGCGTGGTCAGGGCCTTCGAGCGCATCGTTGGACACGAGGTGATCGTGGACGAGTGCGGCCACCTGATGGGGGCGCTCGGCATCGCTCACATTGCGAAGGCCGCGGGGGTGGAGGAGAGCTTCGACTTCTCGATCCACGATGTGCCTTTCGAGACACGCGGTGACGAGTGCGGCGGATGTGCGAACAACTGTGAGGTCGTCTACGTCCTGCGGGAGGGCGAGTTCCTCGACGGGTGGGGGAACCGCTGCGCCAACGGGCTAGAGCGCGTCCGGGGGGACGAGGCGGCCGTCACTTCAGTATGACGACTGCGAGTGCGGTCGCCTGGACGGGATATGACTCGGCCACAGGTCCCGTGAACCACACCCTGACCCTACCTCCCTCAACGATGTCGCCGAAGGTGGCGGGTGAGATTCCGCCATCGGCAGTCTCGGCAAACAGCTCGGTTTCGTCAGTCACCCTGACCGAAGCACGATCGTAGCTGCCAGGCTGCGTGTCGCCCCCATCCGCAGCTGACACGACGAGCATGGTGCCGAGGACGCCGCTCCCGGGAGTCCCACTCGAGACAGCAGAAGCGCTGCCTTCGATGTCGGGCGGGCCGGACGGAGGTGCCGGAGCGCAGGCTGTAGGAAGGGCTAGGAGCAGTACCGTCGCCAGCAGCGTCAGCAGCATCACGCTCGTGGCAACGGGCGAAGCGCCCGAAGTACCGGTATGCGACGGCTGTGTTGGCTCATGAGTCCGCGCTTCGCTCACTGCGTCTCCTTCCGGCTAGCCAGCCCCAGAACCTGTCGTTCGTTCGGCCACTATGACGGATGTCGGCGGCGTCCGGTTCTCGGGTGAGGTCTGTCGGGTCGGCCAGAGCAAGCACTCCAGTGCTACACTATGCTAAAGTGCTGGAGCGTGAGAGCCGAAACCGAGGGGCGCAACCACAATATGAGTCGAGCCGACCAAGAGGACGAGATGCTGTCGATAGCACTGCCCAAGGGCTCATTGGAAAAGCAGACCCTCCTCCTCTTCTCGCAGGCCGACATGGAGGTTCGCAAGTCCTCCCGGGAGTACAACCCGACGGTGGACGACCCTCGGATAACGAGAGTGAAGATACTCCGTCCCCAGGAGATACCCGTCTACGTCCAGGACGGCTACTTCGATCTGGGCATCTCCGGGCATGACTGGGTGATGGAAACCGGCGCGGATGTTGTGGAGGTGGCCGAGCTGCCTTACGCGAAGACCGGGACAGGCAGGGTCCAGCTCGTGGTTGCCGTTCCCGAGGACTCTCCCATCAGGCAAGCTGCCGACATCCGTCCCGGCAGTCGCGTGTCCACCGAGTTCCCCAACATCACCCGGGCCTACTTCCAGCGGTTGGGCGCCGAAGTCGACGTTCACTTCTCCTACGGTGCGACAGAGGCCAAGGTGCCCGAGCTGATGGATGCCCTAGTCGATCTCACCGAGACCGGAGCCACGTTGAGGCGCAACGGACTTCGGATCGTCGACGTCATCCTGGAGTCCACTACACGCCTGCTGGCCAACAAGGATGCGTGGGAGGATCCGCAGAAACGGTCGGCCATCGAGGAGGTGCGGACCCTGCTGCTGGGCGTGATCGAGGCCAGAGGAAGGGTGCTCCTGATGATGAACGTAGCCCGCGACAGGCTCGAGACGGTCATCGCCGAGGTGCCCGCGATGAAGAAGCCGACGGTCAATCAGCTCCATGGGTCGGAAGACTACGAGGTCACCACGGTGGCGGAGAAGGCCACGGTGAACGTGCTGATACCCAGACTCAAGGCAGCCGGAGCCGAGGACATCCTCGAGATGCCCATCGCCAAGATCGTTCGCTAGGGCCGGGAGTCCGCGCCCAGAGAGCCATCTTCGCCGAGGTCCCCTACGCCGAATGGCGTGCCTCTTGCTGTTTGGGGCCGTGAGTGCGAAGGGAGCTTGCAGGCGTGTTCTTCTTCGATCGGTCGGCGCGGGAGCGCCTTAGCGACGTCGTGTCCGAGGACGGCACACTTCCGTCCACGATACCGCCTATCGACAGAGCATTGCCCGAGAGGCTAGAGACGGCCACCTTCGCCATGGGTTGATTCTGGGGGCCTGACGCCCGGTTCGGGCGTCTCGACGGTGTTGTGAGAACTCGGGTCGGCTACGCGGGCGGCAGCCTGCCGTCGCCGACCTATCAGCGGCTGGGCGATCACAGCGAGGTCGTCCAGATCGACTACGATCCCGAGAGGGTCAGCTTCGCCGATCTCCTCGATGTCTTTTGGAGAAGTCACAATCCGGCCGCGCGTCCATGGTCCCGGCAGTACATGTCGGCCGTGTTCTGCACCGATGAGGCGCAACGACGCGTGGGTGAGGTGTCTCGCGACAGATTCGAGGCGATGATCGGGCGACCCATCCTCACCGAGATGCGCCCGCTGGAGGCATTTCACGTCGCCGAGGACTACCACCAGAAGCACCGCCTGCGTGCGCACCCTGCGCTCCTCGGCGAACTGAGGGCGGTTTACGAGGATGAGGACGCGCTAAGGGACTCCACGGCGGCCGCTCGGGTGAACGGCTACCTCGACGGGGGAGACTCGGCTGCTCTCGAGGCCATCGTGGGCGATCTCGGCCTGTCACCCAGAGGTCGCGTGGCTCTTCTTGAGCGGGCTCGGTCCCGCTCGCTGTAGGGGCCGAAGATGAGCGAGCGCGTGGACAGATCGGATGCCGAGTGGCGGCGCGCCCTCACGCCTGAGCAGTTCTGCATCATCCGCGAGGCAGGGACAGAGCGGCCGTTCAGCGGCGAGTACTGGGACCATCATGAAGTCGGCGTCTACCACTGCGCCGCCTGCGGCAACCCCCTTTTCGGCTCCGACGCCAAGTTCGACTCGGGGACGGGCTGGCCCAGCTACTTCGCCCCCGTGGGGGACGACGCCATCGCGATGAGGACTGACACGAGTCACGGCATGGTGCGGACCGAGGTGGTCTGCGCGAGGTGCGGGTCGCACCTCGGCCATGTCTTCGATGATGGCCCTCCTCCCAGTGGCCGGCGCTACTGCATGAACTCGGCGGCACTCCGCTTCGAGGCCGACTGACGCCCGGCGCCGTTTTCGGGTAACTGCTCCTAGAGGCCCAGGGGGCCGGTGCTGCAGTGAGCGAGAAGTCTCACCGCAGCAGAGGGAGAGGGGCAGTCATGTTCAAGGAGTTCAAGGAATTCGCGATCAAGGGGAACGCGGTCGACCTCGCGATCGGCCTCGTCCTGGGCGTGGCCTTCGGGGCCGTCATCACATCTCTCGTCAACGACGTGCTCATGCCGCCCATCGGGGCCTTGCTCGGCGGCATGGACTTCGCCGACCTGTTCTACGTCGTCAGCGAAGGCACGGTGGACGCGGGGCCGTACGCCACTCTTGCTGCGGCCCGGAATGCCGGGGCCGTAGTGATAGCCTACGGCGCATTCGTCAACGCGGTGATCAACTTCCTGATCGTGGCGTTCGCGCTGTTCATGGTGGTAAAGGGCTTCAACTCTATGCGTCGGGGCGAAGAAGAGGCTACGAGCAAGGACTGCCCGTACTGCAGGTCAGAGATCCCGGTGGAGGCGACCCGTTGCCCCGCGTGCACCTCTGAGCTGGCCGCGTAGCCGGGCCGAGAGCCTCGATCCACGCGGGCCGCTGCCGAATTGGCGGGACGGCGGTGTGGTTGGCGGAGTCCCTCAGTCGACGACCTTGAATACCTGGTCGTGCTCGCGCGCGTGCTCGACGACCTTGATACCGATGTTCTCGCCGGAGTGCGCCTCTTGAATCTGCTCGTGTTCGATCTGGATTGAGCCTACTACCTGCTCGAAGTCGCTGGTGTGGCCCAGAATATGTATCTTGTCTCCCACGCGCAGCGTCCCGCTGTCCATGTGGACGCCCGCCACGCCCAGGTGTCCCCAGTAATGGGTCACGGTTCCCACATGTTGCTCAGTCACAGCGTCCCCTCCTCATCCGTGTGGTTGCCGTTCCAGTTTAGGTTCTATCTTCCCCTTGCGGCACCGCGAACTGTCCTCCGCGACTCCTGCGCTCGGATACAAGGGCTCTGATGCCGGAACGGGACACCGGCGTGCTTTTCGGGTATGCGCTCCAAGGGCACCCCAAGTGCAAGGGCGGAGGCACGATGGATCTCAGTCAGCACGTGAGCATCGCCGAGGGCGTTTCGATGCCTCCGCTGGGTCTCGGCACGTATCGGGCTACCGAGGCCGAGGCCGAGGCTGCCGTCGCCTACGCGCTCGGGGCGGGGTACCGATGCGTCGACACGGCCTCGATGTACGGCAACGAGGAAGGCGTGGGTCGTGCCCTAGCGCGCGCCGGGATCGCGCGCCGGGAGGTCTTCATCGCCACGAAGGTGTGGAACGACGAGCAAGGCCTCGAACCGACCCTGGAGGCCATCGAGGGCAGTCTGGCCCGCTTAGGTCTTGACCACGTCGATCTCTACCTCGTGCACTGGCCGATCAAGCGGCATCTGCGTGCAACGTGGCATGCGATGGAGGAGCTGTTCAGGCTGGGGAAGGCGCGCGCCATTGGAGTCTGCAACTTCCTCTCGCACCACCTGGATGAGCTGCTCGCCTTCGCCGAGGTTCCGCCCGCCGTCGACCAGGTCGAGTTCCACCCGTGGCTTCAGCAGCCCGGACTGCAGCGCTATCTGGCCGAGAGCGGCATCGCATTGCAGGCCTGGGCGCCCATCATTCGCGGCAGGGTCGCCGAGGTTCCCGAGCTGCTTCGGATCGGCGGACGGCATGGCAAGTCGCCGAGTCAGGTGACGCTCAGATGGATACTCCAACTCGGGCACGCCGCTATCCCGAAGTCGGTGCATCAAGAGCGGATACACGCTAACGCGGACATCTTTGACTTCGAGCTGTCAGACGCCGATATGGCTGCGATGGCAGCTCTGAACAGGGGTCAGCGCATCGGTCCCCACCCTGACGGGTTCGCCTGGGGGGACTGACTGCGGGTCCATCCGCGTGGTCGTGTTAGTAGCTCTCCACCCAGAGCTCGTAGTAGGCGCGGGGGTGCTTGCAGGCAGGGCAAAGCTCCGGTGCGTCAATACCCTCGTGAACGTACCCGCAGTTGCGGCACTTCCAGCGCACCGGCTCGCCCCTGCGGAACACCATACCGGCTTCAACGTTGGACAGGAGCTTTCGGAAGCGCCGCTCGTGCCACTGCTCCACCTCGCCTATCTCGGTGAACGCCTCGGTGGCCTCGGCAAGACCCTCGGCTTCCGCCGTCTTCGCGAAGTCCGGATAGAGGGTTCCCCACTCGAGCTTCTCGCCCTCGGCCGCAGCGAGTAGGTTCTGCGCTGTCGTGCCGATCCCTCCGGCTGGATACTCGGCCGTGATCTCGACATCTCCGCCGACGAGCAGCTTGTAGAAGGCCTTGGCGTGCTCTCTCTCGTTCTCTGCGGTCTCGAGGAAGAGCGCCGATATGTGCTCGAAGCCCTCCTTCTTCGCCGCACTCGCGTAGAAGGTGTAGCGATTGCGCGCCTGCGACTCGCCGGCGAACGCCTTCAGGAGGTTTTGTTCGGTGCGGGTGCCCTTCATGCGATCTGTCCCCTTTCCTTCCGGTCAGGTGCCTGTGTCTATGCATTCCCCGATGTGTGAGTGGAACGTCACCCCGGCGCGACAGGCCGCGCCTTCGTCGTCCTTATGTGCAGTGGGGCTAGTGTGCGCCGGCGCGCGAAGTCTCTGCCCGTGCTCGTAGCAGTCTAGCCACCGGGCATGGCAGAGTGCAGCTCACGCACACCCGACGAGCATACACGGCGAGCCCGGCGAGGAGCAGGGCCGAGACCGAGATGCCGAGGGCTACGTCCATCAGGAGAACTGATACCAGCATCGCCAGCACCACCAGAGGGAAGAGGCCGTAGAAGGCTCGCCGCTCCCATCCGCGGAATCCGGGCTCCGCATGCCTGGGCGGATCTTCGAGCGGATGCCCGGGACACTCCTGGTGTGGACAGAAGGTGCACATGCGCCTTCTGTGGAGGTCGAGCCAGAGCCACAGCGCCAGTGCTGTGATCAGGGATCCTGGAAGCCATGAGTGGTAGATCGACGCTGTGGCTCCCACAGCGAGGAATACCACCAAAGAACCGTAGGCGAACAACCAAGTGAGACCAGCCATCGGGGCCTCCCACCGGTGGGCTATCGCACCGGACCAATGCTGATTATCCCACATTAACCGTTCCTTACCCTTCCTTGTCGCGGGTTGCCCGCGCAGGGCGCGGTAGACTGGGCGCGCCGCCCGATTTGCCGAGGGGCTGGCAGAAGGGTCTCCCCATGACCTCTCAGGTGGCAGTGATCAGTTGCGGCTCCTACGACGAGGCTGCGGTCGATGGGGCTGTGGGACGCGGACTGAGTCTACTCGGGGGCGCAGCTCGCTTTGTGCAGCCGGGCGACAGGATCGTGCTCAAGCCGAACCTGCTCGTTGCCGCGTCGCCCGACGGCTGCGTCACGACCCACCCCTCGGTCTTCCGTGCTGTCGCTCGGCATCTGCTATCGGCGGGAGCGGTGCTCACCCACGGCGACTCCCCAGCTTTCGGCTCGCCCGGCGGCGTCGCTCGGCAGGCCGGCATCGCAGCTGTCGCCGAGGAGTTGGGGGTGGCCCTAGCCGACTTCTCGAGCGGGCGGGACGTTTCATTCCCCGAGGGCGAGATGGTGAAGAGGTGGCACATCGCCAACTCCGTGCTGGACGCCGACGGGCTTGTCTCTCTCCCCAAGCTCAAAGCGCACAGACTGACCCGGATCACCGGCGCGGTGAAGAACGTGTTCGGCTGCGTGCCGGGGATCCGCAAAGGAGAGCTTCACGCTCGGATGGGCGACGAGGACCGGTTCTGCCGCATGCTCGTAGACTGCTGCTCCCTGGTCCGTCCGCGCCTGCACGTGATGGACGGCGTGATGGCGATGGAGGGTAACGGTCCCAGAGGCGGCGATCCTCGAAAGGTGGGGGTGCTCCTCGTCTCCGAAGATCCGGTGGCGTTGGACGCTGTGGCGTGCAGGTTGATCGGCCTCGACGCGCGGCTCGTGCGCACGGTCGTACACGGCGAGGCTGTGGGTCTGGGCAGTGCTGACGCCGAGTGCGTGGGGGATCCGCTGGAGCCGCTCATCGTCGAGGACTTCGTGGTGAACCGCGTCCCTGGCCCCACAACCGGGGGGCGCGGGCTGGTGTCGCGCCTGTTCCGCGACTGGGTGACGCCCAGGCCCACGATCATGGCCGAGCGCTGCACCGCCTGCGGCACGTGTGTCGAGATGTGCCCGGTGGACCCCAAGGCTGTCGACTGGACGGGCTCGGATGCGGCCGAGGAGGGCCGGCCGCCCGTGTTCGACTACGGTGAGTGCATCCGGTGCTACTGTTGCCAGGAGACGTGCCCTGAACGCGCGATCGAGGTTGTGGTGCCGCCGCTGGGGCGGCTGGTGCATGGTCGGTAGGCGAGCCACTTTGGGAGGAACGATGAGCGAGGAGCAGAGGGACGATCTTTCGCCTGGGTCTACAGATGCCGACTCGGAGGTTCCCGTCGCGGGCGATGCCCTTGCTGAGGGCGGCATCGGTGACGAGGGGGCCTCGGCGACCGCTAGCGAGGCCTGGCGGGAGGTGCTCGACCGTCTGTCCGAACTCGCTACAGCCGTAGGACGCTGGGGGCGCTCGGCCATCGACGATCCCGAGAACCGAGAGCGGGCCGACGAACTGATGAAGCGGATGGAGGCCGCCGCTCGCTCGGTGGGCGACACGCTTGGTGGAGCGTGGAACTCCGAGTCGGCGGAGCCAGTTCGTGAAGCGGCGGCCAAAGCACATGAGGCGCTGCGGGATGCTGGCGGTCGTGTCACGGACGAGGTTGCACCCCGACTAGCATCAGCACTCAGCGAGGCGGCGGAGCGACTGAACGGAGCTGTCGCCAGAAGGTCGGGCGGGGGCGCGGGTGCCGGGGATGAAGACTCGACCGGGGATTCGTCGAGTTGTCCCGACGAGGAGGCCGACAGCACGTAGGTGCAGCATCCCGGCCAGGATTCCTCCTCGGGCCGGTCTGGGTCTCGCGATCGCGGGTATCGAAGTCTTGCATGATGCCCGAAACTGGAGTAGCCATGGCCGAGGGCGAGCGCATCACGACGCTGCATCCGGAAGGCAAGTCCGGGGTCAACATCGAGAAGTGGAAGTACGACAGGGTCAAGGACGCGACACTGTCGGTGCTGCGCGAGGCGGGTACGAACGGAGTGCGCTTCCGCAACGTCAAAGTGAGCGATGAACCAGACCTGATCGATCTGGTGGCGCCGCGTCTGGGCACCGATTGGGAAGGTTCGGCCGGGTGGTATGTGACGAGCGTGAAGCTCGACCTCGAGGCTCGCGGCGAGCTGGAACGCGTACCCAAGGTGAGCCCGCAGAGAGTGCGCGTGCCGCTGGGGTAGCGGCGGACCGGGCTCGATGTTGTCTGGGTTAGCTCCGAGAGGGCAGCGAAGGGGAAGCTGCCCTCTCGGAGTTGCGGGAGGGGTCCCGGCAAACAACGGTCGGTTCTTGACATCGGACCTCCGGGTAAGGCGGGGGGCGTTAC
>CAZWGV010000007.1:22231-51531 GCA_964633595.1 uncultured Coriobacteriaceae bacterium | reverse complement strand
GCGGATGCTCGCTGAGCAGCTGGGCGATCTCCGGCCGCTTGAGCAGCTCGTCGACTTTCGGGATGGCGCGCAGCAGCGCCCGGGTGTCAGCGGAAGTCTCCACGGCTCCAGATTCTACCCCTCGCACGCTGCGGGGTGGGCGTCCGACGCTGCCGGGTGGGCGTCCGTCGGCTCAGGCGATGGTCACGACCTCGTCATCGCCGAGCAGCGCCTTCACTGTGTCGGGCATCGTCCCCACCTCGCCCACCGCCAGGCTGTCCTTGAGCCCGAGGTAGTCCAGGCAGGTACCGCATGCGCGAATGGGGACACCTCGCTCGGCGAGGATCTGGAGATCTGCGAGGGACTCGGACCCCTCGCACGCGAGCCTCACCCCGTGGTTGGAGAGCATGATGGCAGCTGGAGCGACCTCTGCTCGAGCTAGCGAGTAGAGGAAGTTCCGCATTAGGAGGCGGCCGAGATCGTCGTCTCCGGTGCCGATGCGGTCGGTCACGATGAGCACTCGCTTACTGGCCAATGTTGGAGTTCTCCCCGTCCTCGTCTTGCGCTGCGTTCGCTACCTCACCACTATCCTGCCCGCCGGTCCCTCGGTCATGCGGCCCACGACGCACGCCCCCTCGCCCCGCTCGGCGAGAGCGCCCACCAGCTCGTCCGCGCGATCGGAAGCGACAGCCATGAGCAGTCCTCCACTGGTCTGAGGATCGCAGAGGACCAGGCGCCACGCTTCGTCCGCCTGGCCCCACTCAACGTGCGGTTCGACGTGAGCGACCACGTCCTTGGCGCGTCCCGGCCAGACCCCCCGCGCGGCATAGTCGCGCGCTCCGGCGAACACGGGCACGCCAGACAAGTCGACTTCGGCTGAGGTGCCACTACCCTCGGCCATCCGATGCAAGTGCCCAAGCAGGCCGAAGCCGGTGACATCTGTTGCCGCGTGCACCCCAACCACCCGCATCGCGTCAGCAGCGGCTGCGTTCAGACGCGCCATCGAGTCGATCACCTCGGCGAGCGACTCCTCAGTCTCCAGACCGCGCTTGAGCGCGGTGTTCATGATGCCGACGCCCAGACGCTTGGTGAGCACGAGGACGTCACCCGGCTGAGCCCCAACATTGCGAACGACCTCATCGGGGTCGGCAACACCTAGAACAGACAGCCCGTACTTGGGTTCCTCATCGTCTATGGTGTGCCCGCCCACCACTACTCCGCCGGCCTCGATCACCTTGTCGGCCCCGCCGCGCAACACCTCCGCTACGACAGCCCTATCCATGGAGCATGGGAACGCCACGAGGTTCATCGCGGCGAGCGGCGTGCCGCCCATCGCGTAGATGTCCGAGAGCGCGTTGGCCGCCGCAACTCGGCCGAAATCGTAGGGGTCGTCCACCATGGGTGTGAAGAAGTCTGCTGTCAGCAGCAGGGCCCTGCCATCGAGCATGTAGACGGCAGCGTCGTCCGCGGTTTCGAAGCCGACTGCGAGCGACTCCGAAGCGCCCGGAACTAGCGTCTCGAGAACGGCTTGGAGGTCCGACGGACCCCACTTGGCCGCTCAACCGGCCTTGGATGACATCTGGGTCAGTCGGACGGGTTCCATCGAACTCACTTCTCTCGGCCAGACAGCCGGGTCAGCCGGAGTGCTCTTGAAGGCGCGAATCGGTGACAGGCAGACCGCACGAGCCCCGACCCCGACGCTAGCCCACGCCAGTATAGGCAGACGCCGAGCAGCCCAGGAAGTGGCTTACTGCACTCCGCCCCGAACGCTGTCGTCTGTTGGGAACGGCGCGCAGGGCTCGCCGAAGATGTACCCCTGCCCGTATGCCACGCCGATCTCTCGGAGGGTTGCGAGTTCCTCGGCGGTCTCGATGCCCTCGGCCACAAGGTTGACGTTCATCTGTTCGGCGAAGCGGACCAGCGAGGACACGAGCTGGCGGCGCATCTCGTCCGAGTCGATTCCTCGCACGAGGCATATGTCGATCTTCAGCCACTCGGGATGCACCTCGGCGAGACACTGCAGAGAGCCATACCCGGCGCCGGCATCGTCCACCGCAACCTTGAATCCCATGGCACGAAGGTACTGGAGCGTGGCCCTAAAGGTCCGGAAGTCGTCTATCGCGCTACGCTCGGTTAGCTCGAGTACGATGCGGTCCGGAGACATGCCAACATCCGCCAGGAGAGAGGTGAACATCGCGTCCCGCAACTCTGGGTCGGCTACCGCCTCGGGTTCGATGTTGAGGAAGAGCAGGCGGTCACTGGGCAAACCTGCGGCCGTCCCGAGCGCCTTGCGGCGACAGAGCCGCTCGAGTTCCAGGACGAGGTCGGCATCGTAGGCAACCGCGAAGAGCTTGTCCGGCCTCTCGAACTCTCCGCCCTCGGGTCCGCGCGAGAGGGCCTCGTACCCGATCACAGAGAGGTCGCGCAGATCCAGTACCGGATGAACGAGAGTGTGCACGTCCTCCTCGGCGATTATCTGCCGGAGGCGCTCCACCCTGGCCGCCGAGTCTCGCGACTCGCGATCGTTGGACTGCGCGAGAGCCCTTTCGAGCCCCCCATGCACGAGTCTCTCCATTCGGATGTTCTCATCGTTGCGGACGATAGCGGCGCCCGCATAGCAGCCGAACTTGCGGAACAGGGCCGCGTCAAGAACCTCGGACAACGCCTCGCGAACTCGGCTCTCGATGCGGTGCACGAGCCGCTCCAGTGCCTCAGGGTCCATGTGAGCGGTGTTCCTCGGCGGCGAGAGAACGACCACGAAGGCGTTGCCGGAGATCATCAGCTCGGCCACGATGTCGGAGTCCCGCATGTCCGTCCCGGTGAACGACTCGAGGGTGCGCGCGGCGTCACGCATGACGTCGTCGAAGACCCTCCACCCGTAGATCTCCTCGATCTTCGAGTACTTCACGATGTTCAGGCAGAGAAGGGAGACCTCGCCCCGCTCATCCATGAGCGAGCGGATCCTCGGGAACAGAAGCGGCGTGGTGGGAAGACCCGTGACGGGATCGAATAACAGCGGCCGCAGCTCCGGGTGCTGATCTATCGCCTCACTGAGGTGCAGCCAGGACTCCAGCAAGAAGCCTCGGTCCGTCAAGCGCCTCTCGTCCATAGGAACGTCTCCCCTCGCACTGCAGCCGACATCCAGCCCAACCGGAAGGCGGCTCCTAGGAGGTATCGTCAATCCTAGGCGATACCTTCAACCTTGCGGTCCCTTCAGCTCGCACTCTGCCCTGCATCACTCGTAGCTCACCCTCAGAGCGAGGACCCCGTTCGCTGGGAGCGGCACCCCGAAAGCCGGACCTCCCACCTCTGTTGGAGAGCCCCCGCGCACGTCTTCGACGGCGGCCACGGAGCGAGAAAAGACGAGGTCGGCGGTGACTTCCTCGGGTGAGTGGTTGAGGAGGAGCACTACATCTTCCTCCGCCCCGCCGAACAGAGCCACCTCCACGCATGGCGCCGCGCACTGTACGGGTGCTCCGCACCCCGCAGAAGCGGCGAGAGCCCCATAGACCGCGCGGACCATATGACGGACCGGCTCCGGCGGAGCCCAAGGATCACCCTGGGCCAGAGCGCGCTCCACCGGGACCGCACAAAGCACGGCGCGCCCCTGTCCGACACGGTTGACCGTCAGGAGCGGCGTGCCCTTCTCATCGGTCGCGACCACCGTTGCCGCGCCATGCCCGAGGAGAGCATAGTGAGCGCAGTCCATGGGGGCGTCGAACGGACTCAGGTCACCGAGCAGACCAGTCTGCGCCACCCGACATGACAACTCTCGCCTCTCACCCTGGTCGCCTAGGAACTCTACGCCGAACAACTCGCGCATCGCTGGATCAAGATCGCCGCCACCATAGGAGAGATACACGGTACCGCCGTCCTGAGCGAAGGTCTGGAATCTCTCCCAGGTTCCGCTCTCCAGACGGCTGACCGACGGCAGGATCAGTACGTCCGCGTCCCAGTATCTGTCGCCCTCGCGAACCAAGTCGACCGGGATGTGCGCCTCCTTCGCGCACATGTACGAGTGCAGGCAAGCCCTCGGGCCATAGAGACCTGAGAGCGAAGGCAGGGCGTCGTAGCGCTCCGACGGGAACATCACCGCCACTCTCTCAGCAGAGAGCGAGAAGCGCCGCAAGTCGATGCTGGAGGCCACATCTGCAAAGGAGCGCACCTCGCCGAAGGAGGGCTTCAGGATCCCGTCGCCGTCAGCGAGTCCCACCAACACCTCGAACGGATCGCGGAAGTAGGGCTCCCGACGTTCGGTCCGAAGATCGCGGTAGCGACGGAGGACCACTCCCGCACCGCGGTTCATGAGCGCCGAGTACAGCGCGGTCCTCACGTACGCGGCCTCCTCGGCGAGCGAGTAGTCGAGGGAATGGACCCCGATGTCATCGACGATGACAGGGAGACCGCGCGATGCCACCCGAAGCAGGAATGAATCGAGGTACGTCGCTGGGCCCGAAGTGATAGGACCCTCGGCGGCGTACGATCGGTAGGAGGTCGTGACGTGACTCGCCGCGAGATAGCAGGCGTCCACAGCCTGTCGGGCGTCCACGCCTCTGACGCGGTACAGCGTCTCAGGGTCGACCGAGAGCATTATCGGCCTCTCGGCGTCGATCTCCCTGATGGCCTCGCGTATGGTCCTGGCCCAGTGTTCGAGCTGGCTCGAGTCGCCAAAGCCTGCTGCGAACGCCTCGTTCGCCAAGTCCCACGCGAAGACCGCAGGCTCCTTGCGGTACCGCGAGACGACATGCTGCGCCAGCGCGGACTGGCGCTGGATCATGTACGCATCCGTGCGCGGGTCTCGTTTGCCTCCCCACGCAACTCGCACCAGATCAGATACGCTATCGTCGGCAAAGAGCGTGACGATCACCTGGAGAGAGTGAGTTCTGGCCGTGGCCAGCAGCCGATCCAGTCTCTCTAGAGCTTCCTCCGAGTACTGGCCAACCTGCGGCTCCAGCACGCGCCAGGAAAGGAAGATCCTCACGAGAGTCATGTGTGCGGAGGCGAGGGTGGCGAAGTCCGTATCTGGCTCGTTGGCGTACCACTCCGACCAGGAGTCGGCCTCGGCGTCGGCCGGGTAGTATGCCACCCCAACCGGGAACGGCACGCCCCGCTTCCTGCCGCGAGACCTGGCCCCAGCCGCGAGCGCTTCGCTGCCGGTCACAGCCTGGACCTCGTCAAGTGGCTCTCCGGACACCGATCACTCACCTTCTCGAGCGTACTCGTCGTACAGATGCCAGAAGGAGCGGCGACGGCGCGTGTCGTAGTAGGCGGCCCTTCGTACTTGCCATCCCGCGTCCGCGTGCCGGCCCCTGGTCAGCAGCACTGCGGCTAGGCCGAACCTCGCCCGAACGCACGCCGGATCCAGATCCACCGCCTGGCGGTACGAACGCTCAGCAGCGGCGTAGTGATGCATCGCGAGGAACGACTCGGCGAGGAGCACATGCGGTATGGGCTCGCCCGGCACAGCGGCGGCCAGCGCCCGATGCGCCCGTGCGGCCTGCCGAGCGAACCCCGGGCGACCAGCCAGACCCGTTCCAAGACAGTAGAGCGCGGTGAGGGAGTTGGGGTCCAGAGAGAGGGCGTGCAGGGCGCAGGCCAACGCCTCATTGGCCGAGCCCTGCTTCAGAAAGCAGTAGGAGGCGAGGGCAAGCGCTGCGGGATCGTGGGGGTGAGCATCGAGGGCTCGACGAACAACGTCGGCGGCGCCGAGGATGTCGTCCGCTCGCGCCGCCCGCAGGGCGGCGAGGAGTCCACCTCCGCTCGTGTCGCTGTGTCCCTCCACGGCGTCCTCATCGCTCGCCCCACCCGCCAGGGTGAAGAACAGCTGGTCTTGGCTGGGGTCGAGCTCACCGGCCTTCCGGAAGCCGGGCAGAGCCGTTGCCATCCCGTCCCGCTTGAGGGCAGCGATCGCGAGGTTGTACATCGCACGCGCTTCCGTCGCGTCGAGCTCAAGAGCGCGCTGCCAAGACTGCACGGCCTCTTCCTCGAAGGAGACCGCCGCGAGCGCCTCGCCTAGCTGCACGTGCGCTGTCACGAGATCTGGCACAACCTCAGCGAGTTCGTGCCAGACGAGGATCGACTGATCCCACATGCCGCCCTTCCGGTCATAGGCGAGACCCAGCGTCAGGTAGGACGGGGCACACGAGGGGTCCATCTCGATGACCTTCATGGCCGAGCTGATCGCCTCGTCGTAGAAAGCCTCCGAGAGGAACACCTCTGCGAGAAGACAGTGGGCCATGTGGTCCTCGGGAGCCGAGCGCAGCGCCTCGTAGCAGGCGGTGACTGCAAGATCAGCTCGGCCCAGCCTGAGCATATCCTCGGCAACGAGCACCTTCTGCGACCTGACCGGCACTAGAGAGGTTCCTCCGCCTTCATCAGGTCAGCCACTACGGTCCCCACGACCTTGAGGGAGCTCTCGGCCCCCCTGACAACGCCGTTCGCGCCAACCGACCTGGCCAAGGCGGGTTCAGCCACGAACGGGCCGCCTCCCACCAGGAGTACGACGTGTTCGTGACCCGCCGCCGATAGCACCTCTCTGACGCGCGCGACCGCTCGGGCGGAGGAACTGGTCTCCGCGAACACGAGTACGATGCGCGCGGCGGTGTCCTCGACGCGCTCGAGGAAGTCGGCTGGGCGCACGCCGGTCCCAAGGTCAACGACCCGATACCCCACTTCACGCAGCGCCGCGGCCGACATGTCCTTCGCCAAGGAGTGCTCGTCTCCCTCGGCACAGCCGAGGAGAACGCCTATCCCAGTGCCCGGTACCTCCGCAGGCGGTACCACAAAGGGCGCCACCTGGTCGGCGACCACGGCCGCCTGGGCGAAAGCGACCTCGTCGACCTCGCCGGATGCCCAGGCCCCGCCGAGCCTCGCGATAGCGGGGACCCAGACCGCATCGAACAGCTCGGCTTGCGCCAAGCCGCTCGCCCGAGATTCCTCCAAGACCCGAAGGGCTGCGGCCGAGTCATCGCTGATCAGAGCCTTGAAGAGGCGCACAGCATCCTGGGTCAAGGCCGGCTACCTCCCTCCGGCTTGCTTCGGCGCGACCGGTCCGGCATCCACCGCATCGCGATCAGTTATCCCTGGTGGCGGTGGTGGGATTCGAACCCACACGGCCCGAAGGCCAGGGGTTTTTAAGACCCCCTCCTGTGCCAGTTCGGATACACCGCCACCTCCGGTGCTCAGCGCCCAGGTTGTCATCGCGAAAGTCGAGAGTGAGCGTCGAGCACGATCCCGTACAGTATGTCCCGCTCACTGACCCTAGTCGAGTCGAGGCCGGCCAGACCCAGAACGGTCTCTATGATCAGAGTCCCAGCCACCACTACCGGCGCACGGCCCGGCTCAAGACCAACAACTGCGGACCTCTCCGCAAGCGTCATAGACGACAGCTCGTCCAGGAGTCCCGCCAGATCGGCGCCAGTGAGAACGTGGCCCTCAACCGCGGAGCTATCGTACACCGCCAGTCCCTGCTGGATCGCTGCGAGAGCGGTAGCCGTTCCCGCGAGGGTCACGAGCAGCTGCGGCTTACTCCTGAGCGCATCGAAGAAGAGCCGGAACTCGCTGGTGGCCCACTCACGTGCAGCGTTGATCTCAGCGCGACACGGCGGATCGCTCGCAAGGAAGCGCTCGGTCATCCTGCGAGCGCCAACGTCCACGGATCGAGCCGAACTGATCTCGACCCGCCGGTCGGCACCCTCCCCCGTTGCGCATCCCGCGATCAACTCGGTAGAACCGCCTCCCGGATCGGCAACGAGCATCGAGGGCGCTTCCAGCATGTAGGTGGCCCCAGCAAAGGAGAGGCGCGCCTCCTCCTCTCCGCCGATCACGCGCGGGTCAACCCCGAGGCGCCTCGATCCCTCCAGCAGCAGGTCGGCGTTGGCCGCGTCTCTCACCGCCGACGTCGCCACCGCCTCCACTTGCCGCGCACCGAGGGTGTCCGCCTCGGCGGCGAACTCGGCGAGAGCGTCGAGGACGCGCCCAACAGCACCCGACGACAGAGTTCCGGATGCGTCGAGGCCCTCTCCCAGATGCGTGATCGTCGAGCGTCTGATGACCTCGGTGATGGTCCCGCCCCAACCCACATCCGCAACGAGCAGACGCGTGGTCACTGTGCCCATGTCGATAGCGGCAACTCGATACGGGTCGCCGATGGGGACTTCTGCTGCCCCCGCCAACCCCGCCTGCCCGCTCACGGGCATCTTCCCGCGTCGCATGTGCGTCCGCACTCCATGACGACGTGCTGGCCTATCGGATCATCGAGTCCGGCGAGGCTCGCGGCCACATGCGCGTGGAGGCACTTAGGCGCGAGCGGGTCGCTCTGACCGCCTATCCCAACCTCCGCGCACGGATCCTCGCCTTGTCCCACGGCCGCCCTGGCCGCTCGGTATCGCGAGTCGGCCGCGATCAGCTTCTCTGCGAGAGCATCGTCACTCGCCAGCCGCGCCGCCCAGTCCGCCGCTCCGCCCTCAGACTCAAGCTGAGACACCCGCTCGACCAGCCAGGGACACGTCAGCCACCAGAGGGTCGGGAAAGGCGTGCCATCGTCCAGGCGAGGGGCAGTCACGATGACCGAGGGTTCGCCGAACGTGCACCTCTCGGCCACCCCCCAGGGTCCACGAGGCTCGCGCCCGAGCTGCCGTCCAACTGCCCGTCGCTCCTCATCCGAGGCCCGCAGGACCAGCGATGCGCGCGTCATGCGCCTCTAGCCGTCTACGCCAAAGACAGCGTCCAGAATGCGCTCCATGACCGGGGTTGGCGGAGGCTCCGCACGCTTGCGCACTCTCGACAGGGTGGTTGCGGAGCTCTCCGTCGTGACCCAATCGGTCACAACGTATGCGTGTTCGCCTTCGCGCACGTAGCCCATCTTGCGCCTGGCAACGTCTTCCACACCTTCTGGCGTCTTCAGTCGGTCCACACGTGCGCGCAGCTCAGCATTGCTCGCTTTGAGCGCCTCCAGCTCTCGCTCGAGCCGTGCCCGCTCACGCTGCTCGCGGTATTGGACTCGCGCAACGGGGTAGAAGCACCAGATCGTGAAGACAAGGAGTGCTGCGACAGCTAGCAGGGTCTTTGCCCGCCGGAGGCCGAAGGAGAGGTGGGTGCGCCGACCGCTCGATGTCGCTCTCGGCGAAGGGCCGGAGGCAACAACCGCAGACGACACGCGAACCCGGGGAGCCTCTCGTGCTCTCCCCGTTCGCGTGCCCTTCCTGGCCCCGTGCCGCGTTTGGTCCGACGTCATCTGGAGATCGGGTCCTGTGAGCAGGCCAGCAGGTCGATGTGCTCGTCTTGCGTCAGACGGATGATATCACAGCGTCGATCCGCCAGAGGCTTCGCGAGGCGTCCGCCCGCCTAGTCGCCGGCTGACTCCACGTGCTTCGGTAGCCGAACAATGGTCACCGCGTCCCCGTCCCGTCGCACCGCCAACTCGTGACGCCCCAGGCGGTGCACGGCTGTGCGGAGGTTGCCATAGAGCCGATCGACGCCCTCAGGCTGCGTCTGCACGAGTAGCGCCCTGTCACCGCCTGCTTGCATGAAGCGGATAAGCCTGGTGGCAGCGCCGCGCGGCGCGGGATAGGGCACCAGCACTTCACGAGCGTCAGACACCCAGTCATCACCGATCGCAGCCACCGGCTCCCAGTCTTCGACCCCGGCCGTCAGCACCACTGCCCTCTTCCCCTCGGGTCCTTGGACCAGACGGAGCCGCAGGTTGAACCCGTAGGAGGCGGCGCTGCGCGCCAGGTACGCCCAGTCGAAGGGGCGCTCATCCAGCATCATCACGACCGATTCGCGCACGCGCACCGCGAGTTCCAGCAGCAGCTTGAGCAGTCCGCGGCCGCGACGGGGCGTGAAGGTGACGACAGCGATGTCGTATGCGACCCCTGGCGAGAGGTCTTCGACCATCCCCTGCAACGTCCTAAGCTGAGGAGATGCAGCGACCTCGCTGGAGACGAGCCGGTGCAGCATTCCAAGCGAGGGTTCGAGAGCTGTGAGCATACCGGCCCGCTGAAGCAGCGGCCGAGTCATGAGACCAGTCGCGGCACCAACCTCCAGCACGTTGGATCCGGGCGGAACCTCGTCGAGCACCGCTTCGACAAGGGCCGGGAAGACCCGTTCCTGCCCGAACTCTATGTCGTAGTTGTCAGCGAGGCGCTCTCTTCTGGCGAGCACAGACTCCAGCGGAACGCCGAAGCTGTCCATCTCGTCCCCGCGGCTCCTAGGCATCGCTCTATCTCCCGCTGACGACAACCCGGCTTTGCAGACGCCGGCGTCGAGTATCAACGGATACTGTAGAAGGCGTCCATACCCGGATAGGACGCCGAGTCGGCGAGCTCTTCCTCGATCCTCAACAACTGATTGTACTTCGCCACTCTGTCGCTGCGAGCGGGCGCCCCCGTCTTGATCTGACCAGCCCCGACGGCCACGGCGATGTCGGCGATGGTGGTGTCCTCTGTCTCACCCGACCTGTGCGAGACGATGCTGGCGTAGCGGGCGCGCTTCGCGGTCTCGATCGCCTCCAGCGTCTCGGTAAGCGTTCCTATCTGGTTGAGCTTGACGAGGATCGCGTTGGCCACGCCGAGCGAGATACCGCGCCGCAAGCGTTCAGTATTGGTCACGAAGAGGTCGTCGCCCACGAGCTGGACCGACTCGCCCAGCCGCTCGGTGAGCAGCTTCCACCCGTCCCAGTCTTCCTCGGCCATGCCGTCCTCGATCGAGATGATCGGGTAGCGATCGACGAGTCCAGCCCAGAGATCAACGATCTCCTCGGCCGAAAGCACGCGCCCCTCGCCCTCGAGGTGATAGGCCCCGTCGCGCCAGAGCTCGGTCATCGCGGGGTCCAGCGCGAGCATGAACTGCTCGCCCGGCGTGTAGCCGGCAGTCTCCACCGCCTCGAGCACCACCTTCACCGCGTCCTCGTTGCTGGCCAGATTCGGCGCGAAGCCGCCCTCATCGCCCACGCCGGTCCCCAGTCCACGATCGTGGAGCACCTTCTTCAGGGTGTGGTAGACCTCGGCGCACATCCGGAGTCCCTCGGAAAACGTAGATGCTCCGACGGGCATGATCATGAACTCCTGGAGATCCACGTTGTTGTCAGCATGCGCGCCACCGTTGAGCACGTTCATCATGGGCACGGGCAGCGTGCTGGCGGCCACCCCGCCTACATACGCGTATAGAGGAAGTCCCGAGGACATCGCGGCCGCTTTCGCTGCTGCCAGCGACACCCCGAGGATGGCGTTGGCTCCCAGGTTCGACTTGTTGGGCGTGCCGTCGAGCGCGCACATCGTCTCATCCACGGCTCGCTGATCTGTGGCGTCGAGCCCGATGATCTCGGGCGCGATGATGTCCTCCACGTTGGCAACCGCCTGCATCACTCCCTTGCCCAGGTATCGAGCGGAGTCGGTGTCTCGGAGCTCCACGGCTTCAAAGGCGCCCGTCGACGCGCCCGATGGCACCGCTGCCCTGCCAAGAGCGCCATCGTCTAGCTCGACTTCGACTTCGACCGTGGGGTTGCCGCGCGAGTCCAGGATCTCCCTGGCACGAATGTCGATGATGCCGCTCATCCCAATAGGCTCCTTCTCTCCGGCCGCCGGCGCTCGAGACGGACCGACGGCTCTCGTCCCGGAATGGGGCCCTCCCTCACTCGACCCGCGAATCCTCGCGCTCCCGCGACTTCGCTTCCTGCCAGAGCGCCTCCATCTGCTCCAGGCTCATCTCTTCGAGCGAGCCCCCTCCTTCGAGGGCAGTGCGCTCCACATGCTCAAACCTTCGGCGGAACTTCTCACAAGTCTGGCGCAACGCTGTCTCGGCATCGATACCTTGTTTGCGAGCCAGGTTCACGAGGGTGAACAGCAGGTCTCCGATCTCGTCGGTTGCCTCCGCAGATCCGGGCTGGGCCGACCGGAGCTCATCGATCTCCTCGTGCACCTTGTCCCATACGCCCTCGAGGGTATCCCACTCGAAACCCACGGCAACCGCTCTACGCGACAGCTTCTTCGCGTACATGAGCGCGGGCAAGGAATATGGGATGCCGTCGAACACGCCGGCGTTCTGGCCCTCCGAGAGCTTCAGCCGATCCCAGCGGTGAAGGACCTCATCGGGCGTCCCAGACTCGGCGTCACCGAAGATGTGTGGATGACGGCGGACGATCTTGTCACTGATCGCCCGGATCACCTCCTCGATCGTGAACGAGCCCTCGTCGGCAGCGATCTGCGCGTGGAGCACGATCTGCAGCAGGACGTCACCGAGTTCATCGCACAGGGCACGTGCCTCGCCCTTCTCCATGGCCGAGACGGCCTCGTAGGCCTCCTCGATCATGTTCGTCCTGAGCGAAAGGTGGTCTTGTTCGCGATCCCAGGGGCAGCCGTCCGGACCCCGCAGTACTGCGATGATCCGCGCAAACTCCTCGAAGCTCGCGCCCAGCTCCCCTGCCACAGACCCAGTCCTCCTCGGACGCCGAACGGCCGCCGGGTTCATCCGGCGGCCGTCAAGAATCGCCTTGCAGCCGCACCGCGCACTCCGCCCCGCGTGTGCGGCCAGCCTCTATAGGTCGCCGACTAGGAGCCAGCCGGCGCCGTCGTCACCTGCGCGGCCTTCAGCACAGGGTCAACGATCTCGATCTTCGCGTCCTTCCGCAGCCCTTCGAGGTACTTGGTGTAGGCCTCGGCCTGCTGCTGCTGCGTGAGGATCTGGCGTATCTGCTCCTTGACCTCATCGAGCTTCTTCTGGCGCTCCGACCGCTTCTCGATGACCTTGATGATGTGCCAGCCAAAGGGGCTCTTCACCAGATCCGAGATCTCCCCGGGATCGAGCTTGTCGGCGGCCGCCTGGAACTCCGATACGTAGGGCTGCGTGGGCCATCCAAGATCGCCGCCCTTCGTCGCCGACACGGTGTCCTTCGAGTACTTCTTCGCGAGTGCTGCGAAGTCGTCGCCGTCCTCTACCATCTCGAGAACCTTCTCGGCATTGGCCTCGTCACGCTCGTCGAAGAGGATGTGGGCGGCGTGCACAGCCGCCTCCTCTTTGTACTGCGCCTTGTTCTTGTCGTAGTACGCCTTGATGTCCTTGTCAGCGATCTTGATCTCAGCGGTGAGCTTCTCGACGAGCTTCTGCTGCACCATCTGCTCGCGTAGCTGATCCTTGAGCTTGTCCACCGTCAAGTTGGCCTTCTTCAAGGCCTCCTCGAACTTCTGATCCCCCTGGAAGCTCTTCTTGAGCTCGTTGACCTGGTTGTCGATCTCCTTCTCGTCGATCTCTATCCCGCTGTCCTCAGCCGCCTGCCGCAGGAGCTCCTGCGAGATGAGCGTATCGAGAATGCGCTGACGGAAGTCCAGGAGGCGAGCCTCGGCGTCAGCGCCCTCGAACATCTGGGGGTACTGCTTCTTGGTGTCCTCGAGTTGCTGCTCGATGACCGACATCTTGATGGCCTCCCCGTTGACGCGGGCCGCGACATCGTCGTCGCGACATCCGGTCAGCGCCGCGACCAGGGCGACGGCAAGAGCGAGGGGCACTATCCGAGACACGAACCTCATCCGGTTTCCTCCTGTGGACTTGTCACGTCACGTGACGCTGACGGCATCGGAGAGTATAGCACCGAGAAGGGCGATAGCGACCCCGGTCGGACTGTCATCCACACCCAGTGGGAGCAGGGTCTTCGCCTCCCGTTCAAGATGCATCCCACCGAGTGCAGCAACCCGTCCGCGCTGCTCCTCATCCAGCCTCACGGGATGCACTACCAGGCGTTTTCGGACCACGGCCACCGAACTCACACCCGCCGTGCCGGCAAGCGCTCTCACCCGCGCAATGTCGAGCAGGTTGCGTACCGCGACCGGTGGCAGGCCGTACGAATCCACGATATCTCCACACACGAGCTCGACTGCCTCGGGTGTCCTCGAGGCCGCGAGCCTTCGATAGAGCGCTACGCGCTCTGCGGCATCGGACACGTATTCCTCTGGCAGGAAGGCGGGAACCGGCAAGTCCACTCGGACATCGGGGAAGGCAACTGCCGCTTCGCCGCGTGCCTCGATCACCGCTTCTCTGAGCATCTGCGCGTAAAGGTCGAATCCGACCGCACTCATGTTGCCGTGCTGCTCGGCACCGAGCAGAGACCCGGCCCCGCGTATTTCGAGGTCGCGCATCGCCACTTGCATGCCGGCACCGAGATCCCGGTGTTCCTGTATCGCCGTGAGCCGCTCGTAGGCCTGATCCGTGAGCGATGCGCCGCGCGGGAAGAGGAAGTACGCGGACGCGCGTACGTGAGAGCGGCCGACTCGGCCCTTGAGCTGGTAGAGTTGCGCGAGGCCGAGGCGCTGGCTGTCCTCGATGACCAGGGTGTTGGTGTGAGGATTGTCGATGCCCGACTCGATGATGGTGGTGGCCACGAGGACGTCTGCCTCGTTCGCCGCGAAGCTCTCCATCACCCTCTCCAGGCGGTGCTCGGACATCTGCCCATGGGCCACAGCGATGCGCGCTTCGGGAGCCGCCTTTTGCACTCGCCGAACCGCGTCGTCGATCCTGGCCACACGGTTCGAGACGTAGTAGACCTGGCCGCCTCGCTCCAGCTCGGCGCGTATCGCCTCACTCACGACAGCCGGATCGTACTCGCGCACGTGCACCTGAACCGGAAAGCGGTTGCGTGGCGGAGTGTCGATCACCGACAGGTCCCTGACGCCGGTGAGCGACATCTGCAGGGTTCGGGGGATGGGAGTCGCGGTCAGCGTCAGGACATCCACCTGCTCGCGGAGGTGCTTGACATGCTCCTTGTGCTCGACGCCGAAGCGGTGCTCCTCGTCAACTATGACAAGCCCCAGGTCCCTGGGGGCGACGTCCGGGGAGAGCAGTCGATGTGTGCCGATGAGCACGTCCACCTTGCCCTCGGCGAACCCGCGCAACGCCTCTGCTTGCTGCCCGGCCGTTCGGAATCGCGAGAGGACCTCGACGCGCAAAGGGAACGGCGCGAAGCGCTCCGAGAAGGTAGTGAAGTGCTGTTGGGCGAGGATCGTAGTTGGGCAGAGCACCATGACCTGCCGCCCATCCTGCGTGGCCTTGAACGCTGCCCGTATCGCCACCTCGGTCTTGCCGTAGCCGACATCGCCGCAGATTAGCCGGTCCATGGGACGATCCGACTCCATGTCCGCCTTCACGTCCGCGATGGCCGCGAGCTGGTCGGGAGTCTCCTCGAAGGGGAACGCCGCCTCCATCTCCATCTGCCACGGCGTGTCCGAGCCGAAGGCGTGGCCCTCGACCGCCATGCGACGCGAGTACAGATCGACGAGATCGAAGGCGAGCTTTCGCGCTGCCTTGCGAGCCTTCTTCGTCGCACGAGACCAGTCGGCGGTGTTCAGCCGGGTGACCTTGGGCGCCGCACCGTCGGGTCCCACGTACTTGGTCACCTTGTCGAGATGATCGACCGGCACGTAGAGTTTGTCGCCCTTCGCGTACTCGAGCAGCAAGTAGTCGCGCTCGACGCCCGCGACTTCCTGGCGCATCACGTCACGCAGGAGCGCGATCCCATGAGTGGAGTGCACAACCCAGTCGCCCGGAGCGAACGGGAAGCTCATGACGTCCACCTCAGCCTTGCGCCTGCCACCGGCCAGGCCGCGCGGGTACACGTCGGACATCCCGATGACCGCGAGCTTCGCTTGAGGCACCACGAGGCCCGCCGCGACATCAGCTCGTGACACTCGCACCACCGTCTCCGGTGGAGCGTCACCGCCGACGTCGTCCGCCTCTTCGCCAGAGATCGCAGAGGACGCCAGCTCGGCAACGGAGAACCCGCTCGCGGTGAGGGAGTCCGTCAGCCGATGGCGCGCCTCGCGCTCGGGAACGCATACCGTCACGGCGTGCCCTGCGCCTATCAGTGCTCGCACCCCGTCTGCCAGGCGCTCTTCACCGCCCGCGACATCGGGCCGCCTGGCGGGCAGCTCGGCATCTACACTCGTCCCATCTCGCACGATGGCGATAAGTGTCAGGCGCTGTCTGCCGCCAACATCGATCTCGGCCGGTGCGCAGAACAGCTCCAGTGCCTTCATCCCGGCTGCGGCCGCTCGCGCCCCGATCTCTTCCGAGGAGCGAACAGCGCCCTCGAAGAGCGCCCGCGGTTCGATCACCACCACCAGTGTCTCCGGTGTCGCGTAGTCCGTGACTGTCCCCGGTACGCGATAGAAGACCGGCAGGTATCGCTCCACACCGTTGAAGTAGACGCCCTGCTGTATGAGTTCCAGGTGGTGCGCCACCTCCTGGTCCTTCAGAGCCCTATCGTGGAGTCGGCGAGTCGCGTATGTTGCCGCCCTCGAGCCGAGCATGACTTCTCTGCACGGGTAGACCTCGACGGGATCGGCCTTGCCGAGGGTCTGCTGCGTGGAGGGCAGGTACTTGGTCAGGGACTCGATCTCATCCCCGAAGAGCTCCGCGCGAATGGGGTACTGCCCGTCGGAGGGGAACACGTCCAGGATCCCGCCTCGGATCGCGAAGTTCCCGGCAGCTTCGGCGGCGTCCACCCTCTCGTATCCCATTCGCGCCAGACGTGACGCTGTACTCTCGATGTCCAGCGAGCCTCCCTCGGCCAGGGCAACGGGCTCGAACACCTGTGCGTCGCGGGGTGGGAGGCGCCGCAGAAGCGCGCTCGCCGAAGCCACGACGACTCTCGGACGACCCTGCGCGAGGGAGTGGAGCGCGCGAGCCCTCCGTCCCACCTGGCCGAGATCGGGTTGGACGTCCTCCCAGGGCATGTCGGATCGCGCCGGCAAGCGCAGTACGTCGTGTCGTGGCAACAACTCCCCAACCTGGCGCGCGAAGCGCTCCGCCGCCTCTTCGCCGGGAATGAGCACCAGAGTCGGGCCGGGGTGCTCGGCGAAGAGGGCCGCCACGAGCAGGGGGCGGATCAAAGCGGGCGCGGCAAGCGTCTGGTCGTCGCCCGCGGCAAGCGCCTCCGAGACGGCTTCGTAGGCCTCGGCCGAGCGCAGGCGTCGGAGTATGTCACCTAGCAGGGCGGAGATCACGTCGCCTTCCCTTGTCGGCAGCCCCTGGACAGCACAACTGCCCCGCGACCGGCTCCGGTGCAGGGGCTTTGCGAGGGTAGCGCCGCGTGCGAGCTGAGGTCAACCAGAGCTGTCGACGATCTCGGGCGGTCTGCCGCGCGCGCCGAGGCAACGCCTCGGGTAGCATCAGCGGAGGAAGCCACACTTGGGAGCGCAGATGAACCGCGAAGCTCGAGCCCTTGAGATCATGCGTCGCCTGGCCGAGGCCTACCCCGACGCGCACATCATGCTCACCTTCGACACGCCGTGGCAGCTCTTGGTGGCGGTTATCCTCTCGGCGCAGACCACGGACGTTGGTGTGAACAAGGTGACCCCCAGGCTATTCGCCCGCTTCCCCGGGCCAGCCGAGCTCGCGGCCGCGGACTCGGAGGAGGTGGAAGCGATCATCCGCCCAACGGGCTTCTTCCGCAACAAGACGAAGTCGATCATGGGCTCGGCAAGGATGGTCGTTGCCGAGTTCGGCGGTGAGGTGCCTTGCACAATGGACGACCTGCTGAGGCTGCCCGGCGTCGCCCGCAAGACCGCCAACATCGTCATCGCGAATGCCTGCGGCAAGGTGGAGGGCATCGCAGTGGACACCCATGTCTTCCGATTGGCACACCGCTTCGGACTCTCGGCCAACAAGAACCCCGACAAGGTCGAAAGCGACCTGATGGCGTTCTTCCCGCCCGAGGAGTGGTACCACGTGAACTACCGCTTCATCGACCATGGACGCGCCACTTGCACGGCCAAGAAGCCAGTCTGTGGGGCATGCGTACTCAACGATGTGTGTCCCAGCGCGTTCGAAGTGGCGGGTTGGCGCGAGAGCGCCGACTGACGGCTAGCCCCAAACGGCCGCCGCGACAGCGGCGAAGCCGATAGCGGGCAGCATGTTGCCGACGGGTAGCCGCTTCACGGACATCAGGTCGAGCCCGATCGCGAGGATGAGCGCTCCACCAGACGCCTGGATCGCTGCGATCACGGCATCCGAGACGAACGGCTGCACCCCGATGGCACCAACCGCGATCGAGCCCTGGAAGATCGCTACCGGTATCACCGACAGGCCCACTCCCGCCCCCAGGGTGGAGGCAAGGGCGATCGAGGCCACCCCGTCGAGCAGAGCCTTGAGGTAGAGCAACGACGGGTCGCCCAACCCGTCCTGGATCGAGCCCAGGATGGCCATCGCTCCCACGCAGTACAGGAGGCTGGCGGTAACGAACCCCTCCACCAGCGTGTGCGCCTTCTGGCCAGGCTGGGCGGCCCTCCCAGGCGCCAGCAGGGGCATCCTGTGAGCGAGCCGCTGCAGCCTCTCGCCGAATCGCTGCAGGCCCGGCTCGATCCCAAGGGCCTCTCCGAGGAGAGCGCCGAGCACCAGGGCTCCCACCAGCACGAGCGGGCTGGAGTCCCCCAGTCTGCCCGCGGCCAGATCGCCGAGCCCACCGATCGACATCGCAGCCCCTATCACCACCGTGGCCAGCCCGATGGCGAAGAAGGATATCGAGCGGAACCGCTCGGCGAAAAGCCCCCCGAACACAAGACCTACGAAGGTCCCCGCAAGGATGGCGAGCACGTTCACCACCACACCTATTCCAGCCACCTCAGTCCTTCCTGTTGTCCCCGAGGAACTCGTCACCATCGGCGCCCCTCTCGGCGCCCCTCTTGGCGCCGTTCTTGGCGCCCCTCTTGGCGCCCCTCTCGGCGCCGTCGTCGCAGCCGGCTTCGTCACCGCCGCCGAGTGAGTCACCCGCTTGAGTGAGCCAATGGCGCTTCAGCTCCTCGGTGATGAGGTTCGCTCCAGGCGGCAAGCCCACCGTCGCCGCCAAGCCCGAACCCCGCCCGCGCGGCCTGCGACCGCGAGCCGCCGGAGAACTCGCCGACTCCCACAGCGAGCTGCATCTCCGCACATCCGCCCCCTTGGGAGCGTGAGCGCGCACCCTCTCGCCGAGCTCGCGGTCGGAGCTGACGAGGGTCACCGCCTCCTGGGCCGCCGAGGCGAGTCTCACGATGAGGTCGTCCGCGCGCTCGTCACGCGAGAAGCGAACCTCCACCGGCCAGGTGTCCTCCATGCCCAGAGCGCCGTGCGCTTCCACGTCGCCGTCGAAGACGACGACCACGCGCCCGTCGCCGAGCAGGTCGCGCCCGCGAGATCGTAGCCGCGCGACCAGCCTCTCGCGTTGCTCGGCCAAGGGGAGTCTGCGCGTCGCGTCATCTGAGCGCGTCACATTGTAGCCGTCGACGATGTGGAGCATGCACTCAGGATACGCCACGCCCGCTCAGCCGGAGCGGACCCGTCACGCAGTGAGTGAGCCCCCCGCTCAGGGAATGTACTACTCTGTCGGCAGCCGAGCGCACCGGCAGGCCACGTGATGCGCACGGGGAACGCAGCTATGGTGCCGGAGCTGCTCCTCATCTCGCGGACTCGCGACAAGCCACGACCACGAGAGGACCCTGACGTGAATCGTCTCGCAGGCGAGACGTCGCCGTACCTCGCGATGCACGCCGAAGACCCTGTTGAGTGGTTTCCCTGGGGGAACGAAGCGTTCCAAACCGCCGCAGCCGAGTCCAGGCCGATCTTCCTCTCGATCGGCTACTCCTCCTGCCACTGGTGTCACGTGATGCAGCGCGAGTCGTTCAAGGACGATGAGACAGCGCGGATGCTGAATGACCACTTCCTCCCGGTGAAGGTCGATCGGGAGCAGCGCCCCGACGTGGATGCGCTCTACATGGACTACGTGATCGCCACAACCGGCCACGGAGGCTGGCCGATGTCGGTGTTCTGCACCCCTCAGAAGCTGCCGGTCGTCGGAGGCACGTACTTCCCACCGAGAGCGAATGGCCAGCTTCCCGGACTCGACGACGTGATGGCCGAGGTCATCGGCGCGTTCCGGCGAGCGCCCGACCAGACCGATGACACCGCCGCGCGATCACTGCGCTTCCTGCAGGAGCACAACGGCCCTCCCCTCTCTCGGCCCATCACCTGGAAGGTGGTGGAGGACGCCGCTGAGGTGATCTTGCGCGGGGTCGACCGCGAGCATGGCGGATTCGGGTACGCCCCGAAGTTCCCTCAGGCCACGGTGCTCGCGTTCCTTGCAGCCTTCCATCGCCGGAGCGGCGACCCTGAGGTCGCCTATCAGCTCCGCCGTGCGCTCGAGGCGATGCTCAGGGGCGGTATCTACGATCAGGCGGGCGGGGGACTGTTCCGCTACTCCACCGACGAGTCGTGGCTCGTACCCCACTTCGAGAAGATGCTCTACGACCAAGCTCTCCTCCTGTCCAATCTGGCAGCGGCGATCCGGATCGAGCCCTCGGAGGAGTTTGAGCACGCGATCCGGCAGACCGTCACCTTCCTCGACCGGGAGATGACGGCGCCAGGGGGCGGCTACCGCTCGTCACTCTCGGCTGAGACGGATGGCGTAGAAGGCGCAACATACGTCTGGACGTATGAGGAGCTCGCGTCATTGCTCTCCGCCGAGGAGATGTCGCTCGCCGAGCGGGCCTTGGGCGTGCAGGAGCCGGGGAACTGGGAAGGCAAGAGCATCCTCGCGAGGCGGGACGGCCGCGCTGAGGAAGCCGACGCCATAGACGAGTTGCTCTCACGCATCCTCGCCGAACGTGGTCACCGGCCGCAGCCCGCGCCAGACACCAAGGTGCTGACGTCCTGGAACGCGCTCGCCGCGCGGGGGCTGCTGGAGGCCGGTGATGTCCTGGGCGACTCGGCGATGGTGAACCGCGGGGCGGAGCTAGCTTCCCTGCTGCTCGATGGGGCCGCAGCCGGTGACGGTGTGGTGCACGTGCTGGGCGATCCCGCAGTCGCCGAAGTCCGCCTGGCGGAGGACCACGCACTGCTCGCCGCCGCCTGCCTGACCGCCCACGAGGTGACCGGCGACGCCGGCATGCTCGAGGAGGCCGAGCGGCTGCACGCACACGTGCTAGAGCGTTTCTCGGAGGGCGGTGTCACGTACATGACGCCCGACGGCACTGATCTCCCGGTGCGACCGCTGGAGCGAAGCGACAACCCCACCCCGTCCGGACGGGCGACTACCGTAGAGAACGCGGTGCGCCTGCTGAGGCTGACTGGGCGCGAGGAGTATCGCGAGTACGCCGAGGACGCCTTCCCGCACTTCTGGAGCGTGGCAGACAACGCGCCGTCCTTCGCAGGGACAGCGCTGGTGGCCGCCTCTGAGTACCTGGGGGCGACGTGAGCGGCCGGAGGTGCCCGGTGAAGAACTGGGGCCGATCCCGACTTGACAGCGAGCACCCGGCGAGTGGTGGCAGTCCGCTGGCTCTGCTGGCCGTACTCCTCGTAGCCTTGCTGGCGGCGGGTGGATGTGCCCGCACCGACTCCCCTCCTGGCGCGAATGAGCCGCAGGGCAAGCCGCCCACCTCTCCACCTTCTGCGTCGACTACTACTCCAGTCGCCGCCGAGGGGTGGCCGACGATCCAACTCACGCCTCTTTGGAGCGATCTTGACCAGCCCTTGCTCGTTACTCACGCGGATGATGGCACCGATCGGCTGTTCATAGTGGAGAAGCAGGGTCGGATCCGAGTCGTCTTGAACGACACGCTGCTGGAGCAACCGCTGATCGACATCCGCGACAAGGTCAGCAAGGACGGGGAGCGCGGGTTGCTGGGCCTCGCCTTCCCCCCGAACTTCGCTCGATCTGGGCGGTTCTACGTCAACTACACAGACAAGAACGGCACAACCGTCATCTCGCGCTTCCGGGTATCCCCGGCAACGGGCAACGTCTCGAATCCTAGGTCAGAACAGGTGTTGCTTCAGATACAGCAGCCCTACGCCAACCACAACGGCGGATGCTTGGCGTTCGACACTTCCGGCTTCCTCATCGTCGGCACCGGAGACGGTGGCAGCGCGGGCGACCCGCACAACAACGCACAGGACATCACCTCACTTCTCGGCAAGCTGCTGCGGATCGATGTGGGCGAGTCGACGCGGTCACCGGCTGGTCTGGCGAGTCGCCCCAGCTACTCGATACCAGCGGACAACCCTCGGCCCCGCGCAACCAGCGAGCGAGGCAGTTGGCGACCGGAGATCTGGGCTCTTGGACTCAGGAACCCGTGGCGCTTCAGCTTTGACCGGGCTACCGACGACCTGTGGATCGGGGATGTGGGGCAGAACGCGCGCGAAGAGATCGACGTCGTACCCGGTCCCGATCCCCTGGGTCTAGGGCGCGGTGCCTTGAACTTCGGCTGGAATGAGTACGAGGGATCACGGCGCTACCCGCCCGGCTCTCCGCCCACCGTGGATGGCGGGCCATTCACCGCACCTGTCATCGACTACCCGCACTCGATGGGGCAGTCGGTGACCGGAGGCTACGTCTATCGAGGCGACGACTACCCAGCCCTGAAGGGCCTCTATCTCTACGGCGACTTCGTGAGCGGCCGGGTGTGGGGACTCCGCTGGGAGAGGACTCGCACGGGAGGGGTGAAGCCCGTCGAGAGGCGCGAACTGCTCGATAGCGGACTTGCCATCTCCTCGTTCGGCGAGGACGAGACGGGCGAGCTGTACGTGTGCGACCTCGGAGGCACCGTCTACCGCATAGACGCTCGCTAGCCTCGGCGAGAGTGGCGCGGTGCCCGTCTGATAGGCGCGGTTCAGAGCTCCCCAGCGGCCAGCACTTCGCGCATCGCCTCCAGGAAGCCGTCAACGTCCTCCTCGGTGATGTCCCATGATATGACCCATCGGGCGACGCAGCGCGCGTCCGCCCCTTGATCGGGCGCATCTTCCCACACGTAGAAGGGGTAGCGCGCTTGAAGCGGAGGCACAGCTCGTGCCGGGATGAGCGCGAATACCTCGTTGGCGTCAGGCGGGTACGCAAGCTCTACCCCGGGCACCTTCGTGGCGCCCTCGGCCAGACGCGCCGCCATGCGGTTGGCCGAAGATGCGCACCGAAGCCACAGCTCGCCCGAGTACATCGCGGTGAACTGCGCGGCCACGAACCGCATCTTCGAGGGCAGCTGGGTGCACTGCTTACGCACGAAGCGCGCATCGGCCGGTCTCGCGTCGCCGTAGAACGCGACTGCCTCGCCGAACAGCATGCCGTTCTTCGTTCCGCCGAAGGGAAGCACGTCCACACCCGCATGCCCGGTGATATCGGCCAGGCGTACACCCAGAGCCGCGGCCGCGTTGGCGATGCGCGCGCCGTCCATGTGCAGATGACAGCGTCGTAGGGGCGCAAGACCGCTCCTAGTGCGACGACGTTCGCGCCCGTCCCGCCGAACGTTCTTCGGCTTCACCGGCAAGCGTAGCGCAGTCCGGAAGCCGGGGTTGGAACGGCCACACTACGCCGCAGTACCGCTCCACGGGTGGATCTTGTCCAACTCATCGGCGAGCTTGTCGTGCGCGACCTCCGTGTCGTAGGCCGCCTGGGCACGCAGCCAGTAGCCGTCCGACAGACCGAAGAACTTGCACAAGCGCAGGTCCGTGTCCGCAGTGATGGAGCGCTTGCCGGCGACGATATCGCCAACGCGCTGCGCGGGCACTCCGATCTCCTTGGCGAGCCGGTACTTCGTGATGCCCATAGGAACGAGGAACTCCTCGAGCAGCAGCTCTCCGGGTGTCACGGGTGCAAGCTTGGTGGCCATCTCCATCACCTCAGTGGTAGTCGACGATCTCGACATCTTCGGCTCCCGCCGCCGTCCAGCGAAAGCACGGCCGGAACTGATCATTGATCCGGATGCTGTGTTGCCCGGCGCGGTCGCCCTTGAGCGCCTCAAGTCTGTTCCCGGGCGGTACCTTCAAGTCATCGAGTCTTCCGGCAACCTCCAACTGGCGGAGCTTGCGGCGGGCGACCGACTCGAAGGCGACGAAGCGTTTGACACGGGTGCCGCGTGCGAGCGCTTCAGTATCCGAGTCACGGAATGAGACGATCATGCGCACATAGTAACGCCACGCATGAATAACGTCAAACGTGAATAGCGAGGGGGACAGCCGTCAGGCTCGTTCCAACACGAAGTAGATGTCCGCGTCCTCGCCGAGATGGCCCCTGAGGACTTCCGCCGCCTTCGCGGTGTGCTGGTCATCCCCATACGCCGTGACGTGCCCGTCGTTGGCGGCCGCGATAGATGCCAGCACCTCGGGGTGCGCCCCGGACTGGTTGTCGCTCCCGAACCCACGCCTCGGGTTGTCCGTCATCTCCAGCTCGCTTCCGGTCACCACGCTGGCTGTCATGTCGGGTGGAGCTGCCTGCGACCTCCGCCTGTGCACCGGTCCCGCCCGTGCACCGCTCCGCCTGTGCACCGCTCCCGCTCTCGCACGAGGATACCCGAGCAGGATACCCGCGCATGCGCGATAGCGGGAAAAGACACAGGAGGACGACGGAAGGAGTCGAGATGGACCGCTGCGAGCATGTGGAATCGTCCGACCTCTCTCTCATGCCGGAGGAGGCAGTCTGCAAGGAGTGCGTCGAGTCGGGGGACACCTGGGTGTCACTGCGGGTGTGCAAGGAGTGCGGGCACGTCGGCTGCTGCGACTCATCGAAGAACCGCCACGCGCGCGCCCACCACGCACGGACCAAGCACCCGATCATGGGTCCCGCAGAGGGCGGCGAGTGGCTCTGGTGCTATGAGCATGACGCGTACGTGGAGCCAGACGGTTCGCTCGGGCGGTGAGCCGAGCCGGACACATAGAGCGACGCGAGTTCTGCCGATTCGCGGCGATCTGCACGCTCGCGGTTTGCGCGGGCGGACTTGGAGGCTGCGCGAGGCTCGTCGAGCGGGCGGCCGATGGCCGCTCTCCGCTTGCGCCCCCCGGCAGCCCTCGTGGCGAGATCGCGGTACCGGCGGACGACGCCACCGGAGCCGCGCCCGAGCCGCCAGCTCCCACCGGCCGACCCGACCTAGCCGTCTTCCGCGGCGATGACCCTGCGGCAGCCGTCCGCGCGGCTGTCGATGAACTCGGCGGCATGTCTGGCATCGTGAGCCGAGGAGCTAGGGTCGTCGTCAAGCCCAACATGCTCACGGCGCGGCGGCCCGAGTACGCGGCTACCACCAATCCCGCCGTGGTTGCGGCTTTGGTGACTCTCGCGTATGAGGCTGGCGCCGACGACGTGGTGGTGTTCGACAGACCCACGAGTGCGCCACGCAACGTCTACGAGGTCTCGGGCATCGCCGAGGCCGTCCAATCAGCGGGCGGGCGCATGAAGGTACTCACGGGACGCGACTACGAGCGCATGGACATCGAGGGGGGCCGCTCCCTGACTAGCTGGGAGTTCGTGCGCGACGTGTTCGAGGCTGACGTGTTCATCAACGTGCCCATCGCCAAGACCCATGGGTTGGCCGGGCTGACGCTCTCGATGAAGAACCTCATGGGTGTTATGGGCGGCATGCGGGGCCTGATCCACCAGGGATTCCACCAGAAGATCGTGGATGTCGCCAAGCTCATCAAGCCGCACCTCGTGGTTCTCGATGCGTACAGGATGCTCACCGCCAACGGGCCGACGGGCGGCAACCTCCGCGACGTCCGCACAGCCAAGACGGTGGTGGCTGGTGTGGACATGGCTTCCGTCGACGCGTACGGAGCGACTCTGTTCGGCATGAGGCCGGACGACCTCACCTACCTGCGCCTTGCGGGCGAGCAGGGGATCGGCAGGACCGACCTCGATGCCGTGCGTATCGTCGAGGGACGAGTGTGATGGCTGGCGTACGGGGACTCTCGTGACCGGCCACCGCCCGGGGAGACCGGTGCGCCCCAACGGACTCCACCGATGGCGCCTCCGCATACAGCTTGCCTTCCTGGCGGCGTTCTTCGTGCTGCTGACGCTCACCGTGTGGCCTCTGGGCAGCGTCTACCTGGGCGCGTTCCTCTCGGCCGACCCCCTCCTGGCGATCAACTCCCTCGCGAGCGGGGTCTGGAAGTGGCCGATGGTGCTAGCCGTGGCGGTGCTGCTGATGCCGCTCCTTCTCGGCCGAGCGTTCTGCGGCTACGTCTGCCCCACAGGCACCATCGTGGAGCTTGCGCAGCCGAGGGACCGCGGCGGCTCCCGGCTATCCGCAAGGTGGCAGCGAAGACTGCGAGCGCTACCCGGGCCTTTGCTCGTCGCCTGCGCGGGGCTGCTGCTCTTTGCGAGCGGCTCGTTTCTCCTCATCGACCCGCTCGCCACTCTGACGCGCTCGGCGACCGTCCTGCTCTACCCTGCCCTCGATCAGCTCGCGCGTCTTGTGGGCGACGCTCTCTACGTCGTACCCGCGCTGCGCACCCCCGTGGATCACGTGACTGCGGCCCTGTCCGGCCGGATCATCCTCGCCGAGCCGCTCACCTACGGCCTGCAGCTGCTCTTCTTCTTGATGCTGGCCGCGATCCTCGGCGCGTCGTTCGTCGAACCGCGGATGTGGTGCCGCCACATCTGCCCGCTGGGTGCGCTGCTTGGAGTCGTCGGGCGGTTCACTCTGTGGGGGCGGATGGTGGACGAGGAGGCGTGCACTTCGTGCGGTACGTGTTCCTCAGTGTGTCCGCTGGACGCCATCGCCGACGACTACCACACAACCGACTGCTCGCGATGCCAGCTCGGCCTTGAGTGCGCCGATGCGTGCCCTGAAGGCGCCATCGGCCTGGGCTGGATTCCTCGGCGCGCCCCCTACTCAACGTCGCGGCGCGCCCTCGTGGCCACCGGAGCGCTCTCGCTGACCGCGGGGTTCTTCACGTTCACCGGCCTGGCCCGCACAGTGCGGCACCCCCGGCTAATCAGGCCGCCGGGTGGACGCCCTGAGGATGAAATGCTCGCGCTATGCAGCCGCTGCGGGCAGTGTATGAAGGTCTGCCCCACAAACGTCCTTCAGCCCGCGCTCGCTCGCACGGGCCTGGAGGGGCTCTTCACCCCCGAGATGGACTTCCGGGTAGGCTACTGCGACTGGTCGTGCAACGAGTGCGGCAAGCTCTGCCCGACAGGCGCTATAGAGCCCCTCGATCTGCCCGAGAAGCGCCTGGCCGTCATCGGCCGCGCCTACATCGATCGCGACACATGCCTGCCATGGGCGGACTACCAGACGTGCCTGGTATGCCAGGAGCTCTGTCCCGTGCCCGAGAAGGCCGTCGTCATCGTTCATGCCAACGTGACCACTCCCGATGGAGTGGCGCTGAACATCGGTCAGCCCGAAGTCGTCGCCGAGCGGTGCATCGGGTGCGGCATCTGCGAGAACGCCTGCCCTGTGCCGGACGAGGCCGCGATCGTGGTGCGCGGGGTGTAGCGCTGCGAACGCGGGGCACTGCAGAGCGCTCCGCGATTCGGAACCTACTCTTGCCTTCATATCGGGTGATCGTGACCGAATGACTCCCACCGTGCTCTCCAGCTAACATGCGAGCATGTCGCTCCAGCTCACGGCATCCGTGCTCATCACGCTCGCCCTCGTCTTCTACTCCGTAGGAGTCTGGGCCGAGCGCATAGCGCGATACCTGAGGCCATGGCATCTGGCCGCGTTGTGGCTCGGCCTCCTGTTCGACACAGCGGGCACGTACGCCATGGACCTATTGGAGCCCGGAGTCGACTGGACGAGCTTCCACACCATCTCCGGTCAGCTCGCCATCTGGCTCATGTTCGCTCACGCGGCTTGGGCGAACTGGGTCGTAAGGCGCGGAACAGGCGAGGCACGTTCACGTTTCCACCGGTTCAGCCTGATCGTGTGGCTGGTTTGGCTCGTGCCCTACTTCGGAGGCATGATCATGGGCATGACGGCGGCGGGCTGAGCACAGGCAGCGAGCAGGTGTGCCTGAGACCTTCGTCACCCTCGGCGCGTGTGCATGCACTCCCGCACCGATCGAGCCGCCTCGCGCTGCGGGGGCAGGCCAGCCGCGGCCGCCGTTGAAGATCCCGGCTGCACGGTGAGCAGCGCCTCCTCGTCGGGACTGGGCGCGCGCTCCACCTCGTCCACGCAGGTTGCAGCGCGCCCGGCCGCCGCGTAGAGCGGCACCCCGGCGGCCAGCCCCACGGTTCCCACCAGATAGGCGAGCGGGATGGACGCGCTCCGAGCGACCCACCCGAGGCCGGGCTGACCGATCGCACCTCCCCCGTCCGCAAAGAAGGAGTCCAGCGAGAGCACCGTCGCCCTGTGCGCCGAGGGGATCTGCTCGTTGATGAATGCCTGTCGCACCGGCATGAGCATGCCGTAGGCAACTCCGAAGACCAGCCACAGAGCGGACGCCATCGCGAGGGGAACGATGCCCGGCGCCATCCCCGCCAGGCCGACCGCACCCATCCCTACGCTGCACAACGTCGCCGTCGCCGTCAGCCACCCGAGCACACGAGCGGGCCTGCGACGGCTCTCACCTTCACCCATGACCCGCCCGACCAACAGGTTGCCCAGAATGCCCGCAGCGGAAAACCCGGCAACAAGAGTCGCCGAGACCCACACCAGCTCTCGCCCGAGAAGGTCCAGCGCGTAGCGCTGCCAGGCGTAGAAGGCGAAGAGGAAGTACAGGCCGCCCGCGAACGACACCAGCAGCAGCGGTCGGACAACGGGATGCTGCCATCCGAACTCGACCCCCGCACGAGCGATCTTCTTGGCCTCTGTACCGAACGTGCGCACGTGGAGCGGACGTGGCTTGAAGCCGACCTCACGCATCATCACCGCGGTCACGGCCAGAGTGACAAATAGCAGCGCCGAGCGCACGACGTAGGGTAGAGCGAGGTCTGCTTGGCCGAGCACACCCCCAGCGAGAGTTCCCACCAGCATCGCGCTGCTGAAGCTCATCCCTCCCCAGGCGAATACGCGCTCCTTGGGGCGCGCGTAGCCCGTGTGGTCCAAGGCGTCAACCAGCCAGGCGTCTACAGCGCCCGTCTGGCATGTGAATCCAAAGCCCAGGAGCACGGACGCTCCTATGAACGACCAGAGACCCCACCCGAACTCGGCACTGCCTACGTACCAGAGGGTAGAGGCGAAGAGGGCCCCGATCCCCAGGAGGAACGAGGTCTTTCGTCCAACCGTGTCGGCAACCACTCCGGTGGGAACCTCGAAGACCAACTGGCCGACTGTGAACGCGGAGTTCACGAGGAGAACCTGGAAGATGTCCAGCCCCGCGTCCATGAGGAAGAGCGTGTTTACGCCCCATATGATCGAGGCGGCGAGAGTGAACAACACGTTCGTGGTTATGTAAGTCGCGATGACGCGACGCGAGGAGTAGTTGGCCGCGTCGTCCATGGGGCCTCCGGGCCGCTCGGCGCACCGACGGAGCGAGAGGGTGCTCGGGAGGTCATGTCCGAGCGTTGCCGCCTTCGTTCTCGGTGGCCTTGCCGCCCCGCCGAGAGTACGATTCCCGAATGCGGGTAGACCGTCACGACGGGCGATCTTCGCCGGTCCTTA
>CAZWGV010000007.1:15422-22131 GCA_964633595.1 uncultured Coriobacteriaceae bacterium | reverse complement strand
GGCGAGCGATGTCGCGGTCCACATATAGGCCCACTCCCGCACCACCCGAGAGCACGTTCAGCCAAACGTGAGATACGTCGGCGCGCAGCGCGTCTCCTATCACCTCGCCGCGCACCGTGACGATATGCCCGTCGAGTTCCTCGGCCAGCTCTACCAGACTCCCGGAGGAGTGGACCGTCTCGGCAGCGAGGGCGGGCGCGTACGAGAGCACGAGCATGATCGCTGCTAGTGCCGCGGCGCAGACGATTCGGTAGGCCCGGCTCACGCGGCTGCCCTCCGCCGTCTCGGCAGCAGGGCGAGAACGATATGCGCGACCAGAGCGAAGACGGCGACGAACTCCAGTCTCCCCGCCCACATCTGGAGCATGTAGACGATCTTCAAGAGGTTGGGCATGTTCGCGGCGGTGATCCCCGACGATAACCCCACGTTCGCCGTCGCCGAGATCGACTCGAAGACGGCGTCGCCAGCGGGGTAGCCGAAGGCGGCCCCAATAAGCCCTCCGCTAACGTACGTCACGGTGTATACGATGAAGAGCGTGGCTGCCGCCCCCGCCGCCTCGCTCGTAAGGACCTGTTCGCGCAGATGGTGGTACTTGCTTCGGATGACCGCACTCCGAGGGGCCAGCGACCGCTTCACCTGCAGCACGACCGTCTTCACGATGATGCCTATGCGGAGCGCCTTGATGCCGCCTGCGGTCGACGAAGCGGCCCCGCCGAAGGCCATGGCCAGCATGATCGCCGCGAAGGCGGTTCCTCCGAGGACCTTCGTCCAGTGCGCTGCGTAGACGGTCTGGTGACCCGTACCAGAGTTCGCGGAGATCACGTGGAAGATGACCTTGCGTGCCACCTCCGCAGGCCCTGTGATCAGCTCGGTGGCAACGGCGCCCAATCCCGCGAATACCGCGACGATCAGCATGTTGGCCGCCAACATACGTATCTCTAGATTGCGCCACAGCTCTTGCCTGTCGCCGCGCCAGACAGCAGCGTGGAGGTTGAAGTTGACTGTGCCGGCGAGCATGAAGATCATCGCAACGATCTCGACCGTCCAGCTGTGGTAGTACATCAGGTTCATCGACTGCGGTGCGAACCCCCCGGTGTCGTAGGCGGCGGACGAGATCCAGAATCCATGCAGTGCCGCCCTAACCACGGGCATCTCTAGACTCATGTTCACCAAAGTGAGTGCAAGGGTCCCGGCGCCCACGAACACCGCCGCGACGAACCACATAAACCTCACGGTGAACATCACGTTGGGCAGGATGCGTTCATCGCGGCCCTCGGCCAAGTACAGCGATACGCCGCCACCGCGCAACCCCATCGCGAACGACAGGGCGGCCACGACGATCCCCTGACCTCCTATCAGGTGCGTCAGATGGCGCCACATGCTGTCCCCGAGAGCCATGTGGTCAAGATCGGTCGCGACCGTCAGGCCCGAGGTCGTGAGTCCGGACATGGCATCGAACAGCGCGTCCAGGTAGGTTGGATAGCTGCCCGAGAAGGAGAGCGGTATGGCCGCGAAGATCGAAGCGGCCAGCCATGCGACGGCAGTCACCACGAACCCCTGGGAGTGGTTGAGTTCCACCGATCTTGGCCTAAGCAGAGTCAACGCGACGCCCGCCGACACGGTGACACCGATGCCCAGGGTGTAGTTGCAGACGATGGCCCATTCCCGGGCAAGGATGGAGGTGAGCAGCGGCACCAGCATCGCCGCGGCAATGCCGATCACCAGCAGCCCGACGTAGTACGCGATCACTCGGACGTCGGCAAGCTTGAACCGCATCCACATCGTCGCGTCCGCCTACACTATCAGTGTGATGAGGGTTCCGACAGCGAAGAGCAGCAGCACGAAGCCGACGAAGACGGCAACCTCGAACCCGAAGCCGGCGAGCCAGTGCGCGAAGAAGCGACTATGGCGGAGTAGGGGCACGATCCGTATACCCCCTGATGAGCGTAGTTGAACTAACGGGACCGCTACAGGATACCCAGAGCCGCCCGACCGGACAAACGCGCCTCGGCTAGCTCACACGGCGACCGGGAGCTCCAGCCGGCCCTGCCGCGGCCCCGAGGAGGCTGCTTGATCGACGCGGCGGAGCGCAAGGATCGCGATGTCATCAGAAAGCCGCCCCTCGGCGTATGAGAACGCGTCGAGGAAGAGCGCCTGGGGCACCGCCGTGATGTCCTCCGACGCGACCCCGCTGACAGCCCAGCGAAGGCGCTCGGTACCATACGCCTTACCGGAACGATCGCGTGCCTCCACCAGACCGTCGGTGTAGAGCACGAGCACATCTCCTAGGCCGAGGTTTGCCTGGTGGTTGGTATAGCGAGCACCGTGCTCGACACCCACCAGCATCTCGGGCCCCGGGAGCAGCATGGGCGCGCTTCCCTTGCGCGCCAGGATCGGCGGCGGGTGACCCGCAAGGCAGTACGCCAGGTCGCCCGTGTCACAATCCAGCATCCCGAGGAAAGCCGACGCGAAGATCTCGGTGCGACCCTCGGTCAAGACGAGCTGGTTCGTGCGCTCGACCACGGTGCACGGCGACGGCTCGCGAAGAGCCTCAACGCGCATGGAACTCTTGACGAGCGCGGTGAGCGCGCTAACCCCGGTGCCGTGGCCGGCCACATCGCCGATCATCACACCCACGTTGCCAGAGGATGTGCGCAGCACGTCGTAGAAGTCTCCGCCCACCCGGGCACCGGAGGAGGCCGAGTGGTAGAGGTGCCCGAACTCCACGCCGTCCACGCGATCGGGCACCTGGAAGAAGGCCGACTGGAGAGCTCTGGCCGCTTCGCGCTCCGCGCCGTACAGCCGAGCGTTCTCCAGCGCGAGAGAGAGCGAACTCGCCAGCTTGTCGGCCAGCCTCAGGTGGGCTTCCACAAACCTCGTGGCCGAGTTCCAGCAAAAGCCGATGACTGCAGACGTCTCGCCCCGTGCACGTAGTGGCACCAGGAGGAAAGCTCCTATGTCGTGCCGGTCGAGCAGCTCCTGATGCTCATAGGGCACCGCCCCCACGCCGTCCTCGACCACCGTCGCCGCTGAAGCAGCCGCCAATCGGGGCAGCGACAGTTCCTCCTCGCGAAAGACCTGCCCGAGCGAGTCGTCCGGCCAGCCGTGGACGTTGCGGAAGCGCCACGCCCCCTGCTCGCGTACCGCGATCCATCCCCAGTCGGCTCCGAAGGCCTCAGTAGCCTCCACAACGACGCGTTGCAGGATCTCATCGGCGTCGAGGGACGAGAGGATCGTGCTGTCGATGAGTTCCATAGCGGAGCGAACATCATCAGCAACCCTCTCCTCCGCCCGCTTGGCCGAGACGGTCGCCGTCACATCCACACCGGTGAAGAGAACGTCGTGCGGCCTGCCGAATCGCCCAGGCACGGGCAAAAACGTCAGCTGCCACACGGATACTGACGCGTCTGCCGCCACGTACTCGTACTCAGCATCCGTTTGCGGAAGACCCGTGTACGCCACATCCTGGAATCGCATTGCTGAGGGCGCATCGGAGAGGAAGCCTCGCATGGGCATACCGAGGGCGTCGAACTGCGGGGGAGCCCCCTTGAGCAACTCGGTGAATGCGCGGTTCGCCCAAAGGAACCTGAGTTCGGAGCCCGACCAAAGGGCAGCTGGGAAAGACGCTCCCGAGAGCAGCTCCGCTAGCTTGGCGGGCTCCAGGAAGGGCCCCGCCGAGGCCCCGGCGTCGACCGCACGCTCCCTGTCGGATCCCACCATCCCACCTCACGCAACAACCCGCACGAGTCTGTCGGGCGGCACCTCGCCATCGAAGATGCCTCGTCAGTGAGTATCGGCTGCGCCGGGTGCGCGCTTTACGCGCGCGCGAACCACATCTTCTCAGCGTATGGCAGCTATTATCCTCTCCGCCTGGCGTCGGTGGTGCTCGATCACCGCCAGCGGCGTCCCCCACGAGGACGCCGATCTGGCAAGCGACTCCACCGCCTTGGCTACGCTTTCGGCGTTGGGGTCGTCGAAGTCACCGCCTGAGTTCTCGAACGCCACTCGTACGGCAGCCTCGACGCTCCGGCGCAGGGTCTCGTCGTTCACCTCTCGGCCGAGCATAGTCTTCGTCCTCGTAAAGGTCTCGCTCTGGGCGTGAAAGAAGCACTCGATGATGAGATCTCGCGCTCCCATCGCGTCAAGACCCAGCAGCTCGCCCTCTCCCACCGTCCAAACCGCGCTGTTGTTCCCCTTGGCCAAGATGCCCTCCTGTCGGGATGTAGTCGCGAGAGTCGAAACATCCTAGCAGAGCATTCGGCGTTGCTGTGTGAGCGATGACACGCTGGTGCCGACGACCTCACGTCGGTCATGCCTTGACCACGCCCACAGGGAAGAGGGCAATCCCCGCCTCAACCAGGTCCTTTTGCTGTCCCATCACAGCGTCGATGTCCTTGTAGGCCGCAGAAGCTTCCTCGGCCACGTCACCCTTCTTGCGCTTGAACAGCCGGATGTCCTTCGCCTTCAGGTCATCCAGCACGTCCTGGATGGGGATGCTACGCACGGCCGCACGCCGTCCCAGGCGGCGTCCGGCACCATGAGAGCAGCTCTCGAACGCCTCTTCGTTCGCAAGACCCCGGCCGAGGAAGCTCCGAGTGCCCATCGAGCCCGGGATGACGACCGGGCCTTCGGCCCGAACCGCGCCTTTGCGATGGACCACGAGTTCCTCACCGAGATGCGTCTCGATCGCGGCGTAGTTGTGATGTACGTCCACCTCGCGATCGGGAACCGCGCCCGCAAACCTCCTGTCGAAAGCCGCCTGAACCGTTTCCTGCATGAGCCTGCGGTTCTCGCGGGCAAAGCGGAGGCAGAAGCCCATCACATCCAGATACTCCTCCCCCTTGCGTGAGTCTGCAGCCAAGTGGGCCAGCCCCCACTCCTCGGGAACCGGCGAACTCCACCGGCGGTTCTCCTCCTTGGCCGCGCGGTCGTAGTGCTCGGCCATCTGCTTGCCGAGGTTCCTGCTGCCGGAGTGGATCATGACCCAGACGATGTCATCCGGATCCTTCTGGATCTCGATGAAGTGGTTGCCGCCGCCAAGCGTACCCACCTGCCGCTTGGCCTTGTCGATCTCACCTCGGAGCACTGGAGCGGCAGGAACGTCGTCGAAGAGGTTCGTTCGCTCCTCCTGGGAAGACCCGTGCCGATCGAAGCCTGTGGGAATCGAGCGGTGGACGTCTGAGAGGACCTGATCGCGCAGCGGCAGGAAGTCCTCGAGTGGCACACCTGTTCGCCAGGCCCTCACACCACACCCGATGTCGAGGCCCACGGCATGAGGGATCACCTGCCCTCGGGCCGCCAGCACCCCCCCGATGGGCATGCCGTACCCCACGTGGGCGTCGGGCAGGAGAGCGATCCATCCGGTGGCGAACGGCAGATTGGCGAGATTCCGCGCCTGCTGGAGAGTGGCTTCGTCTGGCTGCTCGCCCCAGACCTTGATGGGCAGACGTTCTGTAGTGATCACGTACATGGCGGCCTCCGGTTCACCCCCTTCGAATGTACCCGGCATGCGCGGGGTGTCGGGCTGTCGCGTGCGTCGCGCTGCTCTCACGGTGGTTTGGCGGCCCGCCGATCGGCCCCGCGCGCGCGAGGAACCTGCGTGAGCGAGCGGATTCCGCACGGTCTGGCGCGCCAAGTCGGCTAGGCAGCCGCCTCTCGCCCTCGGCCGAACCGGAGTCTCATCGTGAGTATGCGGTCGGACGCGAAGATGCGAGCCGCCAGGTACGAGCACCCGGCGAACCAGACGCTCTGGTACGCGATCCCGTACCAGACGGCTGAGTACTCGCCGAAAAAGAGGTTCGGGGCGGCCATGAACGGATGGCTGAACGGAATCGCGAGGACAACGCTTCTGAGTAGCACCGAAGCGCCGCTGAGGTCGACCATGAGAGTCAGGAAGTACGGGATCATGATGAACGCCATGAGCGGGGTCAGCATCGCCTGAACGGCCTTCACGCTGTCGGCCAAGGCCCCGAGCACCACCGCGATCGCCAGGGCCACGAGGATCCCAAGGAACAGCGTGAGGCCGAGCAACGCATAGTCATAGACGCCCAAGGTCAGGCCGAGCTCCTCCATCAGGCCCGCAGATGCCATACCGAGTCTGACTTCGGGACCCAGACCCCCCATCACCCCATCCAGGTAGTACCGCAGACTTGCGATGTAGACGATCGCCGTCGCCAGAGCCACGATCGCCGCCGCTACCATCTTCGCGGCCACCAGAGACACCCGCCCGATAGGTGCCGAGAGCAGCGTCTCCAGTGTCTTGTTCTCCTTCTCGGCAGCGACAGCGGTCGCGATCATCTGGGCCGCGATGATGATGACGACAAAGAGCACGATGGGGATGAAGGTCGTCTGACTCGAGATGAAGCCAACGACCTCTTCGGCAGGCGCCTGAGCCGTGCGGTCCCCGACGTAAACATGCTCTTGGAGGAACACTGGGAGCTTGAGTGACACGGGGTCCACTCCGGGCAGTCTGGTCCTCATCAGCGCGTCGCTCGCCGACTCGTTGACCGCCGCAACGGCTCCCCTTAGCCTCCCGGCGTCGACCGTGGCGAAGAAGCTGAAGTCCCTCATCACCGTGTAGGAGATGAGCTCCTGAGGCACGCCGCTTTCGATGCCGGCGCCAAAGCCCGGCGGGATAGCCAAGATGAGCCTTACGCCGCTCCTCCCCCGCTCCCCATCCACGATCGCCTCGAGGTCATCCGGCCCCGCG
>CAZWGV010000007.1:0-15322 GCA_964633595.1 uncultured Coriobacteriaceae bacterium | reverse complement strand
GCCGAAGCGTCTCATCCGATCGCCTCGCTCGCACTCCACTCGGGCTCAGTGACCTTCCGGAACACGGCTTCGAGATTCGTCGCCTCGTGGCGCTCGAGCAGATCCCGGGGGGTACCCGTTTCTCGGATCACACCCTCGTGGATGAGCGCAACCCTGTCCGAGATGTACTCGATCTCCAGCATGTTGTGGCTGGAGAGCAGGACCGCGGTACCCTCGCGCGCAAAGGCGCGTATCGTGTCGCGTACCTCCAGGGCATTCATGACATCCAGACCCGAGGTGGGCTCGTCCAGGATGGCCAGCCTCGGCCTGCTCATGAGCGCTCGTGCCAGCACCAGCTTGCGAGTCATGCCTTTGGAGTAGGTCCCAGCCTTGTCGCGGAGCCTCTCCCCGAGATCGGCCACTTCGCGGGCACGCGCTAGCGCTGAATCCTTCGCGTGCGGGTCGGCCAAGTGTAGGTCGGCGAAGAAACGCAGGTAACCCTCGCCCGTGAGGTTCTTGTAGGCGCCGGCCTCCTCGGGGAGGTAGGAGATACGCTCGCGCACACGTTCCGGGCTGTCTGCAACGCTAAGTCCTTCCACAAAGACGTCGCCTGCCGAGGGGGACAAGATCGTGGCGACTATTCGGAGAGCGGTGGTCTTCCCGGCGCCGTTGGGCCCGATGAGTGCGAAGATCTCGCCCTCGGCTATCTGGAAGGAGACATCTCGAAGAGCTTCGACCTTGCCGTAGCGCTTGGACAGCCCCGAGACTTCGAGGGCGGGGATCCCCATCAGTCCTCGCGTCGCCTCTGCTGCATGATGTCAACAACGGCGCGCAGCTTGCCTATCTGATGGGAGCGCTGCTTCGCCAGCTGATCCTTGAGGCCAGGGTCCAACAGCGCGTGGACGTACTCTGCCAGTTCCTTGGGCTTGAAGGGCTTCGTCAAGTAGTGCCCGGGACCGCTCTCGAGGGTGCCCAACTGATCCTCGAAATCGCCAACCGCCGACAGGAAGAGAATGGGGATGTCCTTGGTCTCCGGATCGGCCGCTAGCCTCTCCCGGACCTCCAGACCACTCATCGAAGGCATCATGATATCCAGGATGATGAGGTCGGGTTGCTCGTAGCGCGCCTTCGCCAACGCTTCCGGCCCATCTGATGCCTCGACCACCTTATACCCTCGCCCCGTGAGCGTCACGGAAACAAGCTTGAGGATGGAGGGCTGGTCGTCGACCGCGAGCACCTTGTATGCCATTGTTCTCTTCCCTTCCGCGACGCGCTGATCCCCGACGACCTAGCCGCCACCCACGATCTCCGACACCTCGCGAACGAGCTCCTTGGGAGTGAATGGCTTGCAGATATAGCGGAGCGCACCGGTTGCCATTCCCGCCTCCTGCTCGCAGCGCTGGCTGCGAGCTGACAGCATCACGACCGGGATGTTCGCGGTGGCTGGATCCTCCTTGAGACGCTGGACGGCCTCTAGGCCGGACACCACAGGCATCATCACGTCCATCAGCACTAGGTCGGGCCCGTGCCGCCTCGCCAGCTCCATGCCTGTGATAGCGTCGGCGGCCTCCAAGACCGCGTACCCGCTCTTCGAGAGAGCGAAAGCCACGAGCTTCAAGATGTGCGGCTCGTCATCGACCACCAGGACGGTCTTCCTGTCGTCGCGGACTGCCACCGCTCACCTCCCCCTGGAGAGTATATCCTCCACGCGCTCCGCGAGACTCTCCGCATCGAACGGTTTGCTGACCTGACCGGCGGCCAGGCCGAGAACGTCCGTCTTGCTCCGGTTGATCCTATACGCGGTCATGACGACGATCGGGATGTCGGCGGTGGCAGCCGACGACTTCAACCGCTGTATGACCTGGTAGCCGTCCATCTTGGGCATACGTAGATCCAGCAGGATCAGGTCGGGGTGATCTACCTCGACGGCCTTGAGCACCTCAAGGCCGTCATATGCTGCCACCACCGCGAATCCCCTTCTACGCATCGTCCTGCTAAGCGCATCGACGATGCTAGCGTCGTCGTCAGCGATGAGAACAGTGGGGGATTCTATCGACCCGATAAGGTCATCTATCACCGTGGTGAGATGCTTCTTGTCGATCGGCTTCTCGATGTAGTCCGCCGCGCCGAGCCTAAGCCCTCGCCCCTCATCCGTAACGATGGAGAGGATCACGATGGGTATGGCCGAAGTGGCCGCGTCCTCTTTCAGGCGCTGGAGCAAGTCGAAGCCGTCCAAGTCGTCCAACATGACGTCCAGAGTGATGGCATCTGGGCTGCTGCTCCGTGCCAGCTCCATCGCATCCCGAGCGTTTCGAGCCGTGATCACCTCATACCCGCGCTTGCGCAGGTATGTCTCCACGAGAGACGCGACGTCCGGATCCCGATCGACCACGAGGACGGTGCCCCCACGCCGGTCGAGCGGACCCGAGACTGCCGGAGTGCGCACTAGATCGCTCGGCGCCACCGGGAGCGTGAAGCTGAACTTGCTGCCCTTGCCCACCTGACTGCGGACCCAGATCCGCCCGCCCAGCAGCTCCACTATGCGACGGCAGATGTTGAGCCCCAACCCCGAGCCGCCTATGGCCTGAGTCAGAGAGGAGTCGACCCGATAGAACTTGCTGAACAGCAGCTTCTGGTCGGCAGGGGAGATGCCGACGCCGGTGTCGGCGACGCTGATCACTATCTCCTCGCCTCTGAGCCGGGCGGAAAAGGTGGCCTTCCCTCCGTTGGGCGAGTACTTGATGGCGTTGCTCAGGAGGTTGACCAGTACGCGGCCGACGCGATCCCTGTCCGCCGCCGCGCAGGGCAGGCTCTTGGGGACTCTGACCGCGAGCTCGACGCCGGCACTGTCAGCCGCCGCCCTGAAGATCTCCACGGTGGCCGCTGCCAACTCGCTGACGTCGATGGGCTCGATCTTCAGGTGTACGCGTCCCGCCTCGATACGGGAGACGTCCAGCATGTCGTTGATGAGGGTCACGAGCCGGTCCGAGTTCGCCTGCACGATCGTGAGGAACTCGCGCTGGACCTCATTGATGGGTCCTGCCTCGTCGTCGAGTATGAGGTCGACGTAGCCCTTGATGGATGTCAGCGGCGTGCGTAGCTCGTGTGACACCGTCGAGACGAACTCGTCCTTCATCCGGGAGATCTCGCGCTCGGCGGTCACGTCCCGCAGGCTGACAACACATCCGACGGGACGGCCGTCAGGACTCGTCAGACACTTCCTTCGCGCCTCGATGACCTGGTGGCCGGTGCCTGGGAGCGTGTACTCTCGGACGGTCATCGCTCCGTGCTGACCAGCGTGAGTCCGACCGGATACGGTCACCTCCTGCGGCTCTTCCTCCTGTCCGAGCAACTCGGCGATGGTGGTCTTGCGCCCCACCGCTCCACGAGAGCGCCTCCCAAGAAGTTGCCTGGCGGCGGGGTTGAGGTACGTGATCCGCTCATCCGGCGACATAAGGATCAGTCCATCAGCAGCGCCCGCCATGATGGCCTCTGCACGCTCCTGTGCCTCGGCCAGCTCGGTCTGGTTGCGGATAACCACCACCGCACCGCGGCCCTCCGTATCACGGTAGCTCCGCAGCACCATGCTCAAGACAGCCACGTCCGACACCAGGACGATGGGTCGGGTCCCTGCACGTCCTCCCGGAGCGAGCATCCGCTCGAGACGCTCAGTGAGTTGCGGCATGCCGAGTGAGGAGACATGCTCGCCCACGACCGCCGAGCGTGCTCGGCCGAGCATTCGCTCGGCTGGCTCGTTGAGCATGGTCACTACCCTAAATGGGCTCACCGCCATGAACCCCTCGGAGGCAGCCTCCATAAGCACCCTCAACCGGGCATTGGTGCGCCGCTCGCGACCGCCTGCCATCCAGGCCCCCCGGTGTTGACCGATACCTGGTAGGAGTATTCGCCGCTGAGGGTCGTCAATCCTCTGTGGCATCGATCGTCGCGAGAGTTCCGGTGACGCTCCTCCGCGCAGCGTCCGGGGGCGACCGCGGGGATCCTGCTTCAGATGTGGTAGACGACCTCCACCTGGGAGTCGATGGCAGCTTGTCGCCTGGCCAGCTGCTCCAGCGTCGTCCCTTCGAGGACCTCAGTGAGCGAAGTGACGGTCTCGGCCCACATCTCGGCTACTGCGGAGTCCGTGGTCCTGGGCACATCCAGGACGTCGCCCTCGATGGCACGCAACACGTCAGCCACCGTGATGTCCGCTGGCGGAACCACCAGCCTGCAGCCACCTCCCGCCCCTCGCGCGCATTCCAGGATCCCGGCACGCGACAACGCCGTGAACTGCTGCTCCACGAAACGGCGCGGCAAGCCGAGCGCGTCCGCGAGCCGGCCGGCAGCGATAGGCCGGGCCTGCCCCCTCCTCACCAGGACAGTAAGAGCGCGTAGAGCATAGTCGACACGCTGCGAAACTCGCATCGCTATTCGAGTCCCTCCCATAGCGGGGTGGACAGATACCTCTCGCCGGTCGACGGCGCAACGGTCACGACCACCGTGCCTTCCATCTCCGGCCGAGAGGCCACCCTCAGAGCAGCCGCTACGTTGGCGCCCGACGAGATCCCGACGAACAGTCCCTCCTCGGCGGCGAGCCGACGAGACACCTCTATGGCCTCCTCTGCGTTGACCCGCTGCACCTCATCGAGCAAGGAGATATCGAGTATCGAGGGGATGAAGTTGGCGCCTATACCCTGGATCGCGTGGGGGGCCGGCGCAAGTTCCTCACCGGCCAGCGTTTGTGTGATCAGCGGAGACTCCTCAGGCTCCACTGCGACAAGTCTCACTTGCTGACTGTGCTCCTTCAGGAACCTGCCCGCGCCCGTGATCGTCCCGCCTGTGCCCACGCCCGCCACTAGAGCTCCGAGCCGCTCTCCCTCCACGGCCGCCCAAATCTCGGGCCCAGTGGTCTCGTAGTGGATGGCTGGATTGGCGGGGTTGTCGAACTGCCCGGGGATGAACCCGCCGGGCACCTTCTCGACCAGCTCTTCGGCAGCCTCAACTGCGCCCTTCATCCCCTGCTCTCTGGGAGTGAGCAACACCTCGGCCCCATACCCTGCCAGGAGCTTGCGACGCTCGACGGACATGCTCTCGGGCATCGTGAGCATCACTCGATAGCCACGCGCAGCTCCGACCAAAGCCAATGCGATGCCCGTGTTGCCAGAGGTCGGTTCGATGATGGCCGACTCGCCAGGAGTGATGAGCCCGCGCTCCTCGGCATCGAGGATCATGCTCAGCCCGATGCGGTCCTTGACCGACCCGCCCGGATTGCGCGACTCGAGCTTGACGGCCACCTGCGCGGGCAATCCCTCAGCCATGCGAGACAGCAGCACTACGGGCGTCCCGCCGATCGTTCCCGTCACGCTCCCGACAAGCTCACCCATGATGACACCCCCGCCACTCGCTGGCCGCCCCTGTCGACTGACCGCCGTCGATACGCCCATCTTCCAGCACCCGCCTTTCCTGCTCGAGCAGAACTCGCGTCCGGCTCTCGTTACGAGTATGCCACAATCGAGGCCGGTTCTGCGCATAATGCGCATGCGCTTTCGTATTAATCGTCATCGCACACCCGGCCATCCCCTTACAGACCCGAAGCTATACTCGACCCGTCGCGATCGTAGGAGGAAGCCATGAAGCAGAGACTGGGGGCGACCGATCGCCTGTACCCTATGCCCGTTCCGCTGGTGGTTGGCGGATCGGGCGACACGGTGGACGCTCTGCCCGTTGCCTGGATAGGGATCGCCTCGGCCACTCCACCTTCCGTGGGCATGGCTCTGCGTCGCACGCGCAGGACGCTCGAGCTCATCGCCGACGGCGGCGAGTTCACGGTCAATGTCCCATCGGTCAGCCTGGCGGCGCAGGTTGACTACTTCGGTCTGGTCAGCGGGAGACAGCGGGACAAGTTCGCCGACACTGGGCTCACCCTCACCAGCTCCGCCATCGTGCGCACGCCCATCATCGAGCAGTGCCCTTACAACATGGAGTGCCGAGTGACAACATCGGTGGAGATGGGAGAGTACCTGCTGGTAGTGGGCGAAGTTGTCGAGACGCACGCGAATGAGGAGGTGCTCGGGCCTGCGGGCGACAAGGTGGACATCGATAAGCTAGACCCGCTCGTCTACCTCGCCGGCGTTCGCGAATACCGTGGGCTATCCCCCAAGGTCGCTGACGCCTTCAGCGTCGGCCGCACCGTGGCTCCGCCCGGTGCGTTCGGCGAGCCGGACGAGTGCTGAGCGCGTCTCGCCGAGAGGGTGACCGAGAGGGCTATCGAGAGGGTCAGCCGAAGACCCTGAAGACGACTACCAGGTAGTAGACGGACACACCGATCATCATGGTTCCGGCTACCACCTCGATCGCCCGCTGCCAGCGGACCAGCGAGTTCACCACCCACCGGCTCGCAGCGCGGGTGACGAGCGAGAGGACGATCAGGGGGTCGAGATGCCGAGAGCGAACGCCAGGAAGTTCGCCATGTTCGCCGTGGCTTCCCCCACGGTCGCCACGCGCGCGAAGAACGCCGCTATGAAGAGCGGGTTGCAGGGGATCACGATCGCCCCGAAGAAGAAGCCGTTCAGGTAGGCAGTGAGCAGCGGCCGGTGCGACTCCCGAACCCGCACCTATCCGTCACCCGCCCCTTGACCCCGACCTCATGGGCTATCGCCATCACTGTGGCAGGGGCACCCGAGATCACGATCACCGCCAGCGGCAGAGCAAGCCTCGGCAGAGGCGCCAGATTCCATACGGCCAAATCAACCAGGGCAGCGGGGAGCACCATTTCCAGCACAGAGGTCATCCAGAAGGACCAGTGATCATCATCCGGAGCGTGAGCTGCTCGCCCACCAGGAAGACGATGATCCCCAGAGCAAGAGGTTCGACGAATCCGAGTTGCCCGAGGAGATCGCCGCTCAGGATGCCGAGCCCGTTGGGGCCGAAGGCGATCCCCGCGAGCAGGAAGACAGTTACTGCGGGAAGCCAGAATCGCTCAGCCAAGGGCTGCCGCAAATCCCAGCCAGACGAGCACCAGGATGGCTACGACGTCGTGCCAGAAGGCAGTGGCAATTCGGACTCCCGCCGCCCGAGACTGTGCCCTGCGGAGCCAAGACGCTCGCTCAACGGACGACCAGCTCGTCACCGTCTACGTCGACGGTCACCGCTTCTCCCTCTCGAATGGTGCCCTCGACCAGGGCACGAGCCACCCGATCGACCACCTGCTTGGCGATCACGCGCTTCAGCGGTCTCGCGCCATACAGCGGGTCATAACCGAGTAGAGCCAACCTGTCCACCGCAGCCGGGGTCAGCTCGAGGTCGACCTTGCGTTCGGCAAGCCTCTTTCGAACCTCGGCGAGCTGCAGGCCCACTATCACACCGATCTGCTCGAGGGACAGCGGGTCGAAGACCACGATGTCGTCCACTCGGTTCAGGAACTCCGGGCGGAAGGTGTGCCGCAGGGCATCCTCAACGGCCTCCTTCATGCCCTCCGTGCGACCCGACTCGGTGGCGGCCTGGATGATCTGGCTCCCGACGTTGCTAGTCATCACCACTATGGCGTTCCTGAAGCTCACCGTCCTGCCCTGCCCGTCGGTGAGCCGGCCGTCATCGAGAACTTGCAGCAGGATGTTGAAGACCTCGGGATGCGCCTTTTCCATCTCGTCCAGCAAGATCACGGAGTATGGTCTTCGGCGAACGGCCTCCGTGAGTTGCCCACCCTCCTCGTAGCCAACATAGCCTGGCGGAGCACCGATCAGCCGCTGGACAGAGAACTTCTCCATGTACTCGGTCATGTCGATGCGGACCATGTTCCGCTCATCGTCGAAGAGGACTTCGGCCAGGGCCTTGGCCAGCTCCGTCTTGCCCACACCTGTGGGGCCGAGGAATATGAACGACCCCAGGGGTCGATCAGGGTCCGAAAGACCCGCGCGGGAGCGCCGGATCGCGGCCGAAACTGCCGAGACCGCCTCCTCCTGCCCAACGACACGCTGGTGAAGGCGTTCCTCGAGGTGGGCCAGCTTGGCTAGTTCGCCTTCCATCAATCGCGTCACTGGTATGCCAGTCCAGCTGGAAACGACTTGTGAGATCTCGTCCTCGGTCACTTCCTCGCGCAGCATCGGCTCGCCCGTCTGCATCTCCTTGAGGCGCGCGTCGGCGTCGGCCAGCTGCCGATCCAGCTCCGGCGTCCGCCCGTAGCGGATCTCGCCCGCGCGAGCGAGATCGCCTTCCCGCTCCGCCCGCTCCGCCTCGCCGCGTGCCGCGTCCAGCTCAGCGTTCAATCGCTGGACCTCGGAGATCGTCTGCTTCTCGTTCTGCCACTGCGCCTTGAGTCCAGCGAGCCGCTCGTTGAGGTCAGCCATCTCAGCTCGGATGCGCTCCAATCTCTGAGCACTGGCTTCGTCGGCTTCTTTGGCGAGCGCGGTCTCCTCGATCTGCAGCTGCCGCACCTGTCTGTCGATCGCATCGATCTCCGTGGGCATCGAGTCGATCTCAATGCGCAGTCGGCTCGCGGCCTCGTCGATGAGATCGATGGCCTTGTCGGGCAAGAAGCGGTCGGTGATGTAGCGGTCGGAGAGGGTGGCCGCAGCGACGATCGCCGGATCGGTGATGCGCACGCCGTGGTGCACCTCGTAGCGCTCCTTGAGTCCGCGCAGGATGGCGATGGTGTCCTCTACGGAAGGCTCGCCGACAAAGATGGGCTGAAATCGTCGCTCGAGCGCGGGGTCCTTCTCGATGTGCTCCCGGTACTCGTCCAGAGTGGTGGCGCCAACCGCTCGCAGTTCGCCCCGGGCGAGGGCCGGCTTCAGCATGTTGGCCGCGTCCACGGCACCCTCTGCGGCTCCTGCCCCTACGATCGTGTGGAGCTCATCGATGAACAGGATGAGGCCCCCCTCGGCCTGTTCCACCTCGCGGAGCACCGCTTTCAGCCGGTCCTCGAACTCGCCGCGGTACTTGGAGCCCGCCAGCATCGCCGCGATGTCGAGCTGCACCACGTCCTTGTCCGTGAGACTGAGCGGGACGTCACCGGCCACAACACGTTGCGCGAGACCCTCGACGATCGCCGTCTTGCCCGTGCCAGGCTCGCCGATGAGCACCGGGTTGTTCTTGGTGCGACGAGACAGCACCTGCACCACCCGGCGAATCTCCTCGTCTCTCCCTATGACCGGGTCAAGCTTGCCTTCCCGGGCGATAGCCGTCAGGTTGCGGCTGAAGCGCTCGAGCGCCTGGAACTGCTCCTCCGCGTGCTGATCCGTCGCCCGCGCTCCCTTGCGCAGCTCGCCGATAGCCTGAGTGAGCCGTTCCGGCGTGACTCCGTGACGGGAGAGCAGCCTTCCGGGCTCCCCGGATTCCTCAGCGATGCCCATCAGGAGATGCTCGACGGTGACGTAAGCGTCCCCCAGCGCCTCCGCGCGCATGGTGGCAACGTTCAGAACACTGCCAACCCTCCCTCCCACCTGAAGGGCCGCTGCCGCGGCGCCGGTAACCTTCGGCATCGCCGAGAGCACCGTCTCGAGCTCTGCCGCGAGCGCGTCCGGGTCCGCACCCACCTTCTGAAGGATCGGGCGGATGACATCCTGGTTGAGCAGTGCCCTGAGCAGATGTTCGGGCTCGATCGCCGCATGATCGAACTCCGATGCGTGACCCTGGGCCTGCTGCAGGACCTCCTGCGCGGCAACAGTCAGTTTGTCGAGTCTCATCGGTGAGCCCCTCCCCAACGCCCGCCTGCCAAGGGCGGTCGCCTTCTCACTCCCGGTTCAGTACCGTCCACGTGCCCCCCCTACCGATATCGGGGCGCCACTGCATCGTGAGGGTGCCGTACTTGTCGTCACCCTCCGGGCCCGGAGCAACGAAAGACCCGCTCACGACGACTGTCGAGGTGTTGTCTCCGTAGACCATCCTCAGGTTCTTGGTCTTGACCTCGTACCCCGCGGTCACGATCGCGCCCTGCACAACACGGTAGACCTCGGCCGGAACGTCCGCCGAGTGAACCCGCTCGGTCTCGCCATCTCCGCTCGAGCAGCCGCTCACGACCACCATCGAGACCGCAAGTGCGAACCATCCCAGCGCGCGTGCAGCCTGTCGCAGAGCGTGGTGCCGTACCCTCGTCTTGCTGACGACTCCCATGTGATCGCCTCCCTGGCTCAGCCTATGTGGTCGGATGCGCAGACGGCGAGGCGCCCCTCGCCCGCACTCCGCGATCCGCACGACTCTACTTGCGGGTGATGTCGCCCCTTTGCACCAACACGATCTCGGCCTTGTAGCTCCTTCTTGCACGCTCGGCCTCACCGGTGACCCGGTGCTTCAGCTCGGCCACCGCTCTTCGGAGACGCTCTGTCTCCTCACGATAGCGCGCCATCTCCTCCTGCATCTGGAGGATCCGGATGACCCCGGCCAGGTTGACGCCCTCCTCTTGTGTCAGTTGCTGGATCTGGCGGAGCCTGTCGATGTCGGCATCGGAGTACAGCCGCGTGTTCCCGCCCGAACGCACGGGATGCACCAGCCGTTTGCGCTCGTAGATGCGCAAGGTTTGCGGGTGCACGCCGGCCAGCTCGGCCGCCACGCTGATCATGTAGAGCGGTCTGTCTCTCGGGCCTCGCATCCTTCCAGTCATCTCGCCTCCTCTCGCCGAGGCCAACAACTAGCTCATGTGGGCACGCACGTCTTCGGTGCGCGAGGACTCGAAACGGCGCAGCAGCTCCTTCTGTTCAGGACTCAGACTCGCCGGTACGACGACTTTGGCCTTGACCTTCAAGTCGCCGCGCCCGGATCCCTTCAGCCTTGGCGCGCCCTTTCCCGAGAGCCGGAAGACCTTCCCGTCCTGCGTGCCCTCGGCCACCTTCAGCTTCACCTTCGTGCCGTCGGGGGTAGGGATCTTCACCTCGGTGCCCAGGGCAGCCTCCGTGACCGTTAGCGGCAGCTCCATCAGAACGTCCGCGCCTTCCCTGCTGAAGTACGGGTGCGGTTCGATGTGCGTGACCACGTAGAGATCGCCGGCGGGTCCGCCGCCCGCCCCCGGCTCACCCTTGCCCTTGAATCTGAGCTTGCCCCCATCCGTAGTTCCGGCGGGAACGTTCACGGTTACCGGCTTAACTCTAACGACACTCCCGCGACCACGGCAGTCAGGACATGGGTTGTCTACGACCTTCCCGCTCCCGGCGCAACGCGGACATGTCCGAGAGATGGCGAACATGCCTTGCCCCTGGTCGACGCGCCCTGAGCCTGAACACGTGGGGCAGGTCACCGGCGACGTTCCGGGCTTCGCGCCGCTCCCCGAACAGGTGGAGCATGTCTCCTGCCTCTTCACGTCCACCTTGCGCGAGACTCCGACCATCGCTTCATCGAAGCTCAGTCGAACGTCGTACTGCAGATCCCGGCCACGATGCGCAGTGGGTCTTGCCCGAGAACCCACACCGGAGAACACGCTGCCGAAGAGGTCGCCCAGGTCTCCGATGTCGCCCAGGTTCACGCTGTACGAGAAGCCGCCGCCCTGACCAAACGGCGCCTCCCTCCCAGCTCCTGGAGGGATGTTGCCACCGAAGTACTGCCCGAACTGGTCGTACTGCTTGCGCTTCCCGCTATCGGACAGAACCTCGTAGGCCTCGTTGACCTCCTTGAACCTCTCCTCCGAGCCCCCGGTGTCAGGATGGTGCTTGCGCGCCAGCCTCCTGAACGCCTTCTTGATGTCGTCGGCCGACGCGTCCCGCTTCACCCCGAGGATCTCGTAGTAGTCCTTCCGAGCGGCCATGGGCCTACTCCTTCGGCGCGGGTGGTCCCCCTGTCGAGACGGCCACCATCGCGTTCCTGATGACTCGCCCGTGGATCTGGTATCCCTTCTGCAGCACCTCCACGACGGTATGGTCGGGCACCTCGGGATCGTCTCGCTGGACCACCGCCTCGTGAGTGAAGGGGTCGAACGGCTGCCCGAACGGGTCGATGACCGTGACGCCCTCCCGGGCGAGGACTTCCAGCAACTGCTGCCGTACCAGCTCGACGCCCTTCAGCAGCTCGCCTCTCTCGCCACCGAGAGTCTCATGGTCTATCGCGCGTTCGAGGTTGTCGATGACGGGCAGCAGAGCGCTGACAACGCGCTCTCCCGCCCGCTTCACCGCCTCGCCGTGCTCCCGTTCCACGCGTTTACGAGCGTTCTCGAAATCGGCCTGGGCCCTGGCCGCCTTCTCGCGGAGTTCGGTGATCTCGGCCTGTGCAGACTCGACTTCGGCGCGAAGAGCAGAGATCTCGGCTAGCATCTTGTCGCCCCGCAGGCCGAGCTCAGGTCCCAGGTCGGACTCGAGCTCCGGATCGGTGACCGGCCCCCGGCCCTCCTCGTCCGGATCGACTCCTCGGTACGGGAAGCCATCACCCCGCCCACGCTCGGCCTCTGGCGTGTTGCGCGACCTGCCCATGATCACTTCTCCTCGTCGACGACCTCGTAGTCGGCCTCGACGACTTCCTCTTCATCGGCGGCCTCGGCGGCACCCTCGCCTTCCTGAGCAGCTTCGCCCTCCGGCTCCTCGGACGCGGTAGCGGCCTGAGCCTCCGCATAGACGATCTCGGCGAGCTTGTACGACGCCTCCTGTAGGGCCTGAGTGGCTGACGTGATGGCGTCGGTGTCGTCTCCCTCGAGCGCCTTGTTCACCTCGGCGATGGCATCCTCGCACGCCCTCTTGGTGTCCTCGGGCACCTTGTCGCCGAGGTCCTTGATCGTCTTCTCCGTCGTGTAGACGAGAGTGTCGGCCGTGTTGCGCGCTTCGGCGGCCGCCTTCTTCCGTGAGTCCTCCTCGGCATGGGACTCGGCGTCGACAACCATCCTGTCGATCTCGTCATCGGAGAGCGCCGTGGAGCCGGTGATGGTGATCCTCTGCTCCTGCCCAGTGCCCAGGTCCTTCGCCGAGACGTTCACGATGCCGTTCGCATCGATGTCGAACGCAACCTCGACCTGCGGTACTCCGCGCGGCGCCGGTGGGATGCCGACCAGGTGGAACTTGCCCAGAGTCTTGTTGTCCGTGGCCATGTCACGCTCGCCTTGGAGCACGTGTATCTCCACAGACGTCTGCCCGTCGGCCGCAGTCGTGAAGACCTCGGCCTTGCGAGTCGGGATCGTTGTGTTGCGCTCGATTAGCCGGGTCATGACTCCGCCCAGGGTCTCGACGCCAAGTGAGAGCGGCGTGACGTCCAGGAGGAGGATGTCCTTCATCTCCCCGCCGAGCACACCCGCCTGTACCGCCGCGCCGATCGCGACGACCTCGTCGGGATTGACGCCCATGTGGGGGTCTTTGCCGGTCAGGCTCTTGACCATCTCCTGAACGGCTGGCATCCGGGTGGAACCGCCCACCAGGATGACCTCGTCGACGTCACCCATCTTGAGCCCGGCGTCCTTCATCGCCAGCTCCAGGGGCTTCTTGCAGCGATCTAGCAGGTCCGACGTGATCTTCTGGAAGTCAGCGCGCGTGATCGAGTAGTCGAGATGCTTGGGTCCTGACGCGTCCGCCGTGATGAACGGCAGGTTCACCTGCGTTGTCTGGGCTTGCGAGAGCTCCATCTTCGCCCGCTCCGCCGCCTCCTTCAGACGCTGCAGGGCCATCTTGTCGACGCGCAGGTCGATCCCGGTGTCGGCCTTGAACTTGTCGGCGAGCCAGTCGATAACGCGTTGATCCCAGTCGTCTCCGCCCAGGTGATTGTCGCCATTGGTGGCCTTGACTTCGTACACGCCGTCACCGAGCTCGAGGATCGAGACGTCGAAGGTGCCGCCGCCGAGGTCGAACACGAGCACTGTCTGCTCGGCGCCGCCCTTGTCGAGCCCGTAGGCGAGAGCGGCGGCGGTAGGCTCGTTGATGATCCGCAGGACTTCTAGCCCGGCGATCTTGCCGGCGTCCTTTGTCGCCTGCCGCTGCATGTCGTTGAAGTAGGCGGGGACGGTGATCACGACCTGAGTGATCTTCTCGCCCAGGTACTTCTCGGCGTCACCCTTCAGCTTCTGCAGGATCATCGCCGAGATTTCCTCGGGTGTGTACGTCGCTTCTTCGACGTCCACAACGGCGCGCCCGTCCTTGCCCTTCTTCACCGCGAACGCGACGGTCTTTCGCTCGGACTCCGTCTCTTCGAAACGTCGCCCAACGAATCGCTTAATGGACTTGATGGTGTTCTCGGGATTGGTGATCGCCTGGTTCTTCGCGGCCTTGCCAACGATCCTCTCGCCATCTTTGCGGAATGCCACCACCGAAGGGGTGGTCCGGTCACCCTCTGCGTTGACGATGATCGTGGGCTCTCCGCCCTCGAGCACGGCCATGGCCGAGTTCGTGGTCCCCAAGTCGATGCCCAGGACCTTTGCCATCTTCCTCAGCACTCCCTTCTTGCGGGCCGCTCCCACCTGGGAGCGGTTCCTCCTGCGCCCCGCTCGACACCGGGGCCTCACCGAGTATAAATCTGAGTGACCCCTTGTCAAGTTTCCTACGACACTCGCTGGTAGTTACCCCACGGGCGGCTGCCCCAAACCCTGTTTCGCGCTTGTCACGATACGAGAGCGGGCGTCAGGGCGACCTCAGGACCCGGGCGGGTGCTTGGCGCGGCACAGAGACGCTGTCGCAGGCAAGTTGAAGTGTCACCCCTGCAGGCAAGTGGAAATGTCACCCCGTCCGTCTGAGTCCTTCCGTTCGACCGGCGCACGCCGGGCACCGGCGCCTGAGCGTCGCTTCAGAGGGCGGTTGCGCGTTGCCGCTGGTAGGAGGCCCTAGGCCGCCCCGTCGAGCGGGATCCTGACGATGCTCGAGTGTCCGTGATCTGTCAGCGACCCTCGCGGAGCAAGAATCCTGTCCGCGCCCGTCCGATGGTATCAGATGATCGTCGAAACGCTCGCGCTACTTGCCCAGCACCTGCCCGAGCTGGATCACCCCGGCGCCGGCGACGATGACGGCCAGCCCGGTCAACGTGGACCAAGGCACGTTCTCGCCGAACAGGAAGCGTCCGAACAGCACGGCCACCGTCGCGAACGCGGCGACGTAGACGCCGAGCAGCTTCGAGAAGTCCCACGGCACCAGGTTCACGACAAGGCCGTACGACCCGAGCATCGCGAAGCCGGCCACGATGAGCACGATGCCCTCATGCCCTTGCGGATCACGGCGTCGCCCGCGACCTCCAGTACGGCGGCGGCGATGAAGAAGATGTATACGAGAGCTGCCTTCACGGCGCTCCTTCCGCACGGGGCCAACTGAAGCCGGTTTGAACACAAGCAGCGGTGCAAACACCTCTCCAACACGTGTTGGTTCCCTGCTACCGCCACCCGTCGTGACAACCACCGCAGCTGACCAGTCCGTCAGAAACAGGGGGACTCGTGCTGCCCGGCTCATGCCAATGCCGTCCGTGA
>CAZWGV010000006.1:21427-52318 GCA_964633595.1 uncultured Coriobacteriaceae bacterium | reverse complement strand
ACTCCGAATTCCTCAGTTGGCTGCCGGGTCATCCACGATGGCCCATCGCACCACCCACTCTCCTCCCTCCAGCACGTGCTACCTTAATGCGGGGGAGGTGACCCGGTGGAAGGCTCTGCGTCCTTACTGACGCCTGCTCGCAGGTACTTCATCGTCACGGCTCTGCGATGGCTCCCTGTGGGACTCATCGCTCCGCTCACTGTCCTGTACATGCAGTCGCGGGGCGTCACCCTGGGCGGAGTGGGAGTGGTGATGGCCGTCTACTCCACAGCGGTGCTCCTGCTCGAGCTTCCAACGGGTGGACTTGCGGACGCCGTCGGGCGGCGCCCCACCCTCATCGCCGCCGGTGCGATCGGAGTGGCCGCGCACGCCACCCTCCTAGTTGCCGAGGGTGTCGCCGGATTCGCCCTGGCATGGGTGCTGGTGGGTGTCGATCGCGCCCTGGACTCGGGCGCGCTGGAGTCGTGGTATGTCGACGAGGAGCGGCGTCACGACCCCCAACGTGCGATACGCGGCGGACTCGCGGGCGCCAGTGTCGCGACCGCCCTGTCGATAGCGGCCGGCTCTCTGGCCGGAGGCTTGCTGCCCCGCTTCGCCCCTGAGGCGTGGACCAGCGTGTACTCCCCTCTTGCGCTCCCGTTTCTGGTCGCGGCCATAGTGCACGCCATCCGAGTGATCGCCACCCTCATCCTCATCCACGAGGAGCGCCCGCGCGGGCTGGGTGCCCTGCGGTGCGGCCTCGCCGAGGTCCCAACTACCATTCGACGCGGAGTCGAGCTGGCCCAACGTTCAACCGCGATCACCTCGCTAGTGGCGACTGTCGTGGCCGCCGGGTTTGCCATGAGCGCCATCGAGAACCTCTGGCAGCCTCGCTTCGCCGTCCTGGCGGGCGGGGTGGAGAGCCGAACAGTCCTCTTCGGCTCCCTGAGCGCTGCGGCGTTCCTCGTCGGTGCGCTGGGTTCGGTCGGGTCGCCGTTCGCCGCGAAGGTCTTCGGCGGGCGCCTTGGCCGAGCCGGATTCACGTTCGAGGCGGCCATGGGGGCCGTTGTGCTGGGACTGGCTCTAACCTCGGGCCTGGGTCTGGCGGCAGGGTTGTTCGCAGGGTTTTACGTCCTGATCGGGCTGCTCGAGCCGCTGCACCGGGAGTTTCTGCACTCCCTTGTTCCCAGCGCGCAGCGCTCGACGATGGTCTCGATGGACTCGCTCGCTCTACACGTGGGAGCGATCGCCAGCAGTCTAACCCTGCCTGCGCTCGCCCATGCGCGAGGGATCCCCCTGGCATGGACGATCGCCGCCGTCGGGCTGATGGCGGGGGGGATCCTCTATCTTCGTGCCGAGCGCGCCGTTGGCCGGGCCGAGCCGGTCCTTCAGGACGTCTGAGACCGGACCCGGCTTGCCCAGGTGGTATCCCTGGGCGAAGTCCACGCCGTACAGCCTGAGCAAGTCCAGCGCGGCCTCGTCTTCGACGTACTCGGCGGTCGTCCGCATGCCGAGGCCTTTCGACAGCTCCACCATCGCACGGACGAGATGCTGATCAGCATCGCTATCCGCGAGCTCGCGGATGAAGCTGCCGTCGATCTTCAGGATATCGATGGGCAGGTGCTTCAGGTGATAGAAGGAGGAGAAGCCTGAGCCGAAGTCGTCCAGAGAGAACCGGCAGCCCAGGTGCTTTAAGGTCCGCACGAACTCTTGCGCCCGAGCCAGATCTCCGATGATGGCCGTTTCGGTGATCTCTATCCCGAGCAAGGCGGGATCGATGCGCGAGCGCTCGACCTCCCTCTCGATCGTTCGCAAGAATTCGGTGTCCGAGAGCGCTCGCGCAGACAGGTTGATGTCTAGCTTCAGGGTCTTTCCCACAGACGCTGCTGCAGAGATCAACTTCAGCGCCTCCGCGAGCATCAGCTCGTCGATCTCGTTGACGAGTCCCAGTCGCTCCGCGGCGGGGAGGAAGGCGCCCGGCGGGATGAGCTCTCCGTCGTCCCCGACCATGCGGCTTAGGAGTTCGTACCTCGTGATGCGGCCTGTCTCGAGGTTGACGATGGGCTGCGCGTGCAAGACGAAGGCCTTCTCGCGCAGCGCTTGCTCGATGCGCTCGGCCCAAGACCTGCGGACCTTGACCTCCATGTGCCACTCGTCGGTGGCCACGTAGACGGAGAAGCGGTTTCGGCCGCGCTCTTTGGCGTGGTACATCGCGATGTCCGCTCGCGACAGCAACTCCTCCACGGTCGAGCCGTGCGCGGGATACAGCACGATACCGACGCTGGCGGACACGCGTACGAGGTGGCTTCCGACCATGTATGTCTGCTCACGCATCTCGTCCAGAAGCCGACGGGTGGCGGCCTGTGCGTCGCGGCTGTCTGCGGCGGGCATCAAAATCGCGAACTCGTCGCCCCCAAGTCGGGCGAGTATGTTGTCGCCGCGGACCCTGGCCCTGAGAGTCTCTGAAACGGCGATTAGAACCTCGTCCCCCGCGCGATGCCCAAGGCTGTCGTTGATCTCCTTGAAGTGGTCGAGGTCGAGCCAGATGATCGCGCCCCTTCTGTCGTGACGTTGCGACTCGGCGATCTCGCGCTCCAGCTCCTGTTCGAAGCGTCGGCGATTGAAGAGGCCTGTAAGGTAGTCGTGAGTGGCGACATGGAGCAGCTCCGCCTCGAAGCGCTTGCGCTCCGTTATGTCCCGTGCGATCCCCTGGATGCCCGCAAAGCCCCCCTGCGGGCCCTTCAGCGCCGAGAGGCTGAGTTCCACCGGGACGAGTTCTCCTCGGCCGTTGATGAGTTCGACCTCGATGTTCTCATTCCGAGGGGTCCCCGCACCGATCAAGCGTCTGCGGATCACCGCGGCAGAGTCGGCGGTGAGTATGTCCTCGTATGAGCGACTCAGCAGTTCCTCGGCGGAGTAGCGTGTGAGAGTCTCAGCGCGGGGGTTGACGAACGTGAACCGGCCCCTGCGGTCGAGCGTGAACACGGCGTCCGCCATGCTCTGCACCAGCGCGCGGTATCGCTGCTCCGACTCGCGCAATGCCTCCTCGGCGGAACGCCGATCTTCATTCTCGGTCTCGAGCGCGTACACAGTGCGAGCCAACTCGGCGGTGCGCTGCTCCACTCGCGCTTCGAGGTCGTGATGGGCGGCACGCAGGTCGCGCTCGCCGACCTCGAGGGCGCCGAGCATCTCGTTGATCGCCGTGGCGAGCTTGCCCACCTCATCCCGGCGGGATATCCAGACTCTCTGCGTTGAGTCGTAGCTGCTGCCGATCTGGCTCACCCGTCGGCTCAGTTCGGCCACTGGCGTGAGGACCTGCCGAGAGAGAACCCACATGATAAGACCTGTTGCGACGAGGCCGAGCACGATCACGTAGGCGCTCAGGTAGTTGGTGATCCGCAGGCCCGTGGCGAAGATATCACGGGGGCGCTCGGCGACCACCGCCAGGGCCGATCGTCCGCCGATGTCTCTTAGGAACGCGTAGCCAGCCACGGTCTCGCTGTCCAGCGGCTGCACCCGAGCTTGCGGATCAGGTGTGCTGGCGCTCGTCAGCGCATCCAAGCTCTCGGGCAGTTCCGCAGCATCTGCCCGAACGATCCGGAAGGGGACGTGGGTCAGCGTGCTCAGCCTTGCGATACGAGATGCATCGAGGTAGCTGCCTGCGAGGACGAATCCCCGAGGCGGTCCCGAGCGGTCGCTCCGGAGGATCGGGTGCGATGCCACCAGCAATCCCACGTCCCCCACGACCGTGAGGCCCGACGGGGACTCATCACCGCTGCTCGTGCTCGTGTAGGCAGCTCTCTCGCCGGAACCGAGGAAGGCGGCCAGGAGCTGGTCGGGTGCATCGCGCGTGAGCCAGTGGTCCATGTTCGCGTTCTGCGCGTGAAGGAGCGAGCCGCCTTCGTCGAGGAAGACCATGAAGTCGAGGTCGAGGCCCTTCAGCGTCTCCTCGCCCAGGTTGTTCAGGACGTAGTCCTGATGGCCCGATGATGCGAAGTCGTATGTCGCGTCCCAGGTTGCCCAGTCCTCAGCGGTGCTGCTCAGATTACCGAGCTCCCCATCGATCGCGCTGAGGATGCGGGCAACGTCCTTTTCCACCGCATGTCGTTCAAGCTGCGCAAAGGCGTCCGTGACCGTACTGACACGGTAGGAGTGCACGGCCGCGAGGAGCGCGACCATCGTCCCGCCAATGAACAGCAGAGTCTTGCGGCGGAGAGTCACCGCGCGCCATGCCTCCTTGTTCGCAGCCCGGCGTGGCCGACGTGCGGCCGCCCCTTCATGTTCGTATCGGCCGAAAGGTGCGCGCGCTGAAGTGGTCTTCGGCTGCGGAATCTGCGCTAAAGTCGCAGATGATGTGTGCCGGGACCCTACCCCAGAGGGCCAGATCAGGGTTCCCGGCGAGTTGTCGACCATCGAGGTGAGGGGATTGCGGATCGCAGTGATCGGCGCCGCTGGCCGCACGGGCAAGGAGCTCGTGACGCAGGCCCTCGGCCATGGACATCACGTGTCCGCACTCGTCCGTCCGAGTCATCCGTTCGGCAGCGAACACGAGAGGCTCACGACGGTAGAGGGCGATGTACGCGATGCCGTTAGCGTGAAGGCGGTGGTCAGCGAGTGTGACTGCGTATTCTCTGCGCTCGGCTCGGGTGGGGAGACCCCCGTTCGGGTCTTCTCCGAGGGCGCAGACGTGATCATCGCTGCCATGCGTGATTGCGGGGTGTTCCGCTTGGTCTGCGTCAGCTCCGCCGGAGTCGGCGCACCGGATCGCGTTGGAGGGGTTGTAGGCCGTGTTCTATCGCCCGCTCGGGCGCGAATGGCTCGTGTGGCGGAAGACCTCCGTAGGATGGAGCGCAGGGTCATGGAGAGCGACACCTACTGGACGATCGTGCGCCCCACCGCCCTCACCGACGGACCGCTCACTGGCGTCTACAGGGTCGTCGAGGGGCCGAGAGTGCCCAAGGGGAACAAGATATCGCGTGCGGACCTGGCGGCCTTCATGCTGAAGGCAGCTGGTCAGGGAAGCTACGTTCGCGCGGCCGTTGCCATCGCCTACTGACGCGTCAGGAGCCGGATACCGAGATCGCGTCGACAGGACAGAGGTCGACGCACTCCTCCAGCTGCCCCCAGAGCTCGTGTCCAGGCTCGTCGCGAATCACCCTGGCGATCCCGTCCTCGTCCAGCCGGAACATGTCCGGACACTCCTCCTCGCAGAGCCCGCACCCAGTGCAGAGGTCCCTGTCAACCACGGGTCGCATCGATCCCTCCATCTTCAGGACTGGCAGCAACGCCCTCCAGCAAGGACCTTCCTCTCACGATTCGATACCCCTCGGCTCCGAGCAGCAAGCACCGAGGGCGAGGAACACCGACTTGCGTCACGAGCGAGTCGAGTCCCGCCGATGAGGCGTGCACTTCCTTTGAGGTCCTTCGAGGAGCCAAGCCCCCGGGCTGGTCATGTAGCGCGCTCTCACAGATAATCCCGGGAAGGGTCGCGCCGGACGGACGGAGGTCGAGCCGTGACAGAGCACAGGCGGGTCAAGGTGCTCATCGAGACGAACGAGCGTGCTTTCAAGGGCTACATCTACAAACCGGTCCGAGACGATCGCTACCGTCTCTCCGATCACCTCAACGACTACAACAAGCAGTTCATCTGCCTCGCCGACGTTGAGATCGCGGAGCGGGGCCAACACTATCGGGTGGGCGATCGGCAGCCCTTCGTCGCTGTCGCCATCACCGCCATCACCTACATCTCCCCAATGGAGCCCGACGAGTAGCCGATGCCCGAGTGCAGCTTCCACCCCGGCACGGACGCGGTCCTGCGGTGTGCCGAGTGCGGACGGTGGATCTGCCCGAAGGACATGGTAGACACCCCGGTCGGCTACAAGTGCCCCATCTGCTCCGCGCAGCCGAACTCGGCCGTGCGGTTCGTCAAGCCCAAGCAGTGGGCTTACGCGGCGGCTTCCGCACTGGCCGCAGGTGTGCTCGGCGGAGTGCTACTCGGCATGATCATGAGGTCGATCGGACTCTACTTCTTCCTGATACCTTTCGTGTTCGGCGTGGCCGTGGGCGAGGCGACCCGAAGGGGCTCCGGGGGGCATCGCGGGTCTGCGCTGGCTGCGCTGGCTGGCCTTTGTGCAGCGGGTGGCGCGTTCCTCGGTGGCTTTGGGCTGCTGGGCGTAGTGATGGCCACTTTGGGAGCCGTCGTCTATCTGATGCGCAACAGCCTCTGACGTTAGCCTGCCCGTACAGCCAGGGATGCTGCGGGTATACACAAGCAAGCGCGAACGGGTTTGAGTTGCCGACGGCATCTCACAGGCTTTCGGTGCGGACAGGAGGTCTCCATGACAGCCGAAGAAGGACACGGTACCGGTGGACCTGCGGAGTGGGTCAGTGACTCGAAGGTCGCTGATGCGGCGCCCAAGACGGGGGAGACCGTCGAGGGAGAGGCCGTTGAGGTGAGCCGCAGCGCCGTGGGGTCGGTCCGCGCGGGCGAAGCCCGCATCGCCTCTAGTCTCGTCGGATCGGTGACCTCAGACGGGGATGCCGAGTTGGGTTCGGCCATATCGGGCGTTCTGGTCGCCAGGCACGACGCGACGATCCGCCAGGGTGGCGGATGCGCCGTGGTGGCCGGCGGTGACATCGGCATCGAGCAGGGCGGCGGATGCGTGGTGGTGGGCCGCCGTGTCGACATCACGCAGGGCGGCGGTGCGGTCATGGTGGCCGGAGACGCCGAGATCCGCAACGGCTTCCTCGGCGTTCTAATCGCCCGCAGGGCCGCGGTGACCGATGGTGCCCGCGTACTCATCGACACGAAGGCCGCCATGGTGATAGGAGCCGTCATCGCTGCGGGATTCGCGGTGGTGGCGGCCCTGTTGATGGGAGCCTTCGGCACGCTGCTCGACTGGCTCCGTCATCGGCGATAGCGGCGTAGGGATGCGTCGGTCCGGGCTTCGCCGAGTAGACTGAAGTCCATGGGCAACGTGCGTGTCGGTACATGCTCGTGGACCGACAAGACGATGATAGAGCGCTACTATCCTCGGGACGTCTCGGGCGCCGAGGGTCGACTCAGCTACTACGCCGCGCGATTCGACACGGTCGAGGTGGATTCCACCTTCTACGGACTACCTCAGCGCGCATACGCGGAGAACTGGGCCGCCAGGACACCGCCGGGATTCATCTTCCACATCAAGGCCTACGGCCTGATGACGCAGCATTCGGTAGACGAGCGCTCCCTCCATCCGGAGCTGCGGGAGTTCGGCTATCAGCTCACCGAGCGTGGCCGAGTGTCCCATCCCGATCCGGGGATGGTGGGCGAGGCGTTCGCGATCTTCGTGCGGGAGGTAGCTCCGTTGCGAGACGCGCGCAAGATGGGCGGCGTGCTCATGCAGTTCCCGCCCTACTTCACCGCCCTCGGCAAGCGACGCATGATGGAGAACCTCGGCTACATCGAGTACGCGCGCGAGCATCTGGACGGCCTGCCCATGTTCGTCGAGTTTCGTCACCCGTCCTGGGTGTCCGAGAAGAACCGCGCTCAGACTCTGGGCTTCCTCGCGGACCGATCGATCTCGTATGTGGGTGTGGACGCACCTCAGTTCGAGGAGGGTTCTACAATGCCGCCGCTCACCGCAGCCACGGCTCCCCTCGGCTATGTGCGGATGCACGGGCGCAATCGCGACACCTTCTTCAAGCAGGTGGCCAGCGCTGCGGACCGTTTTGACTACTTGTACGCGCCGGAGGAGCTGGCCGAGTGGGCCGGATCGATACGTGAGCTAGCGGCCGAGACAGAGCGGACCTACGTGATGTTCAACAACTGCCGCTACGATTACGCGCCGCGAAACGCGCGCGAGCTGGCGAACATCCTCGGGGACGTGGTGGAGCAGCGGGTCGGCGGGGTGCGCACGGGGGAGCCGGTCACGGAGCCCGGTGCCAAGAGCGACGAGGGTGCCCAACAGCTCGGGATGGAGCTCTAGGGCGGTCTGCGGCCCTCCGCCGTGAGGCTGCGGCGGGACTTTCGGGCGCCAGCCCCGCCCCTCAGAACGCTATGTAGATGAAGGGTGTCCCGCCACCCGAGAAGAGGAACAAGAGCGTCACTAGCACCGCCCAGGCGATACCCAGTGCCACGCTCCTCATCACACGGCGCGCGCTCTTGTTCATCTCACCACCAGACCCCAGCATGGGCGGCCCCTTCGAGCAACGCCGCGAACTCACTCACTGGCAGGGCGAACAGACCCCAGCCGAAGGTGACGAGTGCGAACGTCGTGGCGGTACACGCTGCCGAGCGCAGCGGACGAACGGCTGCCCATGTGCGCCCCATGAAGCCCTCCGCGCGGTCGATCTTCGCGAGGGTCCTGGGCCGCACGACTGCCTCCCACAGGCGGTAGGCTCCGATCAGAGCCCCATGGTATGCGCCCCAGGCGACGAAGTGCCAATCGGCGCCGTGCCACAACCCCGAGAGCGCCATCGCGATCATCGAGTTCACTATCGTGCGCGGTAGCCCTCTGCGATTCCCGCCCAGCGGGATGTAGACATAGTCCACGATCCACGACGTTAGGGACATGTGCCACCTACGCCAGAAACGCACGATGTTGGTTGCCAGGTAGGGGCGGTCGAAGTTCTCGGGTGCGTGGTAGCCGAAGAGCCGGGCCGAACCGATGGCGATGTCCGAGTAGCCCGAGAAGTCGAAGTAGATCCGCAGTGAGTACGCGGTGAGCGACACGGCCAGGGCTCCGAACGTCGGATCCGCCATGCTTGCTGTGAGCGGACGGACGAGCACAGCCAGCGAGTCGGCTATGACTACCTTCTTCACCAATCCCAGGAGTATTCGCGTCACGCCCCTGCCGAAGTCGGCGGCGGCGGGGCGCGCACTCGAGATGCCCTCCCGGAAGTGCTGGAATCGCTTGATGGGGCCAGCGACCATGGTGGGGAAGAAGACCGCGAACGCGAGGAAGTCGCGCAGCGGCGGGCGCTCGATCGACCCCTTTCGCGAGTCCAGAGCGTAGTGGACGAACTCGAATGTGAAGAACGACAACGCCAGGGGCAGGTATGGGCTCACTGCTATGGGTCCAGCGATGCCCGAAGCCGATCGCTCGGCGCCCAGTCCTATCGGGGCGAGCATCGCCGCCGGCAGCATGTGGCGATACTTGAACCAGGCGAGGACGAGCAGGGGGACGAGTGCAGCAGCAGCGGCCATCGCCTTGCTGACAGACGCCCGCCTGCTCAGCGCCCAAGTCGCTAGCGCGACGGCTATGACGACCCACAGAGACCACGGCGCGTAGTGGGCGTAGAAAGCCACACCGGTGACTACCAGCCACCACGGACGCGCTCTGGGCGGGAGGAGCCAGTAGACGGACACGGAGAGCACAAGTAGGACAACATATGTGAGGTCCGTGAATATCACAGGTCGCCCCTCTTGCCCTGGGACGTACGCGCCTTTGCGAGTGCGGGTTGCAGGTCTCGCCAGAGCATCTCGCCTACGAGAAGACCGCCCTCGTCGGTTGTATGAGTGATGTCCGTGAAGTGCTGCCACCCAAGACCGCTCGACAGGCCGTAGTCGAGGAAGAGGTATCCGGCGTCGCCGGCGATGCTCCCAAGAAGCTGGGTATTCCGGTCGTAGGCTCCAAGATCGCCAACGCCGTACATGCCGAGCGCCTCGGAGTTGAGGGGGGACATGAAGAACGCGGCACGCGCTCCCTGGGAGCGAAGGTGGGCGACGATCGTCGACAGCATCGCCACCTCCGAGTGATCCACCTTGAGCTCGGGCGGCTCTGCCTCGGCGAACCTCCCTACGGCAACTGCCTGTTCGGCTGGCTCCAACAGGTCGAAGGGGACGACCCCCGGCGCACCTTCTACATCCAAGACATCGTCTCTGATCACAGTCGGCAGCGCGGGCGCCGCGAGTTTCAGCAGGCGGCGTTCCGGCGGTCCCCCGAAGAAGATGTCGCAGAAGTCATCGCGTTGGCGCACAGCCGGCCAGCATCGGGTGAGCGCGCGACGCAGTATGGGCTCCGCGTCGAGGGGCGGGGTTGGCGTGAGGCCCGTAGCTGCCGCTTCCTCTCGGCCAACCCGCACGCCGAGCCTCCTGGGCAGCTCAGGAAGGCGGAGCGCTCCGGCTCCCGGCCCCGATGGCGCAAGGCTAGTGTAGGTGAGCTGGAAGACGAGCACGTCCACCGACCCAGCGAGCGCCCTGGCCAGGTAGTAGTGGTCGCCGAGGGTCTGCCCTCGCGTCGCGAAGTTGAAGACGCGCAGAGGCACCCCGTCCCGGAGGGCGGCCGCCTCGAAGGCCTCTGAGAAGGTGTTGGACGGGTCCTCGATCGAGTAGCCGTGAGTCGGAGATGAGCCGAGGAAGGCGACGGTGAGTGTCGTCGAGGCTGCTGAGTCCGGCTTTGCCGCCCCTGAGGTGGATCGCACGTGCTCGGCCAGGGCCTCGAGTGCCCCGAGCTCACCTCGCTCGGGGACGCGGTAGGCGTTCTCGAAGTCGATCGCCCTCGGAGCTCTCGGCGTTCGTGACAGTGCGAAACCGCTCACTCCCGAGAGGAGCAGTGCGGCCACGGTCATGCCGAGGAGGAGTTCCCACCACCTCCAAGAGGGGGCTGAGCGCGTGGACGGCCCCCTCTGAGGGGCGTAGACTCTGGGGACAAGTTCCTCGGGGGAGTTCACCGACAGGGGGTCTCGATGAGACGGTCCATCGGGCGGGCAGCTGTCGTCTCCGTCATCGCTGCGAGTGTCCTCTCCCCGGTTGTCGCGCACTCAGCCAGCACGTTGACGATCCTTCCGAACCTTGGGGTTGGTCCGGCCCGTCTTGGTCAGCCGAGAACGACCGCCGTGACGTACCTGAAGCGCTACACCCCTCTGGCGGCGTCTGGTCGTGATGCTCGCTACGTGGGCCAGACGGTCTACTACTACTACTTCGGGCGCAGGCTCGGCAACGGCCGGTTTCCGCTGGAGGTCTACGCCAAGCCGCTTTATGGCACTACCCGCGTCTTCATCTTCCAGATCAACTCGGCTCAGGTGGGGGCGAGTCCTTGTCTCACCGCCAAGGGAATCAAGGTTGGAAGCACGGAGAGCGCGCTCAGGCGCGCCTATGGAAGCGCGCTCAGAAGGCGTGCGGGCTCGGCGGGCTGGGTCGTATACAGCATGGGTTCGGGCGCGAGCACGGACTTCTGGGTGCGCTACGGCAAGGTGCAGAAGATCCTGATAAGGCGGTACTGATCGATGGTGCTTGCGAGCTGGCCGCTGCGCCTTCGCTCGCGGTGGCCGAAACGGATCGTGACGCTCACTGCGGCGTGTGCCCTCGCTCTAGGCGCCGGACTCGTTCCCGCCGAAGCTTCTACACCCGCTCTCTCCTCCCTTCTGCCGCTCACGTTCGTGCGGGCGCACACTGACGCGAGAGTTGTTGAGGTTGAGTGTCTCCTTCCCGATGGAGCCGCCCAGCTCGTAGTCACTAGGGGTTCGGAGGAGGTCACGCATGTGCCGGTTAGTGAGCCGGGAGCGGTGCGGGTGAGAGTTGAGATACCCGGTGCCGAGGCCAGACTCAGTGCGGCAGCGATGGACTCGTCGGGAACCGTACTGGCCGAGAGCGGCCATCTGCGCATTCGCGCGCGCTCCTTCTTGCCCTCCTGCAATCTGAACATCGCGGCTGGCCGCCTCTTGGTGTCCGGACAGCGCGTCTGGGTCAGGTACCGCGCCACCAGCGCTGCCGTTTCTCTCAGGTCGGAGCGGACAGGTCGTTCTCGGCGGGTCTACTCGGGACCGGTCGGCACTCTGGCGACGACCTATACTCTGCCCGCTCAGTATGGTCGAAACGTGTTGGTGATCTCGATGCGCAATGCCTGGGGAAGCTCGTACAAGGCGATGACCGTCTGGTTCCTCGGGATCGCTCCCTGGGCAGGCGCGAGGTATGTGCTCGTCGACAAGTCGGACTTCACCCTGTACCGGATAACCGAGGAACGTGTCCACTCCTGCTATCCCGTTGCCATCGGCATGCCCGGTGTGGAGACGCCTACCGGATCGTTCGTCCTGGGTCGTTCTGCCAGGGCTTCAGGCCCATGGGGTGTCCTAAGGATTCCCATGTACACTGCCAGTCAATGGGGTCGCCTCGCGCACAACGGCTACTATCTCCATGGCACCAATGAGCCCGACAGCATCGGTACTCAGGCCAGCAGCGGATGCGTCAGGATGTACAACTCCGACATCAGGCGGATGGCGGATCTCACCTGGCCCGGGATGCGGATGATCGTACGCCCGTAGACCTCAGCAGTGGCCGCCATCGGCTGGAGTAGAATCCATGGCGGTAGCCAACTCCTCCGGAGAGGGATGAGGTGCGGGTTCAAACGCAGGGCTCTACCTTGACCCGATACGGAACTCGGCGGATGGCCTCGTGAACTCGAGGCGGGGGCGTGCCGGTGCCGTCGATGCGAGACCAACCAGGACTGCCGGCCCAGTATCGAGTGCCGCCAGTCAGTCTTCCTGGACCACCCTACTTGCGATCGCCCTTGCTGGGCTGCTCGTGTTCGGCACTGCAGCTCTTGTCCAGATCGGCGTCACCAGCTATCTGGACACACCTCGGTTTGCCGGTCTGCTGGTAGCTGGTTCGATCTGGATCCTGGCATGGGCCGGGGGAGAGCTGCGGCCTTCACCGCAACGGAGCCGACGCTTCGAATGGGCCGTCGGTGCCACAGCGGCTGCCGTTGCGATCTCCGCCGCCGCCTCGCCGCTGCCTCTGTCCGCGCTGACCTTCGGCTCAGAGGGCAGCCTCATGGCTGCTCCCACTTGGCTGACGCTGCTGCTCGTGCTCTGGCTCGCCTCGCGGACGCGGCTGACCCGTGAGGTGCGGCTGGCCTTCTCCGCAGTCTTCGCGCTGGCGACTCCGTTTGCCGCATGGGGAATCTACGAGGCTTTGACGAGCGAGCAGGCACGAGCCAGCTTCGGCAACGGGAACTACTTTGGGGCGCTCATGCTCCTGCTGGTGCCCATCGCTCTGGCCGAGGGGGCCGAGGCCACCGGTCGCTGGCGCTTCGGCTGGCGAGTCATCGCTGGCGTGTGTCTCGCGGCGCTACTCGGCGCGCGTAGCGCTTCAGTACTTGTGGGACTGGGGGTCGAGGTTGTCGTCCTGCTGGTTATTGCCCCTGGCATTCTCGGAATCTCGGGTGCGGTGGGGCGGTGCCGGGTGCGGGTTGCAGCGGTGGTGGTCACCCTGCTCTCTATTGTCCTGCTCGTGGCGGCGCTGTTCCCCTCGGCGTCCGAAGTGCCCGGGCTTGATACCATCCGCAGCGAGGTAGTCGGCCCCAACACGGCCACACGTGTGGAGATGTGGAAGTCCGCCATCGACGTTATCCGAGCCCATCCCCTGGCCGGCGGGGGCCCCGATGGCTTCCGAGTGGCGGTGCAGCCGTTCATGACGCGGCGACTGGTGCAGCTAGAGTTTGGTTCGGGCGAGGGCGCGCTTGCGCTGATCCGAGATCCGCACTCGGTACCCCTAATGGCGACCGCTTCTCTCGGGTTGCTCGGTGCCGCAGTCCTCTGTTGGCTGCTGATCGAATGGGTGCTTCTGCTGTTGCGGAGGATTCGCGAGGACCGAGGAGTCATCCGATCCGGCTATGCCGTGGCCGGTTTGGGCTTCGCGTCGGCCTGCCTCGTCTTGGCATGGCCCGTTCGGTGGGGGGCACTGCCCCTCCTCGTGGCTGGTCTCGCCGTGTCGCTGCCGGACAGCCGTGGGCGAACGGGAGCAGCGGTTGCCGCCGAGCGCGAGCATCAGACCCCGGCGCTTCCCAGGATGCTCTTGGCCCTTGTGTGCTCGGCCATCGCGCTCGCCCTGGGGACAGCGGCACTGGCCGGCGATCGCCTTCTCGAGCGCTCGAAGGTCGCGCCGACCTACGCCGAGGCGGTTCGCCTCGTCGCGCTGGCCTCCAAGATCCAGCCGACAAGACCTGAGGTGTCGTACCAGCGACTCTACCTGGCAGGCTTGGGGGTCCAGCAGGGTTCCGTCGTGCGCGACGACTTCCGACGCAGCGTGTCAGAGGCTGGCGAGGAGATCGCCGGCAATGGGGCCTTCCTGGCCGGGCTCGCGCAGGTGTCTCTGGACGACGCGCACCTGACCGGACGCACCGACCTGTCTTTCGAGCGCGAACTCCTGGAGCGAGCGCGTCGCCTGGCGCCAACGGTGCCCGTGGTACCCACTGAGCGGCTGCACTTGGCGGTAGAGGAGGGTCACGCCGACGCAACGGAAGCGGCGCTCAGGGAGGTCGAGGATCTGGGGATCCAACATCCTCGGGTGACCCTGTACCGGTACTACCTCGCGTCCCTATCCGGTGATGCCGCCGGGGCAGCCGTGCTAGCCGAGGAGATCCGGAGCGAGGCGCCCTGGCTTGTACCCCTGATGGTTCCTCGAGGCGGGGGATAGGGGTTGCGGCTAGAGGCCTGTCCCAGGGGAGGCCGTGGCCCTCGGCCGACGATGGGCGAAGTATGGACAGTACCCTGTGCGGCCTTTACAATCACGAACGCTGCCCTGCAGCCATGTGGGGGTGTAGCTCAGTCGGTTAGAGCGCTGGCCTGTCAAGCCAGAGGTCGCGGGTTCGAGCCCCGTCACTCCCGCCATAGTACTTGAGCAGGCCGAAGCCGTATGTGGTTTCGGCCTGAGTCTTTCGAGGCGCCTCCGGGCCACGCGGTAGGACGGTTCACTCACCGGGATCTCCGAGAGCGGACCCCCCTCCGTGCCTCCAACGTCAGCGCTCCTACTCCAAGTGCGAGACTATCTCCAGGTACCTGAGCACCACAGGCGAGTAGAAGGCTGTCGGCACGCTGCCGCCCGATACCAGAGGGTAGAGCACCGTACCCATGGCGGAGATCGCGGTAAGGAAGGCGTACGCGGCCCGTCGGAGGATTCGAGTAACTGCCATTCCCAGAGCGAGGAAGGCGAACGGGAGAATGGTCGCAGCCACATAGACGTACATGGGTCTCGCAACCAGAAGGAACGACACATAGAGGAGCAGTGCGCACCCTCCGATCACCACGTAGTCGGCGCGGCGGGTCTTCGCGCCTCTGACGATCATGTACACGAGGGCCGGGATCAGGAGGATCCAGACGGGCGGATTATTCATCAGTACCATGAACGACTGCCAAGATCCCTGCCCCCCCACCTGGAAACCCAGGCCTACGGGCGCGACGAACCAGTGTGTTGGCGTCCCGATCGCTGCGAGTAGCGGGTCGAACCCAGCCTCGGTCATATGCCGCAGACTCCGAAGGGTGTCCGTGTGCAGTCCCACCCACTCCGCAAAGGAATACCCCTGCGAGAACCATGGACGATACCAAGGGAGGTAGGTCATGAGGGGCAGCGCGCCGAGGTAGGACGCAGCTTCTGCCGTGCGCCAGGGCTCGCCCCGCCTGCGAACCAGGGCCGCCGCGAGGACCACGAAGCCAGGGATGATCGCGTACCACTTCAGTGACGTACTCAGACCGAACATGAGTCCGGATCCGGCAAGGAGCCAGCCCTTCTCGGCCGCGATACCCCGCACGCCCAGGTAGACCCCCACGAGCAGGAATAGCGTGGCGGGTATGTCCTCGGTGGTTCCTCGCGACAGGAGTATGTGAAGCGGGTCGAAGAGCAACAAAGCGGTGGCGATGTAGGTCGTGACGGGCAATCGGAAAAGGTAGAGACCGAAGACGAACACCATCAGGACGGTGGCTGCCCCGGAGATGATATTCGGCATCCTCCAGCCGTACGCGTTGTCGCCGAGCAGGGCGATGCTCCCATAGAGGATCACGTGCCGTCCCGGTGGGTGGTACCAGTTTGCCGGGGCAAGGTATCCGTAGTGAACGTAGTTGTGCGCGTTGGGGACGTGAACGCCCTCGTCGAAGATGTGATCAGGCAAGTGGCCGATGCCGTAGAGCCGCACCGCGAACGCGAGCGTGAACACCACGACGAAAGCCCACCGTGGCATCCGTGCGGGGATGTTGTCGACGGACCTCATTGCGCCGATTCCACTCTGATGACGACGTCCGCAGTGGCAGGGTCGCCGACAAGTGCCTCGAGCAGTTGAGGATCGTGATCGGGAACCACGTCGCTGTTGACATAGACGATGGCTCTCTCGCCGAGATCCGGCAGATCCCGCAGGCGAGTGACGACTATCGGAGCACCGTCCTTGACGAGCCGATAGCCTTGACCCTCCCTGGTCACCTCAGGCACGGCTTCCAGTCGCTCGGATGCCACGGGCCAACTCGCGTCCGTGACGATATGGACGACCCTGCGAGCGACACCCGAGGAGAGCGCGACGCCGATGATGTTCGTCTCGTCCGCGGGGAGGATTTCCGCTTCGGCGTCGAGTGCCTCGATCACTGCGTTCAAGGAGGCGTTCTCCGGGTCGATCGCCAAGTGATGATCGATGTTCACCAGGGTTCGCCCGTGCAAGCCCAGGGAGCGCCATACGCCGGTCGCCTCAGCGGGCGTTGCCACATCGTAGGTGCTCAGGCCCGGCTCGAACGTCCGGGAACTTCTCCCCGTGAAGTCGAAGGCAACGATCAAGAGCAGGGTCGCCAACAACGCCGCGATCGGCCCCGTCAACTTGCGAGCCGCAGACAGCAACGCCGGCCTCCTGGCCGGCTTCCCAACGGTGATCACCTCGAATTCCCCCAGGGCTTCGCTTGCGCTCGGCCCCCCTTACCCCGATGCTGACTATACCACGCGGTGCCGCTGCAGGGCCGCGGCCACGTACCGGGCGGCCTGGCAAGGCGAACGTCTAGCTCGGGTACCAACCCACTTAGCGAGGCAGTTCGGTAAGTGCTCAGGTCCATGGGAGGTACGCCGGGATGCGCGTTCTCGTACTCAACTCAGGCAGCTCGTCGCTCAAGTACGAGCTGTTCTCGGCCCACCCACTCGCCTCGCTCTTCGAGGGGGAGGTGGAACGGATAGGCGAATCGGCCTCCTTTCTTTGGCAGGAGGAGCGCGAAGGTCCCGCCGGTCGGAGGCTGCGGCGCGATGTCGAAGCTCTGGATCACGCGACCGCCATCGAGCTGGTGCTGGGAGCGCTGTCCGAGCATGGCGTACTGCGCGATGTGCGCGATCTGGTGGTAGTCGGGCACCGTGTAGTTCACGGTGGACCTCGTCTGGCCGAGCCCACGATCCTCGACGATGAGGTCATGGCCGAGCTGCGCCGAGCCGCGAATCTCGCGCCCTTGCACGCACCGGGGAACCTGGCTGGGATCGAGGCGGCTCGCGAACTGTGCCCGGGAGTCCCCCATGTGGCTGTGCTCGACACCGCATTCCACCGCACGATGCCTGCACATGCGCGGGAGTATGCATTGCCACGCAGGGTCGCCGCCGAGCACGGCATCCGTCGCTACGGGTTCCACGGCACGTCGCACTCGTACGTCTCCCGACGCGCGGCCGAGCTCCTGGGCAGAGCGCTGGAGGAGTTGGCGCTGATAACGCTGCACCTCGGCAATGGGGCGAGTGTTGCCGCGATCCTCGGCGGGCGGTGCATCGATACCTCCATGGGATTGACGCCGCTGGAGGGTCTGGTGATGGGCACGCGGTGCGGTGACTTGGATCCAGCCGTGCCGTTGACACTGCAGGAGGTTACGGGCGCTTCACGGGACGAGATCCTCCACCTGCTCAACTTCGAGAGCGGGCTCGCGGGTCTTTGCGGCAGGAGCGATCTGCGGGAAGTGCACCAGCTGGCGAACGCTGGCGACCTAGCGGCCGAACTCGCTCTGGACATCTACTGCTATCGCGCGAAGAAGTACATCGGCGCCTACTACGCGGCGCTCGGGCGCCTCGACGCACTCGTGTTCACGGCGGGTGTGGGCGAACACGATCCGAAGGTCCGCTCTCGCGTGTGCGAGGGACTCGACCGTCTCGGCATCACTCTTGACGAGGTCCGGAACGAGGCGTTGCAGGCCGGTCCGCGCTCCATCCACCTTCAGGGGGCCGAGGTCCACATCCTGGTGATCCCTACCGACGAGGAGGCCGAGATCGCCAGACTGGCGCTCGCCACCATTGGCGACGGAGGGCCGGTGCGACAAGAGGGGGACGAGGCAGATGAATGAGCGGTTGCCGCAGGAGGGCACGAGCGGAGCCTTGAGGGCCACCTCCCGAGGTCCGACACGCCTCTCGGCTGAGGAGCTGGAGCGTCTGGATGCGCATTGGCGGACGGCCAACTACCTATCGGTGGGGCAGATCTACCTGCTTGACAATCCGCTGCTGCGAACACCGCTCACGCTCGACCACGTTAAGCCGCGCCTGCTCGGACACTGGGGCACGACGCCCGGTCTCAACTTCATCTACACGCATCTGAACAGGGTCATCCGCGATCGAGACCTCGACATGGTCTTCATAGCCGGCCCGGGGCACGGAGGCCCCTCAGTTGTCGCCAACACGTGGCTCGAGGGCACGTACAGCGAGCGCTATCCCGAGGTGTCCCAGGATGCCGCAGGGATGAGGAGGCTCTTCAAGCAGTTCTCCTTTCCCGGTGGCGTCCCGAGCCATGCCGCGCCCCAGACTCCCGGCTCGATACACGAGGGTGGCGAGCTCGGCTACTCGCTGTCTCATGCGTTCGGAGCTGCATTCGACAACCCTGATCTGATCGTGGCCTGCGTCATCGGCGACGGGGAGGCGGAGACCGGGCCACTGGCAGCGGCGTGGCACTCGAACAAGTTTCTGAATCCCATCTCCGACGGTGCTGTGCTGCCGATCCTCCACCTAAATGGATACAAGATCGCCAATCCGGCGCTGCTCGCTCGCATCCCCCGCCCCGAGCTGGAGAGCCTGCTTGTTGGCTACGGCTGGAGGCCCGTCTTCGTCGAGGGCTCTGAGCCAGAGCCTGTGCACCGGGCGATGGCCATGGCTCTCGATGACGTGGTCGACGCGATCCAGGAGATCCAGTCCGAATGTCGGGGGACGGGGATGGCGAAGCGCCCGGCCTGGCCGATGATCGTGCTGAAGACCCCGAAGGGATGGACGGGCCCCAAGGAGGTGGATGGGAAGAAGACGGAGGACTACTGGCGCTCGCACCAGGTACCCTTCTCGGACATGGCCACAAACCCCGCTCACCTGGCCCTGCTCGAGGAGTGGATGCGCAGCTATCGTCCCGAGGAGCTGTTCGACGAGTCGGGCAAGCCGACGGCCGCGATCTTGTCGGCGTCGCCTGTGGGAGAGCGTCGCATGGGCGACAACCCGCACGCTAACGGCGGCATGCTACGGCGGGACCTCAAGATGCCCGACTTCGTGGAGTACGCCGTCCCGGTCCCGGAGCCGGGCCGCACAGTGGCGGAGGCCACCCGTGTTGCAGGGGGTTTCCTGCGAGATGTCATGGCACGAAACCCGCACACATTCCGCCTCTTCGGCCCGGATGAGACCGCCTCCAACCGTCTGGGCGCTGTCTATGAGGTGTCGAAGAAGACGTGGCTCGCGGATTACCTGTCCGAAGATGCCGAGGGAGGAGAACTCGCCCCTGACGGCCGCGTCATGGAGATCCTGAGCGAACACACATGTCTGGGTTGGCTTGAAGGCTATGTGCTGACGGGCCGACACGGTCTCTTCAACACGTACGAGGCGTTCGCCCACATCGTGGACTCGATGTTCAACCAGCACGCCAAGTGGTTGAAGGTAGCATCGAACGAGATTCCCTGGAGGGCCGCGATCTCCTCGGTGAACATCCTTCTCTCGTCACACGTCTGGCGACAGGATCACAACGGGTTCTCGCATCAGGATCCGGGCTTCATCGACAACGTCGTGAACAAGAAGGGAGATGTCGTTCGCGTCTACCTGCCGCCGGACGCCAATACCCTGCTCTCCGTCATGGACCACTGTCTGCGAAGCCGGGACTACGTGAATGTGATAGTGGCGGGAAAGCAGCCCGCCCTGCAGTACCTCGACATGGATTCGGCGGTGAAGCACTGCACGGCGGGAGTCGGCATATGGGAGTGGGCCAGCAACGACCGTGGAGGGGAGCCCGATGTGGTCATGGCTTGTTGCGGCGACATCCCCACCCTCGAGACGTTGGCGGCGACAGACCTGTTGCGGCGTCACTTCCCGGAGCTGAAGGTCCGTGTTGTGAACGTAGTCGATCTGATGACTCTGCAGCCGGCCGAGGAGCATCCTCACGGGCTCTCGGACAAGGACTTCGACGCGATCTTCACCCAGAACAAGCCTGTCATCTTCGCGTATCACGGATACCCGTGGCTCATCCACCGGCTGACCTACCGGCGCACGAACCATGACAACCTGCACGTTCGTGGCTACAAGGAGGAGGGCACGACCACCACGCCCTTCGACATGGTCGTGCTGAACGATCTCGATCGCTTCCATCTCTTCAGTGATGCAGTCGACCGGATCCCGGCACTCGCTGACGAGGTCGCATACGTGCGGCAGCTGGTCAGAGACAGGCTCATCGATCACCGCGAGTACATCGAAGAGCACGGCAGGGACTCCGAGGACGTCCGCGAGTGGAGCTGGCCCTACTGAGGCACTACCGGCCGTGCGCAGGCGGCCGTCAGTGACCGAGCTTTCGGCGCAGCTCCTCGAACTCCTCGGCGGAGATCTCGCCGCGCGCCAACCGTTGGCGTGCTATCTCCAGTGCAGCGTCGCGGCGCCGCTCCTCGCCCGACCAGGGAGTCTGGTGGTGACCGCCGCCTGACGCCATGCGCACCGCCCACACGATCAGGAGCACTACCCCCGCAGTGACCAGCAGGCCGAAGAGGGCCATCAGGCCCATCATCGCCCAGCCTACCCCGGCCCACTCGCCAAGTCCCCCATACCCCCACATCATGGTCCGCTCAACTCCTTCAGATACTCGATGAGATCGCGCATATCGTCTCTGGGCAACTCCCAGCGGGGCATGAGCCTCGAGAGAGCGTCGCCGTCGGGCTCTACCCCCTCAGTGATGGCTCTGGCGATATCGTCGTCCGTCCAACCAGGCTCGGGGTCGCCCTCCTCACCGTGCGTTTCGGTGAGAGTCGAGTATCTGATGTCTGGCACCTCCACCGGCGGTCCCATCATCAGGGTGATACTGCCGCCCTTGCCGTCGAATCCGTGGCAGAGCGCGCACCCTCCGCTCTGGACCATACCCATCACGTTGACGCTCCCGGTTCGGGGGATCTTGCCCTTCTCGCCGATCCCAGTGATGTAGATTCGTGCGCCGTTCGAGTCAGGTTCCACCCATCCGGAACCCAGCCAGCCGGATCGGGGAGCGCCGCCCGACCCCCCCGCGCTGCCCACCGAACCCAGCAGCACGGGCGCGGCGGTGACGAGTAGCCCGGTTATCCCCACCGCTATCAGGCTCAGTGCCAGCCAAAGCGTTCGTTCCCGCCTCATGACATCACCTATACCCGTCTTCAGGTGTTCAGATCGTGACCCCCTGCATCCCTAGGTTACCGCTACCGGTTCCAGTGTGGGCATGTTTCGGGGTACAACAGGAAAAGACAGGCAGGTCCGATACCGGGCTTGCCACGCAGCCTACCGCTAGGGGGAGCAGGAGCATGGATGAGTTCGTCTTCGCCGACAAGTATCGCGTCACGGAGACGCTCGACGAATCGGCTATAGCCGACACCTACCGCGCTCTTGCGGAGGACGGCCGCGACGTAGTCATCAGGGTGTTTCACGCCGCCGATGATGACGCGGTGGCCCGGCTGGAGGAGCTGGCTCGGGCTTCTCAGGGAATGGGCCATCCCCACATTGCGAGGTTGCTGGAGTGGGGGCGCTCGGGCACCGACGTGCACTTCGTCAGGGAGTACGTGCCGGGCAAGGACATGGCCTCGCTCCTGGCCGACCACGGTCCGCCGCCTGTCGGCAGTGCTGTCCGCTACGCGATGCAAGTGTGCTCGGCCCTGACGATGGCTCACCGCCGAGGGGTTGTTCACGGCTCGCTGTCTGCCAAGCACGTCTTCGTCGACGACAAGGACTCGGTGAAGGTGACCGGCTTCGGGTCGGCTCCCGCCAGGGGTGCGGCTGCAGTGGGCCCGGACACGCCACCCGAGGACGCGCGGGGCACCAGCCCCGAGCAGCTGGAGGGCGGAGAGGCAACGCAGGCGTCGGACGTCTGGGCGGTCGGAACTCTGCTGTATGAACTCCTGACCGGGAATGCGCCCTTCGACGGCGATAGCGCCGCCGCGATATCCGAGCGCGTCAAGGCGGGCGCGCCGGAGCCCCCGAGTCGCACCAGGCCGGAGTGTCCGGCCGCACTGGACGCGGTAGTCCTTCGTGCACTCGAACCCGCCCCGGCGTCACGATTTGCTTCGCCCGACGAGATGCGAGATGCGCTGGACAAGGCGCAAAAGGAGGTCATGGAGGCGCCCAAGCGCAAGCGCAGGGCGTGGCCCTGGATGCTCGTCCTCCTGATCCTCCTGCTCTCGACCGTAGGCACCGCCGCCGCTGCCTGGTACATGGGGCTCGTGAGCCTGAATGTCAGGGTTCCGAGCCTCGTTGGCCTCACTGCCGAGGAGGCCGAGACAGCCCTCGAGGACGCGGGACTCCGCCTCGGGAGGGCTTCCTACACCGGCGAAGCGGTTCCCGGTGTTGCGGATGGTTCTGTGTCCACCCAGTCGCCCGCACCAGGCGAGCTTGTGGGTGAGGGCATGGTTGTCGATATCGGTCTCGCAGGCGAGGAACTCGTGGACATGCCCAAGGTCATCGGCCAGACGGAGGCGCAGGCCGTGGCGACCCTGTCCACCCTAGGGCTCAAGGTGACGCAGGTAGTCTCGGCATACGACGCGAAGGTGGAGCCCGGCAGGATCGTCTCCCAGTCGCCGGAGCCCGGTGAGTCGGCCGCAAAGGGGTCGGATGTGACTCTGACCGTGTCGAAGGGACAGAAGACGGCGGCCGTGCCGAGCGTGACTGGGATGCCGCAACTCGAGGCGCAACAGGCGCTGCAGAAGGCCGGCTTCAAGGTGCTGGTCCGCACTGAGCCCAGCGATGCTGTGCCTGCAGGAGACGTGATCTCGCAGCAGCCCGATGCGGGTCTCAACGCCAACGCCGGGTCGAACGTGACGATCGTGGTGTCGGAGGGTGTGCGCACCGTGCAGGTGCCGGCCGTGACCGGGATGTTGGCGGCTGACGCCGTGTTGGCTCTGCACGACGCGGGACTCGAGGTGCGCGTGAACTACGTGACGGATCCGGTGAGCATCGGCAAGGTGAAGCAGCAGAGCCCCACGGTGGGGACGACGCTGCAAGCGGGCGGTACCGTGACGATCACAGTCGGGCAGTAGGAGGCTCGGGTAGGGCTCCAGCCCGGGGCCGAGCGATGCCTTGACCCTGCCCACACAGGTGGATACGATGCACCAGCGTCTATCCGGCCAGGTAGCTCAGTTGGTAGAGCAGGGGACTGAAAATCCCCGTGTCGGCGGTTCAAGTCCGTCCCTGGCCACCAGTCATGTGAGAATGGCCCCGCCGTCGGCGGGGCCATTTCGCTCGGTACACCACAGGCGCCCGCCCACTGCGTGGCTCGGCCACCGGCCATCAGCGCTGAGGTCCTAGAGGTACTGCCAGACGTCGTCGATACCGGCGTCCACGGCCGGTATGCAGTCCGCTATGGAGCGCTCGAAACCGCCGCTCTCGGCCGAGATGACTCGCAAGTCGAGTACCTCTGGCTGGTCGAGCCATCGACCGCTCGCGTCGATGAGTACCTTCACTCTGGGACGGAGCAGGTCGTCGCGGTTCACTCGGAATACGACAGCCGTTGCGCTGTTGTCTAACGTCACGACTGCACCCATTGGGTAGATGCCGAGCATCGCCACGAAGGTCTTCGTCAGCGAGGGGTCGTACGCCTTGCCGCGACCCTGCATGAGCACCGCGAGCGCCTTGTCCGGACGGATCTCGCGCCGGAACGGTCTGCGGGTCGTCATCGCGTCATACGCATCCGCGAGCGCGACGATCTTGGAGAAGAGGTGCTGCTCCTGGCCCTCGTCGACTTCCGGGTAGCCCTGCATGTCGTGTCGCCTGTGGTGCTCGTAGGCGACGATCATCGGCATCTGGTCCACCAGCTGTATGCGCTTGAGGAGGTCGGCGCCCTCGGCCGCGTGACTCTTCACGATCTGCCACTCGTCAGCGGTCAGCGGCCCCTGCTTGTTGAGGATGTCCTCAGGTATCCGTACCTTCCCGAGGTCGTACAGGAGAGATGAGAGTCCGAGCGAGCGCAACGATTCGGCGTCCAACCCAACCGTGGATCCGAGCGAAAGGGACAGAATGCACACGTTTATCGCGTGGTTAAGGGTGTAGTCGTCATGGGTCTTTATCGCGGTCAGGCCGAGGACAGCTGCCGGGTCCCTGAACAGGTTGTCGAGGATGGTGTTGACCACGCGCTGCAGCGGTTCGATGTCGAAGATCTTGCCCAGCTTCGCCTGTGTCTCGACATCCCGCATGGCGGCCACACCGGCGTCGTAGCTCTCGCGGGCCTTGGCCTTGCCCTCCTTGTTCTCCGCCTCGCGCGCCTCATCATCGAGCGTCGTGGTCTCGGCGAGGTGCACATTCACCGCCCCCTGCGCCTCAAGACAGGCGCGAGCGGATTCCACGTCGCTCACGTTGTCCTTGGCCAGGAGGGCGATCAGCCCGGCGGCATCCGGCTTGTCAAAGGCCCTGTCGAGCGTCAATGCCGAGACGCCCCGAGAGAGCAGCTCTTCCACGAGCTTCCTGAAGGTCACGCTCTCCTCGGGGAACACGTGGTTCTCCACGAACAGCGTGCCCTTGTAGATGTTGACGGTCACCTCCGGGAAGCCCTGCTGCGCCAGTCCGGCCACCGCCTGCGCCAACTCATTGACCGACTGGGAAACCAGCGGGTGGGTGGCGGGGTAGAGGGTGGCGTTCGTCTGGGCCACGGCCAGGGCGCGAAGCAGCTCCTTGGCGCACTCCAGCTTGCGGGTGGTGGCGAATGGGGACTTTGAGGCACTGGCCGTCATGGAGGCCAGCTCCTCCGCTGATTCCAGTCGTTCCTGCCCCGCGTCTCTCTCCTCAGGCACTATCCATCTTCTCCCGGTTCGACTGCCGACCTGACTCGGCTCTGGTTTGTATCGGCCGAGCTTGAACCCTCCGTGAGCGTCTCCACAGCGTGTGACGCCAGGAAGCGCAACTCGCGGTTCTTGCGCCCGAAGGCCAGCCTGCGGCGCGCCACCCTGCGCAAGGCGGGCAGGGCCGTGGCCGAGCCTATGGACTCCAGGCTCCTGATTACTTCCTTCTTGAGTTCGTGTTTCCTCTCGAACACGTTGATGTCTTCGAGCTGTCTGGTCAATGTCGACACTGCTTCTTCGACTCGCCCTCGCCCCAGCTCTCTCGCGGCGTACCCGGCGGTCTGGGGATCCCAGTGCCACACCGAGCCGATGAGCATCTCTCGGGCTTCGCTGCCGGGCATTTCGGCAAGACCTGTGACCGCCGCCTCGCGCACTCGGACATCGATGTGGTCGAGCGCCTGTGCCAGTACGGTCAGGGCCCGCCGGTCGCCCAGGCCGGGGAGCGCCAGGACGACGCTCGAGGCTGCGGTGTCCGAGGAGCGCAGCAGGCGGCTCGCGACAGCCAGCACCGGCTCGCTCATGCCGCGGAGCACGGGTCGCAAGAGCCCGCGAGCGTGAGCGTCCGCACGAGCGTACGTGTCCAGCAGCACCTCGATGCCTGCCTGCCCGCCCGCCGAGACGATCTCGCCCACCACTGCGGCGTCGGTGTCGGTCAGCGGGGACCGCACGACGTCCGCGAGCACCTCGGGGTCGGCCAGGCGGGACTTTGCCACCGAAACGGCCGCACCCAATAAGACGTCGGTGGAGAGCTCCTCCAGGGTTCTCAGTGCCCTGTGGGTCTCCTTGAACGCGCCATCGCGAGCGGCTCTGGGAAGTGCCTCGCCTATCGCGGCGACCGCATCCTCAGTGGGATGAGCGCGCGCTACCGCTACCGTGGTCTCGAGCGCGCGTCCCGAGGCCAGCAGGGGCAGGCTCACGGCGATCTGCCGGTCGAGGTCGGCGGTTGACTCCTCCAACGTTGCCTCGGCGGCGAGTGCGCTGGCGTCGACGCCTTCGGGCACTCCTCGCTCCGCATGCTCCTCCGGGCTGCCTGAGACCATAGCCAGTAGTTCTCGAAAGACTTGCTCGGGGAGCCCGAGCTCGGCGATAAGCCCAGTAGGCTCGGTGCCGACCTGTGCGGCCACGATAGTCAGCAGGCGCGCCAGGGCGGCAGGCTGCATCTTGGCGATCACGCCCAGCATCCCCTGCATCTTGGCACCGGTGCGGTCTTGGCCGTAGGCTGCGCCAACGATCGCGGCGCGGGTGTGCTCGTCAAGCCGGAGCAATGCCTCGGCTACGCGGAGCTGCGCGACCTCGCGTGCGGCCTCCTCGAGGCGGTCGATCGCCAGAGCCATCTGGTCGTCGCCTTCTCCAGCCGAGGCGGTCGACGCCCACACCTTCGCCACCTCGAGGGTCTGGCAACCTATGTCCTCGAGAGGTGCGGCCGCCAGATCCAGTCCTAAGATCCCCTCCTCGTCGGAGGCGCGCAGAGTCACCTCTATGACCGCCAGGTGCTTCACATCGGCGGAGATCAGGGCGGAGCGAGCACCGCCGCTCCGGCGCACTTGCTGCGCGTCTGCGTTGACGACATCGAGGAAGGACCAGGTCTCGGCAACGGAGATATGGGGGGCCAGCATGAGTTGTCCCACCTGCAGGGCATGGAGCGCCTCGGCGAGACCAACAGTTTGGGACTGCCCACTCCCGACGGCGATCTTGTTGACCCTGAACCCCTTGGGGTCCACCGTGAGCCTAAGGGCGCCCCGCGCTGCAGTGACTCTCTGGCTCTCGGCGACGAATCTGTCGACGGCCTCAGCCGGCAGCGCACTCGAACGCGGATACAGGCGCGCCGCGTTCGCGGCGGACGCGAGGAGTCGCACGACCTCCTCTACCTGCATGAGCGCGTCCCTGTCCACAGATCTCCTCTCGGGCGGATCCGATCTGAGCTCCCGGGACGCCTGCTCACCAGGACGAGCCCTGGGGTAGCTCGTCCTTGTGTGTATCGGCACTTCGCTACCGAGTCTCGATGATGGCAACACGACTCGGTGCTCGTGTCTCCCAGTCGCCCAGCAGCCCCCCGGTGCCCCTTTCGCCGAGTGGTCCTCTAGCCGATATATCACGTTGAGCGGCATAGCACATCCGCCAGCTCCAGGAGCAAGCGAGATCGGGTCAGGAGTGCCGAGAAGTGCCACTGCGCACCGACGTCTACTATCGGGAACTTGCACAAAAGGTGCTCGACGCGGCGGGCATCGACGAACCCCCGATATCCTTGGCCGAACTGGCCGCTCATCTGGCCATACCCATCAGGTCCTACACCTTCCCGTCGTTCTTCAGCGGAGCGATCGTCAACGAACACGGCTTGCCAGTCGTGTTGCTGAACGGGGCGAGGAGCGAAGTCCTCCAGCGTTCGGCACTCGCACACCTGCTAGGGCATCTCATACTGGCTGTGGAGGAACCGGGGCAGGGTTTCGGGCGAGATGAGGAGGGAGAGCATCGCGAGGCTCAGGTGATCGCGAGCGAGCTGGTACTCCCGTCGCACCTGGTCATGGATCAATCACGCAAGTGGTTCAACGACTACCGCTACCTGGCACGCCTGTTCGCGGTCCCCGAGACCGAGATGTTGGGCAAGATGAGGGCGATGGGGCTCATCAAGGACCGGGGCATCCACTGGGACTACTGATATCATCTCGGAAGCGACAGACGGGTGCAGCTGTCGTTGCTTGCGCGTTCCCGGTTCGGACATCTGAGGAGGTGGCGTGCGCAGCAGCTACGCCATTGGCGTCGACGTCGGGGGGACGAGACTCGCTGTCGGCCTGGTAGAACGCAAAGGACGTGTGCTCAAGGAGGAGCGTAGCCCCACGCCGCGGTCAGGTCCTTTCGCCGTAGTGGATGCCATCGGAGAGCTGATCGACAAGGTGACCTCCGGAGTCCATCCCTCGGAGGTCGCCGGTGTGGGTGTAGGGCTTCCGGCCCAGATCGACTTCCTCAAGCAGTCTGTGGAGTTCTGCACTAACCTCCCGCTAGCGGGCATTGATGTCCGCTCGCTTGTGATGTCACAGGTCAAGCACCTCGTTACGATCGACAATGACGGTCATTGCGCCGGACTCGGAGAATCTAGATTCGGTGTGGCACGCGGTGTTCGCGACTTCCTGATGGTCACTCTCGGCACCGGCGTTGGCGGTGCTCTCTTCCTGAACGGTGAGCCCTACCGCGGCTCGCGCGGGTTGGGTGGCGAGGCCGGGCATATGGTCGTCGAGACCGATGGACCCGAATGCCCGTGCGGAGGTCGAGGTCACGTCGAGGCCTACCTGGGGAGGCCTGCCATCGCAGCCAAGGGCAGAGCACTTGCCGCCACACGCGAGGGGCGGGCCCTGCTCGAGAGAGCGGGGGGCGACCCCGCCGCTCTCGTTGCCGAGGATGTCCTGGCCGCCGCCGCCGCGGGCGACGATGCGGCCAGAGAGATCATCCTGGAGGCCGGGACCATGCTCGGTCGCGCCCTCGTGGGCCTCGTGAACTTGCTGAACCCGAAGCTGGTCGTTGTGGGTGGCGGGATCGGCGCGAGCTCTCCCGAGCTCGTTGAGCGGGCGGCGGAGATCGTGAGCGGCGAGGCACTGGCGGGACGCAAGGACGTCTCGATCGTCAGGGCCGAACTGGGCAACGACGCCGGGGTGCTGGGTGCGGCTGCCCTAGCCTTCGACGAGCACGATGCCAGGGAGGGTCTTCACAGGTGAGCGACTCTGCGGGCGGAGGACCAGCCACTGTCCACTTTGCGCCCGTACGCACAACCATGAAGCGGAGTCTGGTCTCTCGGACGGGCGATCTCCTGGTTCGCGCCGGACTCGAAGACGCCGTGGCCGAGGACGATCTGGTGGCCGTCAAGGTCCACTTCGGCGAGCAGGGCGGAACGGCGTTCGTGCATCCCATCTACGTTCGCGAGGTGGTCGCTCGCGCGAGCGCCGCAGGGGGCAAGCCCTTCCTCACCGACTCGAACACCCTGTATCGGGGGCAGAGGGCCAACGCCGTGGACCACGTTGCCTGCGCCGTGCACAACGGCTTCTCCTACTCGACCGTGGGCGCGCCCATCCTGATCGCCGACGGTCTCGACGGCCGCGAGGCCACCGAGGTTTCCATTTCTGGGGGCAAGCATTTCGAGAGTGTCCGGCTAGGCTCGGCGGCAGTCCATGCGGACGCCATGGTCGTGGTGACCCACTTCAAGGGTCACGAGGCAACGGGCTTTGGCGGGGCGATCAAGAACGTCGGCATGGGACTAGGGTGCCGTTCTGCGAAGCAGCGCATGCATGCCGACTTCAGGCCGGAGGTCGAGGCCGCCAAGTGCACAGCATGCAACCGGTGCGTCCAGTGGTGTCCCGTCGACGCCATCACGCTCGGTCCGGATCGAGTTGCTGCGATCGACTACGCGCTCTGCTACGGCTGCGGCGAATGCGTGGCGGCGTGTCCCTACGGGGCGATCGCCACGCAGTGGACTAGCGACGCATCAGTTCTGCAGGAGAAGATGGTCGAGCATGTCGCAGGCGCGCTTTCGGGGAAGACCGGCAAGGTCGTCTACCTCACGCTGGTGACGTCCGTCGCTCCCGACTGCGACTGCTGGCACTTCTCGGATGCGGCGATAGTCGCCGACATCGGGGTCCTCGCGTCCGACGACATCGTTGCCATCGACCAGGCTGCTCTCGACCTGGTCAACGGTGCCGACGGACTGACCGGCACGAGAGGCGAGGGGCTCGATAGCGGTCAGGACAAGTTCGCGGCGATCACCGGTGTGGACGGCACCCACGCTCTGGTCTATGCCGAGGCTCTCGGCTTGGGGACCCGGGCCTACGAACTCAAGGAGGCGCCGTAGGGCCCGCACGGTGCGTGCAGGTGAGTTCGGCATCAAGGAAGGAGCTCGGCCATGGACTACGTTGACATCCTCAAGCGTGCCTGGCGAGTTACCTGGGGTCACAAGACGCTTTGGGTGCTGGGTCTCTTCGCCGGCGGCTACAGCACCGGAAGTGGTGGGGGCGGGCTTCGCGGCTACAGCTTCGATACCGGTTCCACCCCAGAGGGGCCTGAAGGCTACATCGAAGCCGCCGCCGAGTGGATGCAGGCCAACATCGAGTTGGTTGTGGTGGCCGCCATCGCCCTCGTCATCCTGGGTGTGATCATGTGGGTCCTTTCCATTGCGGCCACAGGTGGTCTTGTCCGCCTTGTTGATGACTTGGAGCGGGGTCACTGGTCGGGCGCGGCCCGCGGATGGGGAGCTGGCTTCGCTGTGTGGGGCCGGGTGTTCTTGGTCGGCCTGATCCTCGTGGTACCCGTCGTGATCGTTCTGGGAGGGATTGCGCTCCTCGGGGTCGTGTTCGCTGTGGGTGCTGCCAGAGGCGGGGAGGAGACCGTGGCCGGTGCGATCATCGGCATGTGCGGACTCATTGCACTCCTCGTACCCCTCGTCCTGGTCGCAGGGTTCATCGTTGGCGTGCTCCATCTGCTCGCTATCCGCTTCGCAGTTCTGTTCGACATGCCCGCTACTGGCGCTATCGGTGCGGCGTGGCGGAGCTTTCGAGGGCGCTTCAAGGATGTGCTGCTCATGTGGCTGGTGATGTTCGGGGTGGGCATCGCGTACGGGTTTGCGATGGCGTTCGTGGCTGTGGTGCTGTTCGTGCCCGCAGTTCTGGTGGGACTTGCCGGCGGGATCGGTCCCGCAGTCGGGCTAGGGGCCATCGGGGGACTTGTCATGCTCGTGCCTTCGGCAGCCTACGGTACGTTCGCCTCCTCGGCGTGGACTGTGTTCTTCAGGAGGCTTGCTGGGCTCGAGCAGAGGGCCGAGTCCGCTGTTCAGCCTGGATCGTGGGCTCCGGGGTCGGGTACCGAGGCCCCCGGGACCGTCCTCCAACCCCGGGCGCCGCGGCCCGATGTGGCACCGCCGCTAGCGCCGCAACCTCAGGCGCCGCAACC
>CAZWGV010000006.1:1604-21327 GCA_964633595.1 uncultured Coriobacteriaceae bacterium | reverse complement strand
CAGGCGCCGCAACCCCAGGCGCCGCAGCTGGGGCCACCACCCCAGACGCCTACGCTGCCCCCTCCGCCGGTCCCACCGGTATCGGGGGAGCCTGGCGACCCGCAAGGCTGACAGTTGTCTGCGCCGGCCGGTCGACTCCAGGTCTGCGCGACGCCCATCGGCAATCTGGGCGACATCACTCTGCGCGTGCTCGACGCCTTGAGGGATGCCGACGTCATCCAGGCCGAGGACACACGCGTGACCCGCAAGCTGTTGTCGCGATACGAGGTTCGAACACCGCTGGAGGCGTATCACGCGCGAAACGCCGACGCCAAGACGACCGAAGTGGTTGCCCGCATCAGCAGTGGGGCGACGATCGCGCTCGTCTCGGATGCGGGGACGCCCGGCATCTCCGATCCCGGGGCCATGCTCGTGGACGCGTGCCTCGCGGCTGGCATCCAGGTGGAGGTGTTCCCAGGCCCGTCGGCGATCGTGGCGGCGCTGGTGGCGTCCGGCCTGCCAACGCACGCGTTCTACTTTGGCGGGTTCCTGCCCCGGAAGGCGGGAGCGCTGAGGCGCAGACTCGAGGAGCTAGCCGGACTTGACGCCACACTGATCTTCTATGAGTCACCCAAGAGGGTGGCGGCTACCCTGGCCGTCATGGCCGAGAGCCTTCAGGGGCGTCAAGCTGCAGTGGTGCGGGAGCTGACCAAGTTGCATGAGGAGGTGGCGCGCGACGCGATCGAGGATCTAGCGGCTACCTTCTCTGACCGGCAGGTCAAAGGCGAAGTCGTGCTTCTGATCGGCCCAGGGAAACGCAGAACCCCAGCGCAGCGCGCTCACACCTCGGCTGACGAGGCGGCCATCGACGTGGCCGTTAGAACACTGGTGAGCGCGGGCAGTTCGAAGCGGGATGCTGTCCGCAAGGTCTCCGAGGAGACCGGCGTGCCCAGGAGCACCGTGTACGAGATCGCGAATCGGGGCGGCTCGGCACGCGAAGGACGGAGCTAGAGCCGCTTGATGTCCCGCAGGCAGCCAGGGCAGACCGGGCGGCCCTTGACCTGGCGCACCCCCTCCCGATTCCCGCAGAAGACGCATGCATCGCGGTGCTTTTCGAGGACGATCCTGTCGCCGTCTACCGAGATCGAGACCGGGTCCTTCACGTCGATACCGAGCGTCCGGCGCAGTTCCATCGGTATGACTATCCGGCCAAGGTCGTCAACGCGTCTAACGATGCCCGTGTCGTTCATTCCCTAGAGCCTCCCTGGTTGACGAACCCCCATGCCCCGCTGAATATAGTCGTGCCCGCCACTGATGGCGGAGGGCGGACAACACACTTCCACATTTCCCCAAAAGGGGGACGCGTAACCGATGGCGAGGCCCTCCTTCTACCTCACAACCCCGATCTACTACGTCAACTCCGTGCCGCACCTCGGCACGGCCTACACGACCATCGCCGCGGACGCGCTGGCGCGGTATCGGCGCATGCGCGGATACGACGTCTTCTTCCTCACCGGGCTCGATGAACACGGCCAGAAGGTGGCGCAGGCCGCCGCCGACAGCGGGATGGATCCCCAGAGCTGGTGTGACTCCATCGCACCCAAGTTCCTCGACACATGGTCCCTCCTCGACATATCCAACGACGACTTCATCCGAACCACCGAGGAGCGCCACGTCAAGGGCGCGCAAGCCTTCATGCAGCGCCTCAAGGATGCGGGTCAGGTCTACAAGGGTCACTACGAAGGCTGGTACTGCGTGCATGAAGAGACCTTCTTCGCCGAGGACCAGCTCGTCGAGGGAGCCTGTCCGGATTGCGGCCGAGCGGCTTCGCGCATCCGCGAGGACAACTGGTTCTTCAAGCTCTCGGAGTGGCAAGAGCCTCTGCTGGAGCTCTACCGGGAGCGTCCCGATTTCGTTCGGCCGGAGACCCGCTACAACGAGGTAGTCTCGTTCGTCAGGGCGGGCCTCAAGGATCTCTCCGTCTCTAGGACCACGTTCACATGGGGCATACCGCTCCCGTTCGACCCGGACCACGTGATGTACGTGTGGTTCGACGCACTGCTGAACTACGTGACGGCGGTCGGGTACGGGGCCGACGGCTCCCCCTCGGTGTCGGGCGAGCGTTCGAGCTTCTGGCCCGCCCAAGTTCACTTCGTGGGCAAGGACATCATCAGGTTCCACTGCGTCATCTGGCCCGCCATGCTCATGGCAGCCGGGATCGATGTGCCGGACCAGGTCTTCGCGCACGGGTTCCTTCTCACCAAGGGCGAGAAGATGAGCAAGTCCAAGGGCAACGTGGTGACCCCCGCAGAGCTGGTGGAACGATTCGGGGTGGACGCGTATCGCTACTACTTCCTCCGAGACGTGCCATTCGGTCAGGACGGCTCGATATCCATGGAGTCGATGGTGCAGCGCTACAACGGCGATCTCGCCAACGACTGGGGCAATCTCGTCTCGCGGCTGTTCAACATGACCGAGAAGTACCTGGACGGCACGACGCCGGGAGTGCCACCCAGCGACGACTCTACGGATGCGGACAGCGCGCTGCGAAAACTGGCTGCCGCGCTCCCGGAGCGATACGAGGCTGCGATGTCCGCCCTTGACTATGGTGGTGCGCTCTCGGCCACATGGGATCTCATCAAGGAGGCGAACCGCTACATAGAGTCCGAGGCGCCTTGGAGCCTGGCTTCGAGCGACCAGAGCAGGCTTCGCCTCGAAGCTGTTCTCTATCACGCGCTGGAGTCGGTTCGCATCGCCGCGCTCTTCACCGCCCCGATCATGCCGGAGACGTCAGCCGAGGTCTGGCGCAGGGCCGGACTTGGCGATATCCATGGAGTGGGTGATCTGGCCGGCGCCGCCGAGTGGGGAGGCCTGGAGGCTGGCCTGCAAGTGCAGAAGGGCTCGCCTCTCTTTCCTCGCATCTACAACGAGGAGTGACCATGGAGGACTGGCTGCAGGTTCCTGGCGACGCTCCGGTGGCTATGGAGCGGGTGGGTCCATTGGATCTTCCCAGGCTGGGCGCGATGGTCGCTGACGTGCACGCCCACCTCGATATGCTCGACGACCCTGCTGGTGCGCTAGAGAGGGCGACGCTCGGCGGCGTAATGCTCATCGTCACCGTGGTTGACGTCACGGAATCGCCGGGGGCCACTTTCGACTCGCTCGAGGAATGGCTCGCCGAGTCGGATCGGCGTCTGGCGGACTGGGGTGTGGCACACGGCACACCGCCGGAGGTGAAGATCACCCTCGGCGTGCATCCACACAACGCAAAGGCGTATACGGCCGAGTCACATGCGCGTGTGCTCGCGCTTGCATCCGACTCCCGTGTATGTGCGATAGGAGAGACTGGGCTGGACTGGTACTATGAGCACTCATCGAGAGACGCGCAGAGAGAAGCTTTTCGCCGGCAGCTCGAGATCGCGCACGAGCTTGATCTGCCGGCGGTGCTGCACCTGCGCGAAGCGCACGACGAGGGAGCTACGATACTGGAGGAAGTCGGCGTGCCCGCCGCCGGCTGTGTCGTCCATTGCTTCGGCGAGGGTCCTGAAGTCGCGGAACGCTTCGTATCCCTCGGATGCCACATCTCCTTTGCCGGCAGTCTGACGTTCCGCTCTGCCGAGGCGGCGCGAGCTGCTGCCGCCTCGGTCCCGCGTGAGCGTCTGTTGGTGGAAACCGACTGCCCGTTCCTTGCTCCCGAACCGTGTCGCGGCCGCAGCAACGAACCCGCTTGGGTGGTTCTCACCGCCACGGCGCTGGCGGAGGCTCGCGGCGAGGACGTGACCGATCTCGCCCAGGCTCTGTACCTGAACGCCCACTGCGTCTTCTCGCGTCCCACCGGGTCTTCGGGATCCTGAGCGACGGCTCGACGCATGGACTCCTACGAAGAGGACCCGCCGAGCACCTCGAAAGAGGGGTCGACACACCCGACAGTCCTGTGCATCGCTGGCAGTCCCCGGCGCCGCGGCAACAGCGACACACTCCTGGAAGCGTGCATGGAGGGTGTCGTTTCCGGCGGGGGGCGCCCCGAGATCCTCGTTGCCGCCGACGCAGGCCTCCAACCCTGCAAGGGATGCAACAGCTGCTCGAAGACGGGCGAGTGCGTACTCAACGATGATGTACGGACGGTTCACGCGCTCATTGACCGCGCCGATGCGCTGGTAGTTGCGACGCCCGTCTACTTCGCAACCGTCCCGGCGGTTCTCAAGATCGTCTACGATCGCTTCCAGCCCTACTGGGTCCGCATTCACCGTCTGCATCGCGCTGTCGGCAAGAGGCGCCCCGGCGCGCTGCTGATCGTGCGAGGTGGGGGCGACCCGCACGGCCACGATTGCGCGACTCGTACGACTCGCAGTGTCTTCGCCGTTCTCGGCGTCGATCTCGTGGAGGAAGCTGTCTTTGAGGGCCTCGATTCACCGCGCGACATATCCGTGCGCGAGGACGCGCTGACCGAGGCCTGCTCCATCGGGCGGACCATCGTCGAAGCGGCGAAGGGGCCCTGAGCGAGGTCTCTCGCGAGGCCACCTGGCGGTTTGTGAGCCGCTCAGAGGTTCGCCTATAATCGGTCCTCCCGCCTCTCCTCGGGGGGCAGCGAACGAGGGGACTCGATGGGAGCTTCGCCGGTCTTTCCGGCACGCCTCGTGAGATTCCGTGACCTTGTCGCAGCAGTAGTCGCAGCATCGATCGTATTTGTCTGTCTCACAGGTTTCGCATGGACCGAGAGGAGCGTCACGGTCGTCGTCGACGGCGAGCCGTGTCGGGTACAGACGCGCGGTCGCGACGTGTCAGCCGCCCTCCGAGCGAGCGGCATAGAGGTAGTGGCAGCCGACGTCGTCAGCCCCGCACCCGATGCCCCTCTGCGTGACGGCATGACCATCGTCGTGCGCCGAGCCATCCCGGTTCGCGTGCTTCTCGGCGAGCGCGAGATCTCCCTGCGCGTAGTTGGGTCGACGGTTGCCGATGCGTTGGTGGCAGCCGGTCTGGACCCGGCTTCGGGCATCGAACCTTCGCCCCCGCTGACGGCGACACTCGTCCCCGGCATGGCTATACGAGCCGACGAGGTGTTCGCTCGCTTCGTTGAGGCCGAGTCGGACGTGGCGTTCGGGACTGTCACCGTCAGTGATCCCATGCTCGCCGAGGGCGTGAAGGAAGTCGTGAGGCGAGGGGTGGAGGGCAGGGTTCTCAGGGTGCATCGCGTCCTGGTGAGCGGTGGCGTAGAGGGATCTCGCGCCCTTGTGGCCGAGCGCGTCATAGCGCCCCCGGTGTCGCAGATCGTTGCCGTTGGAACCGGGAAGCGGTCGGTGACCAACCGCGTTTCGCGCGGAGGGACCGAACGCGGCGGAGGTCTACTAAACGCACGAAGTGCGGGCAGGACGCTGCCCATGCTCTCGACAGCGTACTCCCCCGGCTGCGATGGCGTTGACTGGGTGACCGCCAGCGGAGCGCGAACTGGCGCGGGGGTTGTGGCCGTGGACCCTGCCGTCATCCCGCTCGGGACAAGGCTGTTCGTGCCGGGCTATGGCTACGCGGTCGCGGCCGACACGGGCGGAGCGATCGACGGGCGGAGGATCGACGTGTTCTTCGAGTCGCGTGCCCGAGCTCTCGCCTGGGGGCGTCGCATCGTAGACGTCGTCGTCCTCGACTAGCCCGGTGCCTCACTCGGCTCTCGCCTCTCCGTCAGCCACCATCGCTGCGCTGGATCGATTCGGCCTTCACACCAAGAAGCATCTGGGACAGCACTTCCTCGTCGATGACAACGTGGTTGGGCGCATACTCCAGCTGGCCGACGTCGACGAGAGCGACGCAGTGCTGGAGATCGGGCCAGGCATCGGCACTCTCACAGTCGCCCTATGTCCCCGTGTCGGTGCGCTGGTGGCTGTGGAGCAGGACGCGGACCTGCTGCCGGCCCTGGAGAGCCTGGCGAGCGAGTGCCGTCGGCTGCGTGTCGTCTTGGCGGACGCAGTGGACGTTCCCGTCTCGGAGTTGTCGACTGAGCTAGGTCCACCTACCGCGCTAGTCGCGAACCTGCCCTACGGAGTGGCGGCCACCGTGGTCCTGCGCATCTTCTCCGAGTTGCCGAGCGTCAGATCCGCAACGGTGATGGTGCAAGCCGAGGTCGCGCGCCGGATGGCCGCCGAGCCAGGCGGCAAGGACTACGGAGCATACACCGTCAAGCTCGCGCTGCTCGCCAAGCCTAGCGTGCGGTTCGGGGTTTCGAGGACATGCTTCTTGCCGCCTCCCCGAGTGGACTCTACAGTGCTCCGCCTGGAGCGCCGAGAGGACGGGCTGGGGCGAGATGATTCACGCCTCGCGGCTGCGGCTGCAGATGCCGCGTTCGCCCAGCGCAGGAAGACCGTGCGCAACTCGCTGGCTTCGGCGCTGGGAGGGTCCACTGAAGCGGTCGAAGAGGCCCTCTTGAGCTGCCGGATCGAACCCGGTCTTCGTGCCGAGACGCTCACCCCGGATGACTTCGTCAGGCTGGGAATAGCGCTGAAAGACGCGTGTTTGCTGTCTTGAGGACTGTTAATATCTGTCCTATAATCCCTCGGATACGAGGAGGCGGTGGTATTTGACTGAGGAGATCAACCAGGCGGACAAAGTGTCCAGGATCCGAAACGACCTCGAGGCTCTGACAGGGACGCGCATGCGTTTGAAGGCGAATATGGGCAGGTCAAAGATCCTGGAGCGGGAGGGCATACTAGAGCAGATCCACCCGAGCCTTTTCGTGGTGCGGGTGGACGAGAAGAGAGACCGTACGGCAAGGGTCTCGTACAGCTACGTGGACGTGCTGACCGGGACCGTTGAATTGACGCACGCCGAGAACGGCGAGAACGTCCTGCCCTGGCTCAGCTAGAGTACGAAACGACATCCGAGTCATCGCTGGCGCGGGGCGGTAAGCCTCGCGCTCTTGCTTTGTTGGGGGTATGAGGTGCGTTTCTTGTTGGCACCCGTCAAGATCAATCTCTATCTCGCCGTGGGAACGCGCAGGACCGACGGATTCCACAACGTAGAGACGGTCATGCACACCCTGGCATTCGGCGACGAGCTGCGAGTAGCTCCGGGGGCAGAGAAGCCCTCGGTCTTCTGCGAGCCTTCGCTAGGCATACCTCCCGAAGAGAACTTGGCGTATCGCGCCGTCACGGAGCTAGCTCGGCGGCTCGAAAGATCCACGGGATTCGAGATAGCGATCGAGAAGTCTGTGCCTGTAGGGGCGGGTCTCGGCGGCGGCAGTTCTGATGCCGCTGCCGTGCTGCGGGAGCTAGCCCGGACTTGGGGAGAGGATCCCGGCGGTGCATCGGTGCTGGAATCTGCGGTGTCGCTCGGTGCCGACGTGCCATTTCTCCTGCAAGGAGGGTGCGCGCGCACTACGGGTCGCGGCGACGTGATCGCGGAGCGCCTGCCACCTCTGAGTGCTGATGTGGTGCTCGTGTGGCCGGGCGAGCCCGTCATCACGGGTGCTGCCTACGCGGCCTTCGGCCACATGCTCATGCCTCCGCCGCCTGGCGCCGGGTCGATGGTAAGCGCGATACGCGGCGGAGACATCCCAGCGGTGGCCTCGCTGCTGTACAACAACCTGACCGAGGCGTCGATGGGGCTGGTACCCTCCGTCGGGGACGCGATAGCATTGCTGTCGGGCCTGCCGGGGGTGCTCGGCACCGGAATGACAGGCAGCGGTTCGGCGGTGTTCGGCATCTGTACCGACGCGGACTCTGCCGCCGAGGCCGCGAGTGAAGCCGCTGGTCGAGGTTGGTGGGCCAGGGCTACACGCACGTCGCCAGGACAGGACGAAGCTGGGGGTTGGGCGAGTTCGTGAAGGTTGACGCGGTCGTATTGGCTGGCGGCGACGGTGCGGTGATCGACCCCGTCTGCCGGTTCAAGGGGTTGCTGCCGATCGCGGGTCGGCCGATGGTCGCCTGGGTGGTCGATGCATTGCGTTCTTCCGATGCGATCGATGGCATTGCGGTCGTTGTGCCCACTGCGGAAGAGCTTGGCGCTTGGGCGGACAGCGTCGACAAGCTGGTGGTATCCGACCGGAGCTTCATAGACAACCTCATTGCGGGAGTTGAGTCGTTCAGGGGTGAGAGGCCGGTGCTGGTTGTCACAGGTGATCTCCCCACGCTGGCCGCTCGGGACGTGGATGATTTTGTTGCGGCCAGCCTCGCGTCGGGTGCCGACTTCACTTACCCGCTCATACCCAAGACCGACATGCTCGCACAGTACCCGGGCTGCGAGCGGACGTTCCTCCGGCTGAAGTGCGGCTCCTTCACCGGAGGGAACATGGGACTGGTGAACCCAGCCCTGATCGTGCGCAATCGTGAGACGGGACAGCGCATGTTCGATATGCGCAAGAGCCCCCTGCGTCTGGCGCGCATCATCGGCATCCGGTTCGTCGCCGAGCTGGCCGCAGGCCGACTTCAGCCAGCAGACGTTGAGCGCAAGATCGGGGAGCTCCTCGGCGGGCCGGCAGCGGCTATCGTGACCGATCGCGCAGCTATCGGCGCTGACGTCGACAAGCCGGTTGACGTCGTGGTGGCAGAGCGGGTACTGTACGCGCGCTGACTCCTGGCGTGTGCCGGAGGGCGAAGGTAGGGGGGCGCTCACCTGGCCGCCCCGGAGCGGCAAAGACTGTTTGGCGTGGCCGGAAGCGACATTCGGCGGCGATAAGGGGGATCCCGCATGGAGGTTACGAAGGTCACACTGCGTCCGGTCGCGATGAACAAGGTCTGCGCGATCGCCAGTATCGTGCTCGACGACTCCTTCGTGGTTCACGACCTGCGTGTCGTGAACGGAGACAAGGGCCTCTTCGTGGCTATGCCCTCTCGCAAGCTGCCCAATGGCGAGTTTCGGGATGTGTGTCACCCGATCAACTCGGACGCGCGCACCGTCATTCAGCAGGCTGTCCTCGAGCAGTTCGAGCGCGAGGGCGGGGTTGGCGCCTTCGAGACGGTGACCGAGGCGAGCTGAGCGCACCGGCAAGCCAGCGAGCGCTCGAGGCGGCCGACGGCTCGCCAGCGCATGTCCGCCTCCCGGCAGTACCTCCGCAGGTACTTGTCGCCTTGACTGCTCCAGCGGGGCTTCCATACACTGCGGATGCCTATCTTGGGGCGTAGCCAAGTGGTAAGGCAGGGGACTTTGGATCCTCGATCCGTAGGTTCGAATCCTACCGCCCCAGCCAGCTGATCCTCACGGGGGCCACGACCTCATGTGTAGTGCCGAGCAGAAGCGTCCCGCCGCTCTCATCCTGGCAGCAGGCGAGGGAACTCGCATGCGTTCCGATACGCCGAAAGTCGCGCACGCCATCCTGGGCGAGTCCATGGTCGGCTATGTTGTACGCGCCGTGAATGCTATCGGGTGCGACCCTGTTGTGGTCGTGACGGGTCATGGCGCCCAGACGGTGGAGTCGCTTCTCGAGGAGATGGGCGGTGTGGCCTCCGTGCGCCAGGACCGCCAGCTCGGAACTGGGCACGCGGTCTCTTGCGCGGAGAGCGCGCTCGAGGACATAGGGCCGACGCTCCTTGTGGTAGCCGGCGACTGCCCACTCATTCGCCCGGAGACTCTCGACCGGCTCGTGTCCGCCCGAGAAGGAAGAGGCGCCTCTGCCGCGATACTGACCGCTACGCTGCCCGACCCCACCGGTTACGGACGAATACTCCGCGACGAGGACGGCTCTCTGCTCCAGATCGTGGAGCAGAAGGACCTGGAGCCGGGCCAGGATTCGATAGCCGAGGTGAACACGAGCTTCTACTGCTTCGACTCGGCTCTCCTCTTTGAACACATCCATGCCGTGACGGACGAGAACGCACAGGGGGAGTTCTACCTGACGGACGTCGTCGGCATCCTGCGGGCCGAAGGTCACGAAGTCATCACCGTCTCAACCGACGAGCCGGAGGAGACGCTCGGCGTCAACAGCCGCGTTCAACTGGCCGAGGCGACCAGCGTGATGCAAAGACGCATCAACACCGCGCACATGCTCGCCGGCGTCACGATGACCGATCCAGAGCTCGTGTGGATAGGTCCCGACGTGGCGCTCGGCCGGGACGTGACGATCGAGCCCATGACGTTCCTGCTCGGGAAGACCAGCGTGGGTGACCGGGTGAAGCTCGGCCCCCAGACGCGAGCCACCGACTCCAGCATCGCAGACGGTGCGGTGGTGGATGCGTCGGTGCTGGTGGGGGCGAGCGTGGGACCAGGCGCGGCCGTTGGCCCGAATGCCTACCTCAGACCCGGTGCCGTGCTGGAGGCCCGCGCGAAGGCGGGCGCGGCGGTGGAGATAAAGAACTCGCGCCTCGGCGAGGGAGCCAAGGTTCCGCACCTGTCCTACATCGGCGATGCCGACATCGGGGCTGGCGCGAACGTTGGCGCAGGTACCATCACCTGCAACTACGACGGGGAGAGCAAGCGCAAGACGAAGATAGGCGAGGGCGCTTTCGTCGGGTCTGATACCATGCTCGTCGCACCGGTCGAGGTGGGAGACGGGGCGGTCACGGGAGCGGGCAGCACGATCACGCGCGACGTCCCTCCTGGCGCGCTCGGCATCGAGCGCGGCGAGCAGCGTGTGATCGAGGACTACGCCGCTCGCAGGCGGAAACGCAAGAACGACGAGGCGTGAAGGAGCGGTAGGGAGAATGGCCGAGAAGCGGATGATGGTCTTCGCGGGGTCCTCACACCCTGAGCTGGCGGAGGGTATCGCCGAACACCTGGGCGTCGAGCTGGGCAACGTGAAGCTCAGCCGCTTCTCTAACGGGGAGATCTACTGCCGCTACCTCGAGTCTGTTCGCGGTGCTGATGTCTTCTTGGTCCAGTCGATGTGCGAGCCCGTTAACGACTCGCTCGTGGAGTTCCTGGTCATGATCGATGCAGCCAAGCGTGCCAGCGCGCAGACGATCACCGCTGTGGTATCGCACTACGCGTACGCTCGGCAGGACAAGAAGTCCGCGGCACGTGAGCCGATCACAGCCAAACTAGTCGCAGACCTGCTCGCGGTGGCCGGCGTGGATCGTGTCATCGCGATGGACCTGCATCAGGGGCAGATCCAGGGCTTCTTCGATGAACCCGTTAACCACCTGACGGCCCTGCCGATCCTCGCCGACTACATCACTAGCTTGAAGCTGGACCGGGTAGTAGTCGTTTCCCCCGATGTCGGACGCGTCAAGGTGGCCAAGAAGCTCTCGGACATGCTGGGCACCGGCCTGGCGATCCTGCACAAGGGAAGACCCGATCACAACGTGGCCGAGGTAACCCACGTGATCGGCGAGGTCGAAGGCCGGACAGCTGTCGTCATCGACGACATGATAGACACGGCGGGCTCGGTCACCGAGGGCGCCAAGGCCCTGATAGGGCAGGGCGCCTCGGCGGTCTATGTCTGCGCCACGCACGGGCTCTTCTCGCCGCCGGCATACGACCGTGTCGAGAGCGCTCCCATCGAAGAGGTGGTCGTGACCAACACGCTCCCGGTGCCGGCCGAGCGCAGGCATGGCAAGATCAAGGTGCTGAGCGTCGCGCCCCTGTTCGCTCATGCCATCGAGAACGTCTTTCTGGACGAGTCGGTCTCGGAGCTGTTCGATCCGGACTTCCAGCTCTAGAGGAGCTTCGGCCGACCGTCAGTCGGACTGCAGGCACAGACCAAGCGGCAAGAGAGGTAGGAATCCCAAATGGCAACGACCACCATCCTCGATGCGAAGCCTCGAGACGTGATCGGGAAGGCGAACAGGCGACTGAGTGCTGAGGGACTCGTCCCCGCCGTGATCTACGGTCACGGGCGCGAGGCAACTCCGATCTCGGTGGATCGACACGACTTCGAGATGCTGTTGGCGCACGGAGGGGCATCTACGGTCTTCCAGGTCAAGATCGAGGGCGAGAAGGAGCCGGTAGATGTCGTGATCAAGGAGGTTCAGTCCGCCGCGGTCAAGGGGACGGTCCTGCACGCCGACTTCTACGTGGTGAAGATGGACGAGGTTCTTCAGGTGTCCGTCCCGCTGCGGTACGAGGGCGAGGACGTCGCCGTGGGCGTGAAGGAGGGTGGCGTCCTCATGCACAACCTTCGCGAGATCAGCGTCGAGGCGCTCCCCAGGGACTTGCCGGAGAGTATCACCGTCGATATCAGTGCGTTGGAGATGAACTCCAGCATACACGTTGAGGACCTCGTTGCGCCCGAGGGCGTCTCGATCCTCGATGATCCTCAGTCGATCGTGTGCTCGATCGCACCTCCAAGGATCGAGGTCGAAGAGGTCGAAGAGGTCGAAGAGGAACTCGAGCCGGAGCTCATCGGCGAGAGGGCCGAGGAGGCCGAGGAGGCCGAGGGGGCCTAGCTTCCGGAGATGGCGAGATTGGTCGTCGGTCTCGGCAATCCGGGGCCTGAATACGCCGCAACCCGTCACAACGCGGGCTTCATGGTCGTCGACCTGCTCGCGGACAACCTACGAGGCGTCTACTGGCGGACCGAGGTTGGCGCATCCGTCACAGTTGCGCGTCTAGGTGACGACGAACTTGTTCTTGCCAAGCCGCAGGGATTCATGAACGTCTCGGGTCGGGCGGTGGCTCGACTGATGAAGGCGCACGAGGTTCCTGTTGGTGAGCTGGTAGTCGTCCACGACGACATCGATCTGCCCCCCGGGTCGGTGAAGGCCAAGGTGGGCGGCGGCCACGGGGGCCACAACGGGCTTAGGTCCGTGACGGAAGCGCTGGGGAGCGGAGAGTACATCCGTGTTCGTGTCGGCGTGGGGCGTCCTCCCGGGCGTATGGACCCGGCGGATTGGGTGCTGCAGCCAGTGCGCGGCACAGCGCTCGAGGAGCTGGAAGCGTCCATCCCGACGGCCGCGCAAGCGGTGATGCACGTGCTGGAGCACGGTGTGGACGCGGCGATGCGCGAGCACAACGCCGACTAGCGCGAAGACCGGGGGACATCCGGGGGTTGCGGGCAGCGGGGTACGAGCGCCTGCGCGCCTAGAGGAACCCGAGCGGGTTGGATGAGGCTCCGTTCACACGCACCTCGAAGTGCAGGTGGGGGCCGGTCGAGAGTCCGGTGGAGCCGATCGCGCCCACTACAGAGCCCATGCTCACGACCTGACCTTGCGACACGGAAACTCGGCTCAGGTGCGCGTATAGGGTGGCTACGCCGTCGCCATGGTCTACGATCACCGTCTTGCCGTAGCCGCTCCGCGTTCCGGCGAACAGCACCGCTCCGGTCCCAGCGGCCACCACGTCCGCCCCTGTGGGCGCACCGATGTCGATGCCGTTGTGGAAGCGTCGGCTGCCCAGGATGGGGTGGATGCGCCAGCCATAGCCCGAGGTTATTCGCGTGTAGCCCGGGGTAGGCCACGCCATGGTGCCCGCGTAGCGGCCTGAGCCCCGCGACGCGGCGCGCCGCAGTTCGGCCTCGATCTCGGCTGCCGCCCGCTCCTCGGCCTCCGCGAGCGCGAGCAGGCGCTCGGCGTTCTCCTTGTTCTCTGCGACGAGACGCCGCTTCTCATCCTCTGCATGGCGCTTCGCTCTCATGGCGCCGGCGCGCTCTGTCTCCATGCGGCTCAGGATGCGCTGCTCGGCCTCTGCATCGGCCCTCTTCAGCGAGACCGCCTCAAGGTCGCGAGCTAGCGCGTCCCTGGCCTGTCCTAGCTCGAACGTTGTGTGCTCAAGATCGACGGCGAGGCGCTGATTGGCGATGATGACGCGCTGGACGAGCGCCGTTCGGGCTACGAGGTCGGTGAGGTCGTCGGAGCCGAGCAGCAGGTCGAGGTAGAAGAGCTCGCCCTGCTTGTACGTGCCGGTGAGCCTCTCAGAGAGCAGACCACGCTGGTGGGCCAGCTCGGCCTCGGTGCGCGCGATGTGTGCTTCCTTCTGGGCTATGCGCGAGCGGAACAACGCTACCTCGGCGCGCAGTCTCGAAGCGCGCGCCGCTGCCTGGGCTATCCGGGGGCGGAGCTCGTCTATCTGCTCCTGCAGCAACTCGGCCTGGGCATCGAGCGCCTGCGCCTCGCCGCTCAGGCGCGACGCCTCGTCCTCGGCCTCCTTCGCCGCCTCTCTCGCGGCAGCCGCCTTCTCGCGACGTGCGCTTATGTCGTCGTATGGCGACGCGAGGGATGGGAGTGCTTGGCCGAGGCCGAGGGCCAGGGCCAGCAGGATGACGATGACGGCGCTGCTGCGACGCATGCTATGAAGTCCTCCGATGGCGTGATGCCCAGGTATCGTCGGTTGCCGCCGGAAGGCGCCAGGTCGAGAGAAATACTACCATCGGCTTCGGGTATATCCAAACGGGTCGGACACGGTCCGGCGTGCGGTCGGCGAGCGGGTGCTTCTCCCGCATGAGTATCTTCGGAAGGATGAGCGACATGGATGACACCCAGGACATGACCGAGTCCGGCGGCATCTCCGAACCGCCAGCGCCGGAGTCACCGCCAGCGCCGCCTCGTGCTGCCGAGCCCCCGCCCCCACCGCCACCGCCAGCGCCGGACGCACCGCCTCCCCCAGGCGCGCCCTTTGCGCCACAGACGGCGGGCGGTCGCCCGGGACCAGCGAGCGAGACAAGCAAGATCTTGGCGGCGATCGGCTACCCGATCTGGATAGTCGCGCTGATCGCCATCCTCATCGACCCGTACAAGAACGAGCGGTTCGTCAAGTTCCACGCCGTCCAGGCGCTGGGCCTGTCGGCCGGCGTCTGGATAGTGGTCACTGCCTTGAGCATGACGGGGATCTTGGGGCTTCTCGCCATCCCCATAGGCTTCCTGGCGTTCATCTACGAGATCGTACTTGCCGTCAAAGCCTTCAACGGTGAGTACTTCGAGGTCCCGGTTGTCTATGGGTTCGTGAAGGGCTGGATGGGAGAGTAGCCGGTCGCCGTCTGGAGGCGATCTGCCTAGGGCCGAGGGTTCGCCTTGCGGACGATCTTCGCCGCTGCGCCGGGCGGCGAAGTGATCGTGAGCTGTCCCGAGTCGTCCACGATGCAGAGCGCGAGGCCGGGGGCACCGCGGCGAGCCATCTCGTCCGCGTACGCGGGAGCGCGGTCGTGCCCCACCACGAACAGCGCAGTCGACAGGATGTCGGAGATCAGTCCGTCCGGCGCACCCACGACCGTGAGCGAGCGCAATCCCCTCGCGGGCCGCCCTGTGATCGGGTCCAGGATGTGGTGATAACGCACGCCGTCCTGCTCGAAGTACTGCTGGTAGTCGCCGGACGTGGAAACGGTAGTAGAGCCGGTGGCCTCGATCGTGGCCACCAGCCGTCCGGGCTTCCGGGGATCCTCGACACCGATGCGCCAGGGCTCGCCATCAGGCTTGCTCCCCAGCGTGACGGTTGTGCTGCCGGCTGTGAGTAGAGCAGCCGTGACTGCGGGCGCGCTGTCGAGCACGGCCGCCGCCTCATCTAGCGCGAGGCCCTTCAGTGCACCGCCGAGGTCGAGACCCGGCATCGCTCCAGTCCGCTGCTGGGGCGCGAAGTACAGGCGGCCACCAGTCTCGATGATGAGGCGAACCGCCGCCAACTCGTTTGCCAACTCCAGGGCAGATGGCACGCGCTGGGCACCCCCGAAGTCGTAGAGCCGCATCACCCCGAAGAGCCCGACGCTGAACGCGCCATCGGCACCGTAGACGGCGGAGGCCGAGAGGATCTTCCCGAGACGCTCGGACACCGGCCACGGCGTGAACGGGTCGGCGTTGAACACCGACACCGCCGAGGATGCGTCGTACGCGTCGAGTTCCGCTTCCACGGAGAGGATCGCATCGAAAGCGCGGTCGATAGCTCCTCGCACGCCCGCCTCATCCTCGCCGTACGCGGTGATCGTCACGATCGTGCCGAGCGCTTCGCGCGCGTCCTCCACCGAGCCGTCGTAGGCTGCCTGGCAGCCGAGCGGCAGCGAGATGGCGGGAAGGGTGAGAGCGAGCGCCACGGCGGCGGCCAGGACGCCACGCGTCGTTCTGTTCGGGCGTTTCGGTGGTCCCAGGATGAGCGCCCCCTCGTGACGAAGTGACTGCGTCGCCCCCCATGACGTGGGGCGTCCTCGACTAGTATAGTGTCCGCACGTCCTCCGGCCATCGGGACAGCCCATGTATGCGGTCGTGCACAAGCGACAGCTCTCTGACGCCGTCTTCGAGATGGGCGTCCAGGCGCCTCTGCTCGCCCGCAAGGCTCGGGCCGGGCAGTTCCTCATCGTCCGAGTCGACGAGACAGGGGAGCGCATTCCGCTGACGTTCTCGGACTGGTCGGCCGAGGAGGGCTGGGTGCGTTTCGTCTTCATGCGGGTGGGCAAGACCACTCATGCCCTCGCGCACCGGAAGGTGGGCGACGAGCTCGCCGACGTCGTCGGTCCGCTGGGCAAGCCATCCCACGCGGGCGGACTCGGTCGTGTCGCGGTGGTTGGTGGCGGCGTGGGTGCCGCGGTCGCCTATCCGGTCGCCCGGGCGATGGCCGAGGCCGGTGACGACGTCACGGTGATCCTGGGTGCGCGCTCGGCAGATCTGCTGATCCTCGAGGATGCGATCCAGGCGCTGGGGGTGAGCACCGAGATCGTGACCGACGACGGCTCGGCCGGGCGCAAGGGACTCGTGACCGCGCCGCTGGTCGAACTCTGCGAGGAGGGCTCGATCGATCTCGCCTTCGCCGTGGGACCGGCGATCATGATGAAGTTCTGCGCTGCTACGGCCAAGGAACACGGAGTGCCGTGTGTGGTGAGCCTCAACCCCATCATGGTGGATGGCACTGGCATGTGCGGAGCCTGCAGAGTGAGCGTTGGCGGCGTGACCCGCTTCGGCTGTGTGGACGGTCCCGACTTCGACGGCCATGAGGTCGACTTCGAGGAACTCATGAGCCGGCAGCGCGTCTACAACGACGAGGAGCGCGAGGCCGACGCCCGCTACTCGGAGGGCTGCGCATGCCATCTGTGAGCAACGGCTCCCCTGGCTCAGGAGGCGAGACCCCAGAACGCCGCCGTCCGTCGAAGGCGCCCCGCACGGCGATGCCCGAGCGCGAGGCCGCAGAGCGGGCGAGCGACTTCGACGAGGTGACGCTCGGCTACACAGAGGAGATGGCGCGCGCCGAAGCCGCCAGATGCCTCCAGTGCGCCAATCCCACCTGTATCGAGGGGTGTCCGGTCAACATCGACATCAAGGCGTTCGTCGGTCACGCCGAGCACGGCGAGTGGGCTGACGGCGTGGCCGTGCTCAAGCAGCGCAACGCCCTGCCGGCCGTCTGCGGCCGAGTGTGCCCTCAGGAGGACCAGTGCGAAGTGGCGTGCGTGCTCTCCCGCAAGGGCGAGCCTGTGGCCATCGGGCGGATCGAGCGCTTCCTGGGCGACTGGGATCTTAAGTGCGAGATCGAGCACCGCTGCGTGCCGGAAGTGGGCGCACCCAGCGGCAAGCGGGCAGCCGTCGTGGGGTCCGGACCGGCCGGGCTTGCGTGTGCGGGCGAGTTGGCGAGGCTCGGCCATGAAGTGACCATCTTCGAAGGACTGCACTCGCCCGGCGGCGTACTCGTCTACGGCATTCCCGAGTTCCGTCTGCCCAAAGCTATCGTGCGGGCGGAGATCGCGGGCCTGGAGAGCATGGGCGTACGGATCGAGTGCGACGTTGTGGTGGGCGCGACGGTGACCGTCGCCGAGCTGATGGGCGAACTCGGCTACGACGCGGTCTTCATCGGGAGCGGCGCGGGGCTCCCGGTGTTCCTGGGGGTTCCCGGAGAGAACCTCAACGGCGTCTACTCGGCCAACGAGTTCCTCACCAGATGCAACCTCATGAAGGCATATCAGTTCCCCGAGTTCGACACGCCGGTCGCGCGAGGGCGTTCGGTGGCAGTGGTGGGCGGCGGGAACGTGGCGATGGACGCGGCGCGGACGGCGCTACGCCTCGGGGCCGAGGAAGTCTTCCTGGTCTACAGGCGCACCGAGGACGAGATGCCGGCGCGCCGAGAGGAGATCGAGCACGCGCGCGAGGAAGGTATCGAGTTCAGGATGCTCTGCTCGCCCGTGGAGATCGTGGGACGGGACGGCTGGGTGACCGGCCTGGTGGCAACACTAATGGAGCTGGGCGCGCCGGACTCCTCGGGCAGGCGGGCGCCCGTTTGCGTGCTCGACTCTGAGTTCCAGATCGAGTGCGACACGGTGATCATCGCGGTGGGGACCCGAGCTAATCCGCTACTGCTCGACAGCGCTCCCGGTCTGGAGCTCAACTCGCGCGGGTACGTGGTCACAGACGAGGACGGCGCCACCTCTCTCCCTGGCGTATTTGCGGGTGGCGACATAGTTACCGGCTCCGCGACTGTGATTCTCGCGATGGGAGCGGGTAAGAAGGCGGCGAAGGCGATGGATGGGTGGCTGCGCAACGGCGATGCGGGGGCGTGAGCGCAGGCCGTACGGCCATCCGGGGGAGTCAGGCGCTATCATGATGGTCCGAGGTAGGATGAGCGGTCCACAATGGATGAGAGCCGAGGACCGAGAGAGGCCGCGATGGACCGCGCCAGCGTGCTCGTCGTAGACGACGAAGCACCCGTTGTCGAGATGTTGCGCGAAGGGTTGCAGGCCGACGACCTCAGGGTACTGACAGCGGGGGACGGTGCCGAGGCGCTGCGTATCCTCGCGGCCGAGCATGTGGACGTTGTAGTGCTCGACATCATGATGCCGCGTGTGGACGGCTGGATGACCCTTATGGAGATCCGATCCAACCCGGCCACGGCGGACCTGCCCGTCATCATGTTGTCGGGCAAGACTGAGGACCTGGCCAAGACGCTCGCGTTTCGGCAAGGTGCCCAGCAGTACGTATCGAAGCCGTTCAGTGTCATGGAGCTGGCCGCTCGCGTGCGAAGTCTTGTAGTCGCGAGGGCTCGTGCCGGCGAAGCGCGCACACGCGACGGCGAGATCCGCAAGTTGGCGGTTCGCAAGGGTGGTCGGACCGTCCTGGTGGACATCGACGACATCATCTTCGCGTCCGCGCGCAACAAGTCCACCTACGTGCATACATTCGAGAACCAGTACCTCATCGACTCGACGCTGGGGGAGCTTGGCCAGCGTCTCGCCAAGGAGTCCTTCGTGAGGGTGCACAGGAGCTACCTGGTGAACCTCGACAAGGTGTGCGAGATCGTGCGGGAGAACGGCAGCTACGTTGTTGTTGTCTCGGACCGCGACGAGACGAGGGTTCCGGTGGCGCGGAGGCAGGCGCGGGGCTTCCGCAAGGCCCTGGGGATGTAGCGGGGCGTCAGGGCGCCGAGGATCACCCCCTCCCCGGGCGCCCAGCCCCCTCAGTTCCGCAGGCTGCTCAGCGGTGCCGGAAAGCGTCCGCCGCGTCGCACGAGCGTAGTGCCCGCCCACCCGTTCACCGCCATCACTGGCGCCGCGCCCAGCAGCCCGCCAAACTCCACCCGGTCGCCGGGTCTCTTGCCCAGGGCGGGGATGAGCCGAGCGGCGGTGGTCTTGTCGTTGATGACGCCGATCGCGCATGCGTCGCCGATGACCGCCGCCAGGGTCTCCTCGCTCGTGTCGCCTGGCAAGGCGATCATGTCGAGGCCCACCGAGCACACCGCGGTCATCGCCTCGAGCTTCTCGAGCGTGAGCGCGCCGGCTTCGACCGCGCGGACCATCCCGGCATCCTCGGACACGGGGATGAATGCGCCCGAGAGCCCGCCGATCGAGCTGGTCCCCATCGCGCCGCCCTTCTTCACGGCGTCGTTCAACAGTGCGAGCGCCAGGGTGGTGCCCGGTCCCCCGCACCTCGCGACTCCCATCGCCTCGATGATGTCGGCGACGCTGTCGCCCTCAGCGGGCGTGGGCGCG
>CAZWGV010000006.1:0-1594 GCA_964633595.1 uncultured Coriobacteriaceae bacterium | reverse complement strand
TCGACGATGCCCATGCTCACGCCGAGTCTCCGGGCGGCCTCTCGCGCGATGAGCTCGCCCGCGCGGGTGATCTTGAAGGAAGTGGCTTTCACGGCCTCGGCCACGGCGGTGAGGTCGGCGTCCTCGGGCAGGGCCGAGACGACCGCGCGCACGACCCCGGGGCCCGAGATGCCCACGTTCACGACCGCGTCGGCCTCGCCCTCGCCGTGTATCGCGCCCGCCATGAAGGGGTTGTCCTCCACCATGTTGCAGAAGACCACCAGCTTGGCGCAGGCGATCCCGTCGCGGTCGGCCGTTGCGGCGGCGGCTGCCTTGATGGTCTCGGCCATGAGGAGGACCGCGTCCATGTTGATGCCGGCCCGAGTGGAGGCGACGTTCACCGATGAGCAGACCCGCTCGGTGGAGGCCAAAGCCTCGGGTATGGCCGAGATGATCCGGTGGTCGCCCTCGCCGATGCCTTTGTGCACCAGGGCCGAGAAGCCGCCGATGAAGTCCACTCCGACGGCCTGGGCCGCGCGGTCCATCGCGTGCGCGAGCGGAGTGATGTCGGCGCTATCGGCCGCGCTCGCAAGCTGAGCGGCCGGGGTGACGGCGATGCGCCTGTTCACTATCGGGATGCCGTACTCGGACGAGATGGCTTCGCAGACGGGAACGAGCCGCTCTGCGCGTTGGGTGACGGTCTCGTAGAGGCGGTCGGCCGCCACGTTCACGTCGCGGTCCGCGCAGCCGTCGAGCGAGAGTCCGAGCGTCACGGTCCTGATGTCGAGATTCTGCTGCGTGACCATCAGCAGTGTTTCGACGATCTCCTCAGGGCTGATGTCCATGCGTCTCCTGTGGGTGAGGGGCGAGTGGTGTGGACGCGGCGGCTGCGCAGTGGCTGCGGCCGCCGGGCGTTGGTGGGGCGGCTACACGCGGTGCATGAAGCGGAAGAAGTCCTCGCGCTGCAGGGTGACCTGTACCCCAACGCGCTCGCCGGCTTCGGTCAGCCTGCGCTGCACCTCCTCGAAGGGTGTCTTCTCCTCGTCGACGGTGACGAGCATCGTCATCGAGAACATCCCGCCGATGATCGTCTGACGGATGTCCTCGATGTTGGTGCCGGCCTCGGCGAGCGTGGTGGATATCGCGGCTACGAGCCCGACTCGGTCCTCGCCGAGAACGGACAGGATGGCGCGGGTCTGCATGCGGGTGCCTCCCTCGGGTGCGGCGCCTGTCGTGCGGCTATACTCTAGCCGCGCGCGCGCATCCGCGCGAGCGGGGCCGCGCGAGACACCTCGGGAGGAGTGCCGGCTAGGAGGCCGCGGATGCCCGTTCCCATCACGCCCATCCGCCTGGGCGACGTGGTGAGGCTGAAGAAGCCCCACCCTTGCGGCACCAATGAGTGGGAGGTCACCAAGCTTGGGATGGACATCGGGCTTCGGTGCATAGGCTGCGACCGCAAGGTGCGCCTGGTGCGCCTGGAGTTCGACAGACGGTTCCGGGGGTTCGTCAAGCGGGCGGGGGAGGAGTAGGAGGGGACGCTCGCAGGAACCCAGCGGTCTGCGACGAGGCCGGGCATCTTGCCGGGGGCACGTACCGCGCGCCGGGCGCGGGGGCG
>CAZWGV010000005.1:52969-55191 GCA_964633595.1 uncultured Coriobacteriaceae bacterium | reverse complement strand
TGACACCTACGCGTTGAACTTGAAACGCAGTATGTCGCCGTCCTGCACCACGTAGTCGCGTCCTTCGATCCTGACCTTGCCCACCGCGCGCGCGGCTGATTCGCTCCCCAGCTCATCGAAGTCCGCAAATGCGATCACCTCGGCCTTGATGAAGCCTCTCGCCATGTCTGTGTGCACCTGAGCGGCAGCCTCCAAGGCGGTGCCGCCGACCGGTAGCGTCCAGGCCCGGGCCTCCTCATGTGGGACGAATGTGAAGTATGTGTGCAGCCCGAGCAGTTCGTAGGCACCCCGCAGCAGCACGTCCAGGCCGGGCTCGGCGAGTCCCTCGGCCTCGAGGTACTCGGCCAGTTCATCGGGCTCCAACTCGGCCAGCTCGGCCTCGATACGCGCGCACAGTCCCACGATGTCGACCCCATCGATCTGAGGGATGGTCTTTCCGATGTCGGCCTCGTCGATGTTGGCCACATACAGCATCGGCTTCAGCGTGAGCAGGTGCAGGTCGCGCAGGGCGAGCCGCTCCTCCGGCGTGAGATCGAGGGTGCTGGCCCTGCGGCCCTCGGCAAGTCGGTCGTATGCGCGCCTGGCGACGTCGAATGCAGGGACTGCGGATCGCTCGCGCTTGGCCTCCTTCTGGAGCCGAGGCAACGCCCGCTCCACGGTGCCCAGATCGGCCAGTACCAGCTCGGTGCGCACGGTCTCGACGTCGTCGGCGGGGTCCATCCTGCCCGTCACGTGAACGACATCCGGATCCGAGAAGAAGCGTACGACCTCCGCGATCGCATCTACTTCGCGGATGGTGGCGAGGAAGCGGTTACCAAGACCCTCTCCCTCACTCGCGCCCTTCACCAACCCCGCCACGTCTACGAACTCCACTGTGGCGTGGATGGTGCGTTCGGGCTGCACGATCTCGCCTATTCGGTCGAGTCGCGGGTCGGGGACCGGGACCACGCCGACGTTGGGTTCGATGGTGCAGAAAGGGTAGTTCGAAACGTCCACCGAGCGGTGGGTCAGCGCCGAGAACAGAGTCGACTTGCCGACGTTGGGCAGGCCCACGATGCCGATGGACAGACCCACGCGCTGACTCCCCCCTCGGGTGCTGATAGCCTTAGCAGTGTCCCACCGACTGTACCCGACGCGAGCCACTCGCGTCATGGACTGGAGGGCGCATGCGGATCGGGTTGTTCGCCGACATGTACAAGCCGCACACAAGCGGGGTCACCAACCACATCGCGCTCTGCAAGTCGCAGCTGGAGAAGCTGGGCCACGAAGTCTACGTCTTCACGTTCGGGAATCGGGACCATGTCGACGATGAGCCGAACGTGATCCGATCGCCGGCGATCGCCTGGGGGAGCACGGGGTGGCAGCTCGGGCTGGGCTTCTCGCCGGCGGCCCGCCGCATTATCCGCTCCCTGGACGTGGCCCACGTCCACCATCCGTTCGTCTCGGGCCGACTCGCACTGAGGGAGTGCAAGCCTCGGAAGATACCGGTGGTGTCGACGAACCACACCCGCTACGACATCTACTCGGACGCCTACGCTTCCTACCTGCCCAGAGCCGTCAGAATGACCTACCTCCGGGCCTATCTGCGGTGGTACGCGAGACAGGTGGACCTGCTGATCGCGCCTTCGCCGCGCATCGCCGAGTGGCTAGCCTCGTTCGGCATCACGGATCGCGCCGTGGTGATCCCCAACGGCATCGATACCAGGCCTTTCGCCGACCCGCCCAACCCAAAGACGAAGCAGGATCTGGGTCTTCCCCCCGAGTCCGTGACGGCCTGCTACCTGGGACGACTGGGCCCGGAGAAGAACCTGGATGTCCTCGTGGAGGCCTTCGTGCTGGCGGCTCAACGTGAGCCACGGCTAACGCTCGTGCTCATCGGCGGTGGCCCCAGCCGCCACGCGGCCGAACAGCGGCTCGCCGACGCAGGGCTCGAAGAACGTGTTCGTTTCCTGGGCATGGTGCCCTACGCTGAGGTCCCGAACATGCTGGCAGCCTGCGACTTCCTCGTCACCGCGTCGGTGTCCGAGGTACACCCGCTAACGATCCTGGAGGCGATGGCGGCGGGACTGCCCTGCGTGGGGGTCGACTCGCCGGGAGTGGGGGATATCGTAGAGGACGGCGTCACGGGACTGCTGGTTGCGTTGCCCCGGGTAGAGCTGCTGTACGACTCGATTACACGACTAGCCGCCGAGGCGACCATGCGAGCACAAGTGGCCTCGGCC
>CAZWGV010000005.1:4700-52958 GCA_964633595.1 uncultured Coriobacteriaceae bacterium | reverse complement strand
GCTCGTGCTCGCGCGGCCGAGTACGACATAAGCCTAGCCGCCATGCAGTTGGCCGAAGCCTATGGCACCCTCAACCGCACCGGTGGCTCAACCGGATGGCTCCAGCGGTTCCGCTGGTGAACTCACTCTCGCTGCCGTCGCGACGGCACCAGCGTCAAAGCAGGATACTGAGTCTCTCGCAACCCTGGAGCTAGCTGCTAGAAGACGTCCACCTCGGGCTCGATCCCCATCATCTGCAGCCGGCGATTGTACTCATCATAGGGTACCGGCTGATTGAGGATGTGGTACTCGACCCCCTTGAGCCCAACGGAGAACGCACAGTGCTTGCAGTCCACGCACTGAACGCACTCGATCAGGCTGTCACAGTTGTGGCACGAGATGCATGCGCGTGAGTTGTAGACGAAGTTGCAGTTGTTGCAGGCCTCGACGTTGAAGCATCCGTAGTTGTTCGACCCGTCCCGGTCGTGCGTATGCTCCTGCTTCAGCCGCGCGTACTCGGCCAACACCTGCTCTCTGTCCATGTGCCCCCTCCTCGGACTCTTCCTGACGCGAGCGTACCCCAAGCGGTTGTTGGCCGCAGCCTAGAGCGCTGCGTTTGCGACTCAGCTACCCGCCTTCGTCGGCAAGAGCGTCCAGTCAGTCGCTGTCTTGCTGACTAGCAGCACAAACGCTGCTATCCCGGCCACCAAGCCGAGAGCTTCGAGCGACGAGCAGTTGGGTTTTCCGCGGACCAGGGTGGCGAAGATCACTACGTCACTCACGATGACACTGAGCAGCACGTTGCGTCCAAGTCCGGTGATGGGGGTAAGCCGACGTGCCACTGGCCATGCCGCCCGACTCGCCCAGAATACCAGCACCACTGCGGCGAGAGAGCCCGTGACCCACGCCGAAGATGGCGGGAAACGCGTCAGGTCGCTAAAGGCGTAGGTGAAGGCGAAGAAGCCAAGGCCCGCAGTGCATGCGAGGAAGCCCCTTGCGTTAGCAGACGTCCGATAGCGTGCGAACCGTATGCCCAGAAGGAGTAGCGGGAGGTATTGCAGTACAGGGAAGCTGACTGAATCCGGGGATCCTATGAGCAGAGCGAGCTGGGCAGGAACCGAGCCGGGGACTGGCAGCACACGTCTCAGCACATCGGCCATCGCCAGCAGCGACAGTATCAATGTCCAGAATCGGCGCTCGGACAGAGCGGCCACTCGATCGAAGGTCCGATAGAACAGCGCCGCGATGAGGAAGACCAGCGCCAGCGACGGAAGGAAGTCCGCGTAGATCGGGAGCACCTCCAACTCCAGAATGCCTTCCACTTCGAGTGAGGGCGCCAGCAGAGTGCGGAAGATGAGCGCGAGTCCGTAGAACGCGCCGAGCACCCAGAGACCTCGCAGTGCGAGCCGCACCCTGCCCCGCCGCTCGTCTCCAAGAGAGAAGTACGCGATCTCGGCCGCGAATCCCAGAGCAAAGACAAAGCCTGAGAAGGCGGTCAAGTCGGCGAGCAACCTCTCCCACCTCTCCATGTAGTTCAGAGTGTGGAATGCACCCGCCACGTGCGCATAGAGCATGCCGATGACCAGGATGCCCTTCATCAGGTCTAGGGGACCATGACGACCTCTATGCAGGTCTAGGGGACCTGACACTCAGAGCCTCCTTGCGCTCCACGCTGGGCGACAAACGTGCTCCTCTCGCGGCGACCAGCCGTGATCGACTGGGCTCCGTGTGGCCGAGCAGCAACTTGCGCGCCCGGTGCAACGTGCTAGCCGGGAGATCCCGACCGGTGCGGGGGACGAGGAAGACTGCGAGCGCCCGGCCACTCGGCCAGGCGCTCGCTTAGGAAACCCCCAGAATCCGCTGCGGGAGTGAGACAGTCGTTGTCTCCTTAGTACATTCCTCCGCCCATACCGGCGCCCATTCCCGCAGCGGGAGCGTTCTCCTTCTCGGGGATGTCGGCGACGGTGGTCTCGGTAATTAGAATCAGCGCGCCGATCGACGCAGCGTTCTGGAGAGCCGACCGTGTGACCTTCACCGGGTCGATGATGCCCATCTTCAGCAGATCTCCATACTCGCCCGTCGAGGCGTTGAGCCCGAAGCCTGCCTTGTTCTCATGCTTGATCCTCTCGACCACGACCGAACCCTCGAAGCCGGCGTTATCGGCGATCATCCTCAGCGGCTCATCGAGCGCCTTGCGGATGATGCGAATGCCGATGGCCTCCTCGTCCTCGAGCGAAAGTGTATCCAGGACCTTAGCGGCGTCCACGAGTGCTACGCCGCCACCGGCGACGACACCCTCCTCAACCGCCGCGCGAGTTGCCTGCAGGGCGTCCTCGATGCGGTGCTTCTTCTCCTTCAGCTCCACCTCAGTCGCGGCGCCAACCTTGATGACGGCAACGCCGCCTGCGAGCTTGGCGAGACGCTCCTGGAGCTTCTCCTTGTCGAAGTCGGAGTCGCTGTTCTCGATCTCGGTCTTTATCTGGTTCACACGACCCTTGATGTCGTCCTCGGAGCCCTTGCCGCCGATGATCGTGGTGTTCTCCTTGGTGACCTTGATCTTGTCGGCGCGCCCCAGCATGTCGACGGTGACGTTCTCGAGCTTGTGCCCGAGCTCCTCCGAAACGACCTGGCCGCCCGTGACGATTGCGATGTCCTCGAGCATGCGCTTGCGGCGATCCCCGAAACCCGGCGCCTTCACGGCCACGGAGGTGAACGTCCCGCGCAGCTTGTTGACGATGAGAGTGGCGAGCGCTTCGCCCTCGACATCCTCGGCGATGATCAGCAGAGGCTTGCCCGCCTGCATGACCTTCTCCAGAGCAGGCAGGAGATCTTGCACGTTGCCGAGCTTCTGATTGGCGATCAGCACGAGCGGATCCTCGAGCACGGCTTCCATACGATCAGCGTCCGTGATCATGTAGGGCGACACGTAGCCCTTGTCGAACTGCATACCCTCGACGGTCTCGATGTCGATGCCGAAGGTCTGCGACTCCTCCACGGTGATGACGCCGTCCTTGCCGACGACCTCCATCGCCTCAGCGATCTTGTCACCGATGGCGTCGTCCGCTGCCGAGATGGCGCCCACGTGGGCGATCTCCTCGCGGTCCTCGATCTCCTTGGCGTTGCTCTTGATCGCCTCGACCACTGCGTCGACGGCCTTCTCGATGCCGCGCTTGATGGCGAGCGGGTTGGCGCCAGCGGCGACGTTGCGCAGCCCCTCGCGAACTATGACCTGCGCCAGCAGAGTGGCGGTGGTGGTTCCGTCACCGGCGACGTCGTTCGTCTTGGTGGCGACCTCCTTGACGAGCTGTGCACCCATGTTCTCGAGCGAGTCCTCGAGCTCGATCTCCTTGGCGATGGTCACACCGTCGTTGGTTATCGTCGGCGCGCCGAACTTCTTCTCGAGCACGACGTAGCGGCCTCTGGGGCCCAGCGTGACCTTGACGGCGTCGGCGAGCTTATTCACGCCAGCCTCGAGCGCCCGGCGTGCCTCCTCGTCGAACCTGATGTCCTTGGCCATATCCGGTATCTCCTCCAGTCCTGATGATCGGGATTCTTGGCCGAGGTGCGCCGTAGCGCTCCTAGCCCTCGACTATTCCGTAGATGTCGCGAACCTCGAGGACCTTGTACTCCTCGTCGTCGATCTTGAAGTCCTGGCCGCCGTACTTGCTGAAGAGAACGACGTCGCCGACCTTCACATCGATCGGGATGCGCTTCTCGCCATCCTCATCCCACCGACCCTCGCCTACGGCTACGACCTCGCCCTTCTGTGGCTTCTCCTGCGCTGAGTCCGGGATGATCAGACCGGACTTGGTCTGCTCCTCCGCCTTCGCGGCCTTGACGACCACGCGGTCGCCCAATGGCTTGATCTTCATTCCCTGCCCTCCTGATCCGTGCCTTCCCTGCACTACCATGTCCAACTGCCGCAGCGGAGCGTCTAGTCGGCGATTCCGCCACGTATTGGTACCCCTGCGTCGGCAGTTCTCTCGCGCAAGTGCTAGCACTCCTTAGAGCTGACTGCCAACGCAGACGGGATTCTAGCGCTACGCGCAGCCATATGCAAGTGTATTGAGCAGGCAGTTTCGACGCCGACTTGATACACTCACGCTCAGATTCGGCAGCGCCCTAACGGCGCGCCGGGCAAGTCACGCCCGAGGGTGAAGCAACGCCGTTCGCTGGCAGAGGCTCAACCCAAGCGAAGGGCTGGTGAGGCATCCGCGTCCAGTCCGAGTCCCGGCCCGTGCAGCAGTCTGTGGTGGGCGGCCGCTGCGATCATGGCGGCGTTGTCCGTGCAGAGGCTCACGGGCGGAACGCTGAGTCTGACGCCGCGCTCTTCAAGTGCGACTCTGAGTGCATCCCGCAGGGCTGCGTTGGCCGCCACACCCCCCGCGAGACAGAAGGTCCGCACTCCGCAGTGCTCGGCCGCTCGGACGGACTTGGCTACCTGAACGTCGATGACCGCCTGTTGGAAGGAGGCTGCCAGATCGGGGAGGTTCAGCTCTCCTCCCGCTCCCAGCGTGCGCCTCACGTGATTCAGCACCGCTGTCTTCAGACCGGACAGCGAGAAATCGAAGTTGCCGGAGTGGAGCATCGCCCGAGGGAAGGCTATGGCTCGCGGATCTCCCTCGGCGGCTAGTTTCGAGACGACCGGACCGCCCGGATAGCCCAACCCGAGCAGCTTGGCAACCTTGTCGAAGGCCTCTCCCGCCGCATCATCGAGAGTCTGGCCGAGAAGGCGATACTCACCCCACTCGGGCATGTCTACGAGTGACGTGTGGCCGCCCGACACGACGAGCGCAACCAGAGGCGGCTCGACCGAAGGATCAGCAAGCATGTTCGCGAAGATGTGCCCTTCGAGATGATTGACGCCCACTAGGGGAAGGCCCGTGGCGAAAGCCAGCCCCTTAGCGTATGCGAGGCCCACCACGAGTGCTCCCACCAGGCCCGGCCCCTGGGTGACGGCAAGGGCATCCAAGTCCGCCAGGGAGACACCCGCTTTCTCCAGCGCCTCGTCGACAACGGCGACGATCGCTTCGGTGTGCTTGCGCGACGCTATCTCGGGGACTACCCCGCCAAACCTCTTGTGGAAGTCCACTTGGCTCGATATCACGCTCGACATAAGCTCACGTCCACCGCGCATCACGGCTGCCGCCGTCTCGTCGCAGGACGTCTCGATGGCGAGGATCAGGGTCTCGTCTGGGTCACTTGCGCCATGCGGACGGCTCTCGGCGCCCTCAGCCCCAAGTGTGCCGCTCGGCTGGAAGTGCGTGAGCGCGAGCTCACCGCGAGCGCTTATCGCAGCGCGTAGTTCGCGGCTCGCCCGGCGAGATAGATCGCGCGCCCACATGATCACTGCATCTTCGCGGGTGTCGCCGTAGTATCCCGGCCTAGATCCCACGGACGTGAATCCGGTGCGCTCATACAGGCGGATCGCGTCCACGTTCGAAGGGCGGACCTCCAAAGTGGCCGAGTTGATCCCGCGCTGAACTGCCGCCTCCAGCAGAGTCACGAGTATCGCCGAGCCCAGACCCATTCGTCTTGAGTCGCTCCTCACCGCCAAGTTCATCAGGTGTGCTTCGTCGCCCAGGAACGCGACGCCGCCGTAGGCCACCACACCCCCCTGCCACTCCACCACGACCCAGACCCGTGCCTCTTCCCGACCAAGTTCGGCCACGAATGTGTCGCGCGACCAGGGCGTCGGGAAACTAGCGCACTCTATGGCCATGACGGCGTCAATGTCGCTAGTTTCCATCGGGCGGATCGTCGCACTCATGACTGTCCATCCGTCGGGCCCGCCACACCCTGCGGGGGCACACCGGACCCGTCACCGACGACGTCGCGCTCGCCTTCATTCTCGCGAACGCGCCGTTCCTTCTCCTCGGCGTCGGATAACCTAGTGTAGATGGGCAGCAGCTCCCCCGGACTGCCCTCGCCTCTCTCCCCTGGGGGCACTCCCCACGCCACCTGGAGCAGGGATCGACCCGAGGGCTGCCAGAACTCCCGAGGAGTCAGCACTGCTCGCTCGCCGAGAGCCTCCCTGAACACGTCGGCGTACTTCGCGAGACCGCTTCCCGCGAGGCGCAGCGGTTCGTCGCTAATGGTCGCCCAGACTCGGGCCGCGCCCTCAGGAGTCGCCACTGTGTATTCCTCGAGGCGGCGGCATTCGCCCCTCTCGCAGCGAAACAGGCACGGGTAGACCTCCCCGCGCATCGCGTCGCCCACGATACCAACAAGGCCATCTTCGGTCGCCGAGAGGGCCGCAACCGCGTCCAGCGTCCCCACCCCGTAGAGTGGGATGTCGAGCCCGTGCGTGATCCCCTTGGCTGTCGCCACACCTATCCGGACACCCGTGAAGGAGCCAGGTCCCCTCCCGACAACCACCTCATCGAGGTCCTCGACGGCAACGGCCACATCCGACAGCACATCACGAACAAGCGGCAGCAGCCGCGACATGGCAGCTCTCGGCACCGCTTCATCTCTGACCACCAGCACTTCGTTACCGTCAGCTTCTCGGCGACCAAGGCCGACGGCGACAACCTCTGTAGCTGTGTCTATCGCAAGTGTGAACATCAGCGCGACTCCTCACTGGCGAGCGCGTATAGCGCGACAGCGAGCGCTTCCGAGCGCGGACCGCTCGGTCTAAGCTCCATACTTCGGCTGGAATCTCCAGTGACGGTGAGCTCGACGAAGAGGACATCCACTGGGAGCGACCTCGGAAAGCGATCACCCCACTCGATGGCGGAGACGCCGCCCAACTCGAGAGTCTCCCGGAAATCGATGTCCTCCAGCTCGGCCTCGCGCTCGAGCCTGTACAGATCGAAGTGGTAGAGGGTCAGCGTGCCCTGGTGTACCAGCAGCATGTTGAACGTGGGGCTTGTGACAGGCTCGCCTATGCCAAGACCGCGGGCTAGGCCCCGAACGAAGCAGGTCTTGCCAGCACCCAGATCGCCGGTGAGAGCCAGGACATCGCCAGGACGCAGCGCTTGTGCGAGCCGCTCTCCCAAGCGCTCAGTCTCCTCGGCGGAATGCGAGTTCAAAACCCGTGCGCTCATGGCGCGCCGCATGCCGTCTGATGCCGATCCAGAACCACACGCAATCTCGCGAAGTCGTCGAAGAGCGCCTGGCGCTTGTCCGGTGAGTACAGCGCGGCTGCTGGGTGGTAGATGGGTACCACCTGCCTCCCCTCGACACGGAACAGCCTACCTCGGACCTGGGTGATCCCCTGTTCCGTTCCGATCATGAACTTGGTAGCGAAGTTCCCCAAGGTGGCGATCACTAACGGGTCGATCAGGCGCACTTGTTCGCGCAGGAAGGGGGTGCACGCAGCTATCTCCTCCGCCTGCGGGTCGCGATTGCCAGGAGGCCGACACTTGAGGACGTTCGCTATGTAGACCTGCGAGCGATCCAACCCGATGCTGGCGAGAAGCTCGTCGAGCAGCTTGCCCGCGGCCCCCACGAACGGCTCGCCCTTGAGATCCTCGTTGCGCCCCGGCGCCTCACCGATGAGCATCAGCTGTGCGGCAGGCTCCCCGATCCCGAACACCAGCGTGGTCCGTGCATCAGCAAGCGAACACCTCCGGCAGTCCCCCATCACTGATCTCAACTCGGCTAGACTCGACGGACCAACCGCCGTACCGTTCTCGTTGTCCGAGGCGGTCGGCGCGCCGCCTTCCCAGAGCGTGGGCTCATCGAGTGGGTTTGTCACCGCTGCCACATCCTTGGTCAGAGCCAGGTCGTAATCTCCTCGATGGGACGTCTCGCGGGTCTCGCGCCAGACTCGGCAGAGTGCCCCACAGGGAGGATGGCGACCGGGGTCACGTGGCCCGAGAGTCCGAGAGCGGCTCGCACTCCGTGCTCATCGAACGCGCCTATCCAGCAAGAGGACAGACCCAGGTCAACAGCCGCGAGCAAGACATTCTCAGCGGCTGCGGCTGTGTCCTGGATCGAGTAGAGCTGCTCTCCCCTGTCACCGTAACGCGCGGCGCACGGTCGCGGGTCGACGCACACGACGATCACGGCCGGCGCGGCGGCGGCCCAATGCTGGTGCAGCGCCGAGGCCAGCCGATCTCGCGCCTCTTGGCTGCGGACCACCACAAAGCGCCATGGCTGGATGTTGCCAGCTGTAGGCGCTGCGATCGCCGCCATTAGCAGAGCGCGGATCTGCTGGTCTGATACCGCGCGCTTGGCGTCGAAGTGTCGCACGGACCGTCTTGCGGCGAGCACATCACTGAACTCCACGTTCTCGGACCTTCCTGTCGGCTTGACTGCGAGGAACTCGACTCCGTCCCGTGACTGGCGACCATGAGCCGAACGTGCACATTCTAAAGGGAATCCGGGAAGCGCGGCGAAGATGCGCTCTAGGAGGTGGGCCCGTGAGTAGACAGCGTCCGGACATCACTGACGAGGACATCGGGATGCGTGCCTTCCAGATAAAGAAGGCGAGAGCCTCCGAACGTGCTATCGAGCGCCTCCGGCACGGCCTCGGCGATTCATGGAGCCAGTTGTCGTCGCACGATATCGAGGAGCTGGACTGGCTTTTCGGCGAGCTGTGGGCCTACATCGCCCGTGACGAGTGGGATGACCTGCACTTCGGCAAGCTCGAAATGACTGATCTCTGGCGGATACTCGCACTGGGGCGCGAACTTCGCAAGCACGCACGCTCGTCCGTCGATACGCTGTCCGAGGTCGGCAGTATCGTCGCCGCAAAGGGCTAGCAGCGAGAGCGTGAGCCCTGTGGTGGTGGAGCGGGGGCGGCGCGGCTTTCGGCCCCCCGGCGGCCAACGCCGCCCCGCTACTCCAAGTTGAACCCCAGCTCGACTCACCCGTCATACACTCGCTGCCTGCTCGCGCTTCTTGGCCTCGATCTTCTTCTTCACCTTCTTAAGGCGGAAAAGATCCTCGCGAGCACGCTCGTCCAAGGTCATGCGGATGTAGGCAACCTGCTCTCTCAGCGCGGGAACCGTGATCTGTTCTAGCGCATTCACGCGCCTGTTCGTCTTGTTGATCTCTTCGCCCAACCGCTTCAGACGGGTCTCGATGTCGGCATACTCGATGATCACGTCCAGAATACGCTCGAACTTGTCCGCTGACTCGTCGATACGCGAAGAGACGCCGGTGACCGCGTAGCCGCGGGTGAACGACGAGCGCAGGGGACTTTCGCCTTTGGTCACGACAGGCACCGAGACACCCATGATCTTCGTACCGGTCATGTCGACAACGATCTCGCCCTTGGTTGCCATGCCCGCCGACCTCAGTGCCGCCGTCCCGTCCACCGACTTGGCGACAGCCAGAGAGAACTGCGCCTCCGAGACCGTCTTCTGGAGTGATCCCGAGAGCCGCAACGTCTCATCCATCACAGACATGAACTCGATGAGCAGGGCGTCGCGCTTCTGCTTCAGCAGGTCCATGCCCTGCTCGGCGAGTTGTATCTGTGCTCTGCGCTCGAGCAGCTCTGAACGGGTTGGGCGTACTTCCTCCATCTTGGGCTCCTAGAGGTCGCCCTCGTCGGCAATCGGAGCGGCGGCGGCCTGGGAGATCTCCGAACTCTTGGGGTGATACTTGTCGATGAAGTCGCGTACGCGCTTGAGTTCACCGAGCGGCAGCTCGGCCAACAGCTCCCATCCCAGGGTGAGAGTCCCTTCGATGTCGCGACCCTCTTCACCCTGGCCAACGAACTCCCGCTCGAAGTCGTCGGCGAACTTCAGGTAGCGTCTGTCGGTCTCGGCAAGAGCCTCCTCGCCGACGATCGCAACGAGCTTGCGCAGGTCGCGGCCTTGCGCATAGGCGGCGTAGAGCTGGTTGGCCACAGCCCTGTGGTCCTCGCGCGTCTTGCCCTCCCCGATGCCGAGGTTCATCAGTCGTGACAGACACGGCAGGGTGTCGATCGGCGGGAAGACGCCTCTGCGATGAAGGTGTCGGGACAAGACGATCTGCCCTTCGGTGATGTAGCCAGTCAGATCCGGGATCGGATGCGTGATGTCGTCGTCAGGCATGGTGAGAATGGGAAGCTGTGTTACGGAGCCTGTGCGCCCCTTGATGCGACCGGCACGCTCGTAGATGGTTGAGAGGTCCGTGTACATGTAGCCCGGGTAGCCCCTTCTGCCCGGAACCTCCTCACGGGCTGTGGAAACCTCGCGAAGTGCCTCGCAGTAGTTCGTCATGTCCGACAGCACGACGAGCACCTGCATGTCCTTCTCGAACGCCAGGTACTCGGCCACGGTGAGCGCGCATCTTGGCGTGAGTAGCCGTTCGACAGTCGGGTCATCGGCGAGATTGAGGAAAAAGACGACGCGCTCCAGCGCTCCGGTGCTCTCGAACTGCTCCATGAAGTAGGCGGCCTCGCGATGCGTGATGCCCATGGCGCCGAAGACAATGGCGAACTCCTCGCCAGAGACGACTCGCGCCTGCCTGATGATCTGCGCGGCGAGTTCGTTGGCGGGAAGTCCGGAGCCGGAGAAGATTGGGAGCTTCTGGCCCCTCACCAGCGTGTTCAGCCCGTCGATCGCCGAGATGCCCGTCTCGATGAAGTCGGCCGGCTTCTCGCGCGAGTATGGGTTGATGGGATTCCCGGTGATGTCGAGCCTAATCTCAGGGACGATGGGTGCGCCGCCGTCGATAGGCTTGCCGGTCCCGTTCAACACGCGGCCGAGGAGTTCGGGGGAGAGGTCGATCCTGGCGACTTCCTCTAGGAACCTGACACGGGTGGCATCGACATCGATGCCCTGCGTGCCCTCGAAGACCTGGATGACGGCTACGTTGCCGGAGACCTCCAGTACCTGCCCAGAGCGCTCCCCCACGTCCGGCAGCACGATCGAGACCATCTCGTTGTAGGCGACGTCGTGGACGTTCTCGACGAAGATCAGGGGACCTGTCACGTACCGCAGGGTGCGGTACTCGGTGGACAGAAGCGATCGCCCTGTTCTCTCCTGTGTGGTCGTCTCTGCCACCTCAGAACACCTCTATCCCGGATACCTCGTCTGCGATGCGGCCACACAACGCGGGAAGTTCGGCTTCCGCTTCATCGTGCGGCGTCGTCTTCATGCCCGCGACCTCGTCCTTCAGCGGCAACTCGAGTATCTGGCGGAGCGCCACACCGCGGTTCAGCGCCGCGACCGCCGCGTCGTAGAAAGCCATGATCACCTTGAGCATCCAGTACGCCTTCTCCGGCGGACAGAACGCATCCACGGGATCGAACGCGAATTGCTGGAGGAAGTCCTCGCGGAGCATACGCGCGACCTCAAGGATGATCTTCTCGGATTCGGGCAGCGCGTCCGGTCCAACCAGCTGGACGATCTCTTGCAGCTCGGTCTCCTTTTGCAGGATGAACATCGCCCGATCTCGATACTGCTGCCAATCCGTCGCGACGTTCTCTTCGAACCAGCCTCTAACCTGACCCAGGTAGAGGGTGTAACTCTTGGTCCAAGAGATCGCCGGGAAGTGCCGGCGGTGCGCGAGCGAGGTATCGAGCGCCCAGAAGGCCCCGGTCACTCGCAGGGAGTTCTGGGTCATCGGCTCCGAGAAGTCGCCTCCCGGCGGAGACACCGCTCCGACCAGTGTGACCGATCCAACACGCTCGTCCCCCCCGAGCGCCTGCACTCTGCCCGAGCGCTCGTAGAAGGTGGCCAGCCGCGTCGCCAGGTACGCTGGATACCCTTCCTCGCCCGGCATCTCCTCGAGGCGGCCCGAGACCTCGCGCAGCGCCTCGCCCCAGCGCGAGGTCGAGTCGGCCATCATCGCGACGCTATAGCCCATGTCGCGGTAGAACTCGGCCAGAGTCGCGCCGGTGTAGATGGACGCCTCGCGAGCCGCTACGGGCATGTTGGAGGTGTTGGCAACAAGCACCGTGCGGTCCATCAGTTTGGCACCGGTCCGAGGATCCTCCAGCTCAGGGAACTCGGTGAGCACCTCGGTCATCTCGTTCCCGCGCTCGCCACAGCCGACGTATACGATGATGTCCACGTCCGCCCACTTGGCGAGCGACTGCTCCGTGACCGTCTTCCCCGTGCCGAAACCCCCTGGGATGATAGCGTTGCCGCCCTGGGCGATCGGGAAGAAGGTGTCCAGGACACGCATACCCGTCTTGAATGGGGTGCTGGGTTCGAGTTTGCGCACGTAGGGTCGGCCCTGCCTGACCGGCCACCACTGGCTCATCTTGACCTCGAGCCCGCCATCCAAAGTGGCGACCACCTGATCCACCGTGTAGTCGCCTTCGGCGACGATCGAGGCCACCTTCCCCGCCATGCCGGGCGGCACCATCACTCGATGTTCGATGGTGACGCTCTCCTGCACGGTCCCGATGACGTCCCCCGCGCCGAGTTCCTTTCCGGTCTCCACCACAGGAACGAAGTGCCACTCGCGGTCCCGATCCAGCGCCGAGGCCACGGTACCGCGCGCTATATAGTCGCCGCTTTGCTCCGCGACGATCGGCAGCGGCCGCTGAACGCCGTCGTAGATCGAGCTCAGTAGTCCCGGCCCCAGCTCCACCATCAGGGGGCCGGCGGTCGACTCGACGGTGTCGCCCACGACAAGTCCTGACGTATCCTCATAGACCTGCACTGTCGCCAGGTCGCCCTCGAGCCTGATGACCTCGCCCATGAGACCTTGCGTCCCTACACGGACGACGTCGTACATGCGTGACCCGGTCATGTCCTCGGCGACCACAACCGGACCGGTGATCTTGGCTATCTTCCCGAGTATCATCAGCCCCGCCTCAATGTGATGTCGAATCCGATCGCCCTGCGGATGAGCCTCGAAAGATAGGCCCTGTGATCCTCGCCCATGTGCAGCTTCTCGCGCACCGGCATCGAGATGACGATCGGCCTGTAGATGGAGTCGATCTTCCTCTGCGTGCGTTCGTCGATCGCGCCTATGATCTGCTCGTTCACCGCGATGATCCCGCTGTCTTCGTCATCGAGCAGCTCGTTCAGTGCTCTTCTGGCCTCGTCATCGCCGCCCACCACTCTCACGTCCACGCCAGCGAGCCGAAACCCGTCGGCGTTGTCCGGATCGGTGAGAATGACGAGCTTATACAAGGATCAGTCCCTTCCTGATCCGCTCGACCGGCATGCCCACCGACACACCCTTGACCACGATCCGGAGGTTGGTGGCTTCGTTGTGCTTCGCCCACAGATACGACACTACTACCCCCAGTCCGAGCGGATCGCCCGTACCGGCGCCCACAACTCGGCGCATCAGGTAGTCTTCGAGGGTACGCTCGAATACGGCGAGCGAACCTTCCTCGATGTAGGCGACCGCCGAGTCCTCGAGCGCCTTGCCGTATGGGGTGGCACGCAGGCGGTCGAGCACCTCATCCACGTCGGACATCGCGGCAAGCTCCCGAAAGAGATCCTCAGATACGGCGAGGCCGCCGGACAGATAGTACTTCCCGGGGTCCACTCCTTCGATGTCCGCCTTCAGCATCCGGAACGCGGTGCGCAGGTTGACGATGTCCACCTGCATCCCGAGGATCCTGCGTGCGAGCGCGGCGTTCACGCCGCGCCTTGACAGCCTCCCTGCAGCCCACTGGGCGTAGTACGTGTCGAGAGCGAGTTCCACATCGGCCAGCTCTCCACTGCGCATGAAGGCGAGGTAGCCCTCGCGCATCGCGTCTTTGATGGGGAGCTCCCATGTGGCGACGGTATCGACCACCGCCTTGACGTCCGCAAGCGCGGACAGCCCTTCGAGTTCTACGCTCGAGAGCTGGCCCACTGGCAAGAACCCATCTGAGATCTCCTCCGCAAGCAAGTGCATGTGCTTGCCGCGGAGAACGGTCTTGAGGTTGTAGACGTCCCAGCGACCGAGCACTGTTGTAGCTAGCTGCACCGCCTCATCGTTGATGAAGCCGAGGACCTTGCGGTAGACGCGAACCACGTTGCGCCTCAGCGCGTCATCGATCGCTGCGGCCGTCCGCCCGTGGATGAGCGTTTCCTCCAGATCCGGCCCATACTCGGTGTTGGCGAGGGCTTGGATCATCCCATTCAGATCGGTCATGCCCATCAGGCTCTCGAAGAATGGCTTGCCGAGCAGGCGCGCCCGCATGCCCCTGATACGTGCGTTCCCGTAGCCGTAGTCCTTGCCTGCCGCGGGTCGCTGACGTGGGGGTGCGGCTACGGGACTCATGAGAACAGGATCCCCGCAACGTCCGCCTGCGCTATGCTGCGCAGCTTCGCCAGCCTATCCTCCAGGGTGTTTCGCCGTATCATGCGTCCGCCGTCGGTGGACACGACCACACCGCCGACCGTCGCGGAGCCCGACGTCACCGCTCCTGCGATCCCCAAGTCCGCCAGGAGTCTACCGGCGAGCTTCTCATCAGCAGGATCTACCTCGAGCATGAGGTCGGGTCCCGCACCATCAGCGGCCTCGGTGAGCAGCGCTCGGAACATCTCATCGTACCCGGGTGAAGAGCGTATCGCTGAGAGCGCAGCCCCGGCCTCGTCGAAGGCGGTGCCCACCGCTGCCTCTTTGATCGCGGCTATCCGCTTCTTGTTCTCGAGGCGCACGCTATTCAGGCGCTGTGCCGATGCCGCACGAACGCTCTTCTCCACCTGCTCGATACGCTGGCGGCGGATCGAGTCCGCCTCCTCGGCCGCCTCGGCACCTATCGCGTCGCCCTGGGCCCGCGCGGCCGAGAGAATCTCCTCGATCTCCTTGTCACCCTGCTCATCGAGCGCCCTGAATATGTCATCGAGGGCCATCGCGCCCGTCCCCTTCCGAGAGCCGACTGTGCACGCGATACGGGCGGCGCTAGCTCGCCGTGTTGATCATGATCGCCGAAACGAAGCCGAGAAGAACGATGATCTCGGGCAGCGCCTGCAGGGTGATGATCCAGATTGCCACCTCGGGCCGCTCGGCGAGCGTGCCTGCGCCGGCGGATCCGATCTTGGACTGGGCATACCCCGCGCCCAGCGCGGACAGGCCCATAGCCAGACCAGCGGCGATCGCCCTGGCGACGCGCGTTTGCCAGGCGTCGCTCCCCTCTGAGAGAGTTCCTTCCGCCGCGAACGCGACGGCCGCACAGGACAGCGCGGCGAAGAACGTACCCCCGAACAGTAGAGCTGCGAGACGCTTCCTCATCATGCGCTCTTCTCACCCCCGGTCTTCTTGAACGGCTTGTACTCCTGCTTACCTGTCTCATAGAACTTCCCGAAGAACTCCAGGAAGTTGAGACGCAACGCGTGGATCGTCGGACTGAAAGCCGCGATCACGAAGTTGAGCGAGTGGAGAACGACCGCTATTACTGCGGCTAGGACTATGTTGTCCATTCTGATAGCGATCTCATTGACCGCATCTGCGAATATTGCGCCCGCGAGACCGACGGCCATGATACGAATGTAGCTCGCCATGTGAGCGATGGACTCCACGGTGTCCACAGCCCCCATGACACCGCCACCGCGAATCGCGAACACCAGGCCGACCAGGGCTACAAGCGCAAACAGGGCCTGTGCCCAGGTCTTCCATTCGCCTATGTGCTCTGTTGCATAGCCGACCGCAACGGCAAGCGCGACAGCCACTAGGAACGTCAGGATCCCACCCTTCTCGTACAGGTGCTTCTTGTGCTTCGTTCGCACTGCATTGACGACACCCGTCCCGAGTCCCAGCACGATGTGAATCACACCAACGGCCACCGCGAGGTACATGAAGGCCTCTATTGCGTGCACGCGGTCGAAAGTAGGCAGCGTCCCGAACCACATCGTTGGCTTCCCGGCAACCCACCCCTGCTGATGCGGCAAGTTGCCGAACATCTCGCCGTAGACGATGCCAAATGCGACCACGAGCGTTGCCGCCGGTCCTAGGATCGATGTCGCAATCTGGACGCCGTCGTTGTCCCGGAATCGCCGCCGCAGCCACAGCACGATCCCCAGCATGATCGCGCCATAGCCCATGTCGCCAACGATCATCCCAAAGAACAGCGGGTAGAAGAGGAAGAGGAAGAACGTCGGGTCAACCGTTCCGTAGCGCGGCACGCCGTAGACGCTCAAGAGCTTCTGGAACGGCTCGATCGCTTTGGGGTTCCTTAGCGCCACCGGTGTCTCGGCGTACTCGGACTCGACGATCTCCAGCTGGTTCACGATGATGTCCTCGCCCCAGCGCTCGCGAATGGCCTGCTCTGTCGGTTTGAGTTCCTCGACCGGCAGCCAGCCCTCGACGACGAAGGCATACTCGGTCCGGCCGAACTTGGGGATCGCGCTGATCTCGTCGATCTTGTCGATGAGCACGTCGCGGATGGTAGCGAGCTTCGCGAACCATCGCTTCGACATCTCGCCGAGATCCTTGGCGACGCCATCGGCCTCGGTAGGGAGTGTCGTCTTGCGCTGGCGTATCGCGTCATAAGCAGCGTCGAACGGCATGCCCTCGAACTCGGATGGGAGCCGGATCTGGTTCACGTTCTCCATAGCCAGAAACTTGTGTACGGGTTCGGCGTAGGCCTTGTTGAAGACCACGATGGCCGCGGTCGTATCGTCGTCTACGTCTGTGGACACGATCTCGCACTGCTTGTGGGTTAGGCGGTCCAGCTCCTCCTTGAGCTGTTCGAGAGCAGCCTTGTACCTGCGCTCGAACAGCAGCGCGACAGAGTCGAACGCCCCGGTAGTCACGATCTGCTTTGCCAGCGGCTGGATCTTCTGCAGGATCGGCTCGTAGCGGGCCAGCAGGGCAAGCTCCCCCTCCAGCGACGTGTGAGCTGCGGCGAGAGCCGATGTGCGATCCTCGACCTCCTCGATCACGGCGGCGACTTCGTCGGCCAGCTGGTCGCTGTCCATCTGCCACAGTGAGTCGTACTCGCGAGCTCGGTCTTCATTGCTGGTGCCGCCGTCGGGGGAGGGCAGCGCCTTCAGGATCGCTCTGACGCGGATCAGCATCTCCTCCATCCGCTCGCGCTCCTCCTGCTGCCGCGCGTAGACCTCCATCTGATCCAGCGGCACGGAGCCTGTCTGTATCTTGCGGGACAGATCCTCTATGTGCAGGTTGCCGCGGTCATGCAGCAGTCCGACCACGTCGAAGAAGAGGTTCTTCGGCCCGATGATCTCGACCTTCGCCATGGGCACTAGCACACGACCACCTCCCGACTGACCGACACGGCCCTAGACTCGCTTGACCGTATCGACAAGGAAGGCCACCGCGTCAGGCCGACGTCCGGCGATGGTCTTCTCCAATGACTCGATGTCCGCAACGGCATCCGCCCGCAATCGCTCTACCTCGGCTTCGACTTCCGCCTCAACCTTGCGGCGATGCTCCTGAGCATCGCTTTCCGCCTGATCCTTGGCCTTCGCGACGGTCTCCCCCGCTTTGCGGCGCGCAAAGGCCACGATCTCCTCGGCCTGCTTCTTGGCCGCCAAGACACGACCGGAGATCTCCATCTCCTTCTCGCGGATCAGGTGAAGTGGCGACGTCGCGTCCTTGGTGACCGACTCCTGGTGAAATCGGATCTCGTCGAGGACCTTCTCGTCCACGCGAGCACCCCCTACTCCCCGGACCGGCACGGTTCCTGTTGGCGGCGAACGCTGTCGCTCGAAGCCCCTTGAAGCGCCCGCCATGTGTGTTCTTCTACTCTTGCCCTACAGCTCCTGCTAGCGCGCTCGCGTGCTGGCCAACTCACACGTGTCCGTCATCCCCGCACACGACACCCCTATGCGTACTCCCTACGCATGCGACGCGAGAAGGCGCAGGCCATCTCGTAGTTGATCGTCTCTGCGCCATCGGCCACCTCATCCATCGAGATAGCTTCCTCGTCCTGCTCTCCTACCAGGATAACCTCATCGCCTATCGAAACCCCCAGACCCTCGGGAACCTCTACCATGAGCTGGTCCATGCACACTCTTCCTACCTGGGTGCATGCCATCCCCCGGATGAGTACACGCATACGATCCGACAGCAACCGATGCACACCATCCGCATACCCCAAGGGCAGGGTGACCACCGTGGTAGGGGCCGAGGCACGCCAAGTGAAGCCGTATGACACGCCCTCCCCCATCTGCACTCGCTTAACATACGAGACCCGCGCCTTCACCGACATCGCCGGCATCAGCGAGATCTGGTCGCGAGTCGCGCTACCGGGGTGCAAGCCGTAGAGGGAGATGCCACATCTCACCATGTCGAAGTGGGTGGCGGGGTCCAGGATGGTGGCAGCGCTATTGGCTGCGTGTAGCAGTCCCGGCGAGATGCGCTCTGTCTTCAGATCGTCGACCGTCTTCACGAAGCGCTCGAGCTGGCGCCCCATCTCCCAGTCGCCGGGGATCTCTGCGGTTGCGAAGTGTGTGAACACGCCTTCCATGCGCAGGTCTGACGTGTCCCGCAGCCAAACCGCGAAGTCCACGGCCTCCTCGGCACGCACACCTAAGCGGTTCATTCCGGTGTCCACCTTGAGGTGGAATGGGGCGGACACTCCTGACGACGCGGCGGCCTCCGCAAGTGCTTCGGCGAAGGGACGAGTGCAGAGCGCGGGGGTGACTCCGTGCTCGATAAGGAGCGGAGCGGCGGATGGGGGCGGCTCGACCATGACTAGTATGGGCGCCTCGACCGAGTCTTGCCGAAGTTCCACGGCCTCCTCTAGGGTCGCCACCCCTAGCCAGTCGGCGCCGGCAGCGACGGCCGCCCTTGCGACTGGGACGGCGCCGTGCCCGTACGCATCCGCCTTCACGACAGCCATGAACTTGGTGCCGGGAGCTGTCAGCCCCTTGAGGGCCCTGACATTCGCGGAGATCGCCGCCAGGTCGACCTCGACCCACGCCCAGCGGCGGTACTCCACCACCTCACCCCTCGACTATGAGTGACCGAACGACGTCGGACTTGGACACGATCCCCACCAAGCGACCGCCCTCGACCACGGGGAGCCTGCTGACGTCTCTCTCGACCATGATCGTGGCGGCGTCTTCCACTGACGCGTCCGGTTCTACGGTCACCGGGTCTGGGGTCATCACCTGGCCCACGGTGGCGCCCACGGCCTTCTTCAGCTCCGACTCGAACTTCGAGGTGGCTGGCGGATAGAAGATGAACCCGTCCAGCAGATGGATGTACGTGGGGAACTCGACCTTGACGTCCTGCATGATAAGGTCGCCCTCAGTCACTACCCCGACCAGCTCACCCTCATCGAGCACCGGCAGGGCCCCTACCCGCTTCTCCACCATCAGCTTGGCCGCATCCTTCACGGACAGCTCCTGGCTGACGCTCAGCGGTTCGGCCGTCATGATGTCGCGCACCTTCAGCTCAGCCAACGTCGCCCTCCGCGTCCGGGCGGGTCATCCTCGAGATACCTCGCGATGCCCGCAGCTCCTTTACGGCACCCGGCAGAAAGGCCGGTACGTCCTCGGCCATCACACACGTCTCACTCAGCTCACTGGCAGCCAGGTCACCCGCTCGGCCATGAAGGTATGCGCCAAGTGCTCCGGCCTCAAGCGGTGAGATATCTTGTGCCAGAAGGGTCCCTATCATCCCCGACAGCACGTCCCCGGTTCCCGCCGTCGCCAATCCCGGGTTGCCGGCCAGCGTCGCCAGTTGTCTGCCCTCGCCGCTCACGATGGTCCGAGCCCCCTTGAGGATGCAGGTCAGAGAGTGTGAGACGAGCCTCGACCCATAGAATAGCCTATCGCTCTGCACATCCATCACGTCGACATCAAGCAGCCGCGCGAGTTCGCCCGGGTGAGGTGTGATGACCGTGCGAGCCGGACGCTCCGCCAGTACGTCTACGGCGTCGACCAGAGCGTTCAGGCCGTCCGCGTCCAGGACCAGCGGACGAGGCAGCTCGCGAACCACCCTGCGCACCATGAGAACCGCACCATGGGCGACGGTGAGTCCTGGCCCCATCACCACAGAGTCGTGTTCGCGGGCCAGATCGAGAACGGCGTCGGCTACCTTTGAGGCGAACGTGCGTGAGGGGTTCTCCGGAAGGCCGACCACTACGGCCGAGGTGAGCTTCGCCTGCAGGGTCGGCAGAATAGACTCCGGGACCGCAAGCGTGACGTAGCCCGCCCCCATCCTCTGAGCCCCCATCACCGCCAGCGCCGCCGCTCCAGGGAACGAGCGAGACCCCGCCACCACCAGCACGCGACCTCGCTGGTTCTTGTGGATGTCTTCCGGATGCTCCGGCAAGAGGGCCGCGTAGTCGGCCGTCTCCCACAACTCCAGATCTCCTTCGACCGGTGCCGGGGTCTGCACGCCGATATCCGCCACCACCACCTCGCCAACGTGCTTCGCCCCAGGGTACATGACCAGCCCCGACTTCGGCGCCGTGAACGTGACAGTCGCGTCGGCGCCAACCGCCTGGCCGGGCACGGCGCCCGAGTCCGCATCCACACCTGAGGGCACGTCGACGGAAACGACGTACGCGCCGACAGAGTTGATGGCCTCGATGGCCGAGGCGCAAGGATCCCCGGGTGCTCCGGAGAGCCCTATCCCGAACACTGCGTCGATAACCGCGCTCGCCCCGCGGACGGCCTCCGCCTGCCCCTGGGGGTCGACAGCCAGGATCCATGGGACGCCTGCCGAGATGGCCTCCCGCGCCGCACTCGCGGCAGGCTCTGCCAGCGCATCGGGATCCACGAGCGACACAACGCGCGCACTGCGCCCCCCTGCGATCAGGTCTCTCGCGGCGACCCAGCCGTCTCCGGCATTGTTGCCCTTGCCGGCAACAACGACGATCTCCCCGTCCGGGCGGCGGGCGGCAACCTCGCGCGCCACCGCGCCGCCCGCGCGTCTCATCAGCTCGTCGAGCCCTATCCCCCTCTCGACGGCCTGGCGCTCCGCCTCTAGTGCGGCACGCACGCTCAGGGCACGGATCACGTCACGCCTCGCCCTCCGAGTCTAGATCCGAGTCGCTCTCACGACCAGCGGCACCGCCCGGACTGCCAACGTCCTCGATCAGGGCCTTGGCATCCCGAAAGGACTTGGCCAGTGACTCCTCGCGCGATGGCTCGACCGTCGTAGAGTCGATCTTACCCTTGTCTGCGATCGCGACGGCGGAGGCTACAGCTGTCGTGTGCGTGTAGGAAAGCGAGAGATGTATCTCCGCCACCCCCACCTCGCGGGCCGCCTCTGCGGCCCTTCCGACCAGACTCGGCACCGGTCTGCCAGAGGGGCCTCGCAAAACCTCGATGTCTGTGAACCGCATCCCTGAGAACCCGGTGCCTAACGCCTTCAGTATGGCCTCCTTCGCCGCAAAGCGCAGCGCGTAGTGGACCTCCGGCCGACTGCGGGACTCGCAGTAGGCGCGCTCGGCCTCCGAGAAGCACCTGTCGCGCAGTCGCGGGCGCCGCTCCAGGGCTGCCCGCATGCGCTCGATCTCGATGATGTCGACGCCCAGACCTCTCAACATGCGATCACCACTCGGCCCCGGGTCGCGAAGAGGGCAGACCAGCCATCATGGGCAGACCGAGATGGCCAACGAAGACGCTCGGGCGTCACTCGACCGTCACCGACTTCGCCAGATTGCGAGGCTGGTCCACGTCGCAACCGCGGAGCTTAGCGATGTGATACGCCATCAGCTGCAGCGGCACTGACGCGGGGATGGCCGAGAGCACCTCGGAGGTTGCGGGGACGTACAGTACGTGTTCCGCATGTCTGCGGATGTCGTCGTCCCCATGAGTGGCAACGGCGATGACTCTTGCGCCGCGGGCGCGAACCTCCTGTATGTTGGATACGACCTTCTCGTACGTGTGGCCCTGTGTCGCGACCACGACTACGGGCACATCGTTTGTGATCAGCGCGATCGGACCGTGCTTCATCTCCCCAGCCGCGTAGGCCTCAGCGTGGATGTAGCTTATCTCCTTGAGCTTCAGCGCCCCCTCCATGGCAACCGGGACACCAACGCCTCGCCCGAGGAATAGCGTGGAGCCCACGTGTGCGTATTCGGCGGCACACTCCATCACCTCGTCGGTATCGGCGAGCACGGATTCCACCGCCTCTGGGATGGTGGAAAGCTCCGCCCACAGGTGCTCGACACGCTCGCTCGGCAAGGTTCCCCGAGTCTGTGCAAGGCTCAGTGCCAGAACGTAGAGGGCAGCGATCTGCGCCGTGAATGTCTTGGTGGCGGCGACACCGATCTCGGGACCGGCATGGGTGTAGATGACGCCATCTGATTCCCTGGTGACTCGTGAGCCAACCACGTTCGTGATCGCCACGACCTTGGCCCCGCGGGCACGAGCCTCGCGAACACCAGCGAGGGTGTCGGCAGTCTCACCGGACTGGGTGATCGCTACCACCAGCGTCTCGTCGTCGATGATCGGATCCCTGTAGCGGAACTCGCTGGAGACATCGACCTCGACCGGCAGGCGAACCCACTGCTCGATCGCGCCCTTCGCGACGACGCCCGCATGATACGACGTGCCACAAGCGAGAATGACTGCCCGGTCAAGGTTGGCTATCTGCTGAGGCGTCATGTCGAGCTCGGACAGCTGTATCCGCCCGTCGTCTCCCATCCGGCCACGCAAGGTTTCCCTGATAGCCTTCGGCTGCTCGAATATCTCCTTCAGCATGAAGTCCTCGTAGCCGCCCTTTTCGGCAGCCGCGAGATCCCATTCGACATGCATGATCTCGGGATCAGTGACTTCCCCGGCGGCGTCCCTCACCTGGACATCGAGTGCGGTCACGGTGGCTACATCGCCATCGCGCAGCACCAGGACGTCCCTCGTGTGCTCGAGCACGGCCGGGATATCGCTGGCAACAACGTTCTCACCTTGCCCGAGGCCGATGATGAGGGGCGAGTCCCGACGGGCCGCCACGATGACTCCGGGCTCATCGAGGTGGATCACCGCAATGGCATAGCTACCATTCAGCTTGCGTACCGCCCTCGACACCGCATCCGCCAGATCGCCGTCGTAGAACGCCTCAATGAGATGCGCCACCGTCTCCGTATCCGTCTCGGACCTGAGAATATGCCCGGTGGCCGCGAGTTCGTCCCTGAGTTCGGCGTAGTTCTCGATGATGCCGTTGTGCACGACTGCGATCCGCCCGGTGCAGTCCAGATGCGGGTGCGCGTTCTCCTCGCTGGGTCCGCCGTGGGTCGCCCAGCGAGTGTGCCCAATGCCGAGGGTGCCCGAGAGCGGTCGCTCATCCACCGCGCTGACCAGATTGCGAAGCTTGCCTACCCGCCGGACCACCTCTAGACGTTCGTTCTCCACAACGGCAACGCCCGCTGAGTCGTACCCGCGATACTCCAGTCTCGCGAGTCCTGACAGCAGCACATCCGACGCAACTGAGGGTCCGGCATATCCGACTATCCCGCACATCGCCCGAAAACCTCCTAGGCTAGCTGAAGCGCCCGCCGCTAAGGGCGGGCGCGCTCGTATGCTCTACCCTCGGCCACCGGGGCACGGTCGCCTCTGGGTTCCCGGTTCACTGCCGCTTTGTCCCCGAAGTCACCCCCGGGCTTTGTCGACACCGTCACGACCCCGGTAGGGCCGGAGGACCATCCGCCGAAGGATTCGATAGGCCCTCTCCTCGTCAACTGACCTCGCTGATCTCGCCGTCGATCTCACAACGCAATCGGTCAGTCCAGGCGCTTCGAACAAAGAAGCCCGGCCCCACCTCCTCTCCGTCAGGCACGCAAGAACCTAGCCGCCTCGCCAGACGACCTGGCCACGCCCATTCTAGCAGGGCACGGTCGGGTCTTCGGTGACGGTTGGACAACGGCGCGATCCCAGATATCTCCCACTCCGGCCGGGGCACCGCGACGCGAGCATGCGTTGAGATTCCTAGGCCAGTTCGGCCTTGATCAGTTTGGCGAGTTCGTCGACTACCCGCTGCGCGATGATCTCGTCAGCGGCCTCGGCCATCACCCGAACTAGTGGCTCGGTCCCAGATGCCCTGACCAGCACTCGGCCACCATCACCCAGATCGGCCTCGGCTGAATGGATGGCCGATGTGATCGCTGCGCTCGTCGCCAGACGTCCCTTGTCAGACACAGGGACGTTCTCCATTACCTGGGGATAGCGGCGCATCACCTGCCGCAGTTCGGACAGCGGCTTCGAGGATTCGGCCATTGCGGCCGCCAGCTGGAGGGCCGTGACCAGTCCATCGCCGGTCGTGTTGTGGTCAAGGAAGATGACGTGCCCGGATTGCTCTCCTCCGAGCACAGCGCCTGACGCGAGCATCTGGTCGAGCACGTAGCGGTCACCGACCTTGGTCCGCACGACCTGCACGCCCGCTTCCCGCATGGCGACCTCGAAACCCATGTTGCTCATGACGGTAGTCACGATAGTGTCACGCGCGAGTTCGCCCCTGTCCTTCAGGCGCATCGCGCAGATCGCCATGATCGCGTCGCCGTCGACCTCCTCGCCGGCCTCGTCGACCGCTATCACGCGGTCGGCGTCCCCGTCATGCGCGATCCCAAGGTCGACGCGCTCAGTGCTCACGACGTCCTTTAGCGATCCCAGGTGCGTGGATCCGCAGTCCAGATTGATGTCCATCCCATTCCAGTCGCAGTTGAACGCCAGTACTTCCGCGCCGAGTCTGCGAAACGCTTCCGGCGTGGCCACCGACGCGGCTCCGTGACCGCAATCCACCGCAACCCGCACACCCCAAAGGTCAGCGGAGAGCGTCCCGACAGCGTGAGAGATGTAGCGCTCAGCAGCGTCGACGACGGGAACCGATCGGCCAACTGAAGCACCCGTGGGCCTCTCCCAATCCCGCTCGGAGACGACGAACTCGGCTATCTCGTCCTCGAGCTCATCGGGCAACTTGAAGCCCTCGCGCGAGAACAGCTTTATGCCATTGTGGTCAGCCGGGTTGTGGGACGCGGAGATCACAACGCCTCCGTCGGCCGCCAGTTCGCGGGTGAGCAGGGCGACGGCGGGCGTGGGTACGACGCCGCACACAAGGGCGTCTGCGCCGCCGGAGCATATCCCCGCCACCAGAGCAGCCTCGAGCATGTCGCCACTGCGCCGTGTGTCCTTCCCGACAACGAGACGACCTCGTCCCTTGTCGCCCAGGAAGTGTCCGGCAGCCTCGCCGAGGCGGAATGCCAGCTCGGGCGTTAGGTCGGCGTTGGCCACACCGCGGACCCCGTCGGTCCCGAACAGCCGGGTCATGCGCGTCTCCTTTCGCGACCAGGGTCGCCGCGCCGCTGCCGGGCGCGCGAGGCGCGATCAGATAGGGGCCTAGCGCTTGCTGAACTGCGGGCGCTTGCGAGCCTTCTTCAGCCCGTACTTCTTGCGCTCGACCATTCTCGGGTCTCTACGCAGAAGTCCTGCGCGCTTGAGCTCGTTGCGATAGTCGTCCCCAGCGTCTAGCAGCGCGCGGGCGATGCCGTGACGAAGGGCACCGGCCTGGGCGGACGTTCCTCCACCGCGGATGGTAGCTGTCACGTCAAAGTGTCCGAGAGTGCTGGTAGCCTTGAATGGCTGCTCGATCACCGAGTGAAGGCTTGAACGGCCGAAGTAAGCCTCGAGCGGGCGTCCGTTCACGGTGTAGGCACCGGATCCCGGGGAGATCCGCACCCGCGCTACCGCAGTCTTGCGCCGCCCAGTGCCGTAGTAGACGGCCTTGTCCTCAGCCATATCCTAGCCCTCCAGCGTTATCTGCCGCGGCTTCTGCGCCTCGTGCGGGTGGTTCTCGCCCGCATAGACCTTGAGCTTGCGTCCAAGACGCCTGCCGAGCGAGTTCTTGGGCAGCATCCCCTTGACCGCTCGCTCTATCACCCGCTCGGGGTGCCTCTGCAGCATGGTGGCTACCGGAACCGCCTTGAGCGCCCCCGGGTAGCCTGAGTGTCTGTAGTAGGTCTTCGAGAGCGCCTTGTCCCCAGTAAGCTTGACCTGCGAAGCATTCACAACGATGACGAAATCGCCGGTGTCAATATGGGGAGTGAACTGGGGCTTGTGCTTGCCCCTCAGTATCTGGGCGACCTCACTCGCCAGCCTGCCCAGCACGACGTCCCTCGCGTCAACGAGCAACCACTCGCGCTCGACCTCGCCTGGCTTTGCATGGTAGGTCTTCACTGATCCTCCAGAGCATCGGTATGTTCGGATCCGAAGGTTCACGGGGCTCCAGACACGAACCCTTAGAGGGTAGCCGCGACCCTGCCCTGTGTCAACATGAACACGGCACCGGGCGTGTCCATGCCTCGCAAACCCCCCTGGACCTCTCCGGCCTGCCGTGATGCCTCCCTGTTAGGCGTCGTATTCGGGTGGGTCAGGGTCCGCGCCAAACGTCAGCGGGATAGCTTACCGCCCACAGAGAGAGCCCTTGGGGAGGTGCGGTCTGACCGGCCGCGCGTCTGTCTCGAGCCTCGAGTACCTCGCCCACCCACTCCGGCGATCGGCGACCGGCACCCACCTCAACAAGCGTGCCCACAATGATCCTGACCATCGAGTGCAAGAACGAGCGTCCCTCCACAGTGAGTGAAACGACACGCTCACCGAGATCCGTTCCCTCCTCCAGCTCAAGTAAGTCCAATTCGCGCATGGTGGAAGCCGTATCAGCGCTTTCGGCCACGCAGAATGACCGGAAGTCGTGCCGCCCAAGCAGACAGGCGGCGCCCTCACGCATGCCCCCAAGGTCGATCGAGCCGGAAAGCCACCAGGCGTAACGCGAGACGAAGACCGGCCGAGCAGAACCCAGCGCGAGACGATACCTGTACTGTCGCGAGAGGGCATCGTGTCTCGCACTGAAGCCCTCTCGCGCCATCCTCACCTCTCTGACCACGATCTCCGGTCCAGCCAAGGCGGACACGGAACGCGCCAGCCTGATCGGATCAGGGTCCCCCTCGCGAGCGGCAAAACTCACGACTTGGGCGAGCGCGTGTACTCCGGCGTCAGTCCGCCCAGCGCCGACAGTCTCAACCTGACGCCGCAAGACGGTCTCCAACGCCGCCTCGAGACGACCCTGCACGGTCTCCACCGAGGGCTGGCGGGCGAAGCCAGCGAACGACGAGCCATCGTACGCGATAGTCAACACCGTTGTCTCGGCAGTCATGAGGCTTTCCTCACCAGAGGCGCGTGACCACAGTCATCGCTGCGGCACCGATGAGTAGTGTTGCCCAGTCAGAGACTCGCATCTTGCGCTCATTGAGTCGTGTCCTGCCTTCGCCACCACGATAGCACCGCGATTCCATCGCCATCGCGAGCGCGTCAGCACGCCTGAACAAGCTCACGAACATCGGGATCAACACCGGCGCGTATGCCCGGGCCCGGGCTATCGGCCCGCCAACATCAAAGCGTGCACCGCGCGCCGCCTGCGCCATAATGATCCGCTCGGCCTCCTCGGCCGTCGTGGGGATGAACCGCAGGGCGATCGTCAGCATCATCGCGATCTCGCCTGCGGGGATCCGGAATCGCTCCAAGGGCCCCAGCAAGGCTTCCAGCGCGTCCGTGATCTCTACCGGAGTGCTGGTCAGGGTCAGCAGTGATGTTCCGGCAACCAGCAGAACGATGCGGCCGGCGAAGAAGGCGCCTCGCGCTAGGCCCTCCGCGTCAACGGCCAGAGGACCCAGCCTCAACAGCGCCGCAGTTGCGGGATCCCATCTAAGCGCGTTGGCCAGCAGGGTCACGGCGAGGATCAGTCCGATCGCCCGCAATCCCCTGAGCACAAGCCTCGGAGGGACCCGGGAGAGCCTAACCGCCAACGCCACCACTCCGCCCGAGGCGAGCAGGCCGGGGAACCCCTCCAGCGCGAAGAGGCCAACTGCGAACACGGCAACCAGTCCCATCTTCACCCTGGCGTCCACGGCGTGTACGGGCGACACGACAGGCACGTACTGCCCGAAGGGCACCGTTACCTTCACGGCTGTCGTCCCCCAGCGCTCGCCAGTGAACGCGCGACCGCTCCGGGGTCCAGGGAGTAGTGGCCAACGTCGCGTCCGGCCTCGAACGCCAGCATCTGCAGCCGCAGAACCGGTGGTATTGGGAGCCCAGCTGTCTCAGCACCGAAGGGGTCATCCATGACCTCACCGACTGAGCCTGAGTACGTCATGAAGCCCTCATCAAGAACCAGAACCCGATCCGCCAGGGCGAGCAGTTCCTCGGGCTCGTGCGTCACGATCATCACTCCGGCGCCTTCCCGGGCACGCTCGATCATGCCGAGTATCGCGGCTCTTCCGGAGGCGTCGAGGCCCGCAGTGGGCTCGTCCATGAGCAGGTAAGGCGATCCCATGGCCAGAATCCCAGCGATGGCAACACGCCGAGCCTCACCGCCGGAGAGCCCGAACGGCGAGCGCGAGCCGTAGTCCTCAGCGTCCAGGCCCGCCGCCGCGAGGGCCGCTCTCGCGTCATCCGCAGCCTCCGTCGGAGACCTGCCCAGATTGACCGGGCCGAACGACACGTCGGCCATCACGCTCTCCCCGAACAGCTGCGTCTCGGGCGATTGGAAGACGAGACCCACAAGACCTCGAGCGGCACCGAGTGAGGAGGGCGTAAGCGGCAGCCCGTCCACCAGCACCTCCCCCTGCTCGAGCGCGATCAGACCCGCGCATGCACGGAGTAGAGTTGACTTGCCCGAACCGCTGGGACCCATGACGAGAAGCAACTCGCCCTTGGAGAGGCTGAGGGAAACGCCCGAGAGAGCGCGTCTGGCGAAGCCTGTGCCCGAGTCGTAGACACACGAAGCGTCACGCACCTCTAGGGCCACAACGACTCCAGTAGCTCGTCGGCTCCAGAGACCCCCGGAGGAACGGCTATGCCGAGCAGCCTGAGCTCCTCGGCCACCCGATGAACAGCTGGCGGCTGCAGGCCCGCCCTGTCCATCAGCGAGCGGTCTCGCAAGACACCCTCCGGCTCGCCGAGGTACTCGACAGCTCCATCGACGAGCACCAGGGTTCGGTCCGCTCCGGCGATGTCCTCAAGGCGGTGTGTCACGTGGATCACACCGCGACCCTCAGCTATGAGTCCTTCGACTGCCTCCAGAACGGCTCGGCGAGAGCTAGGGTCCAGGGACGCTGTCGGCTCGTCCAGAACAAGGTAGTTGGGCCGCATAGCCAGCGCACCCGCGATCGCTACACGCTGCTTCTGACCCTCCGACAACAAGTGGGGCTCCCGGCGCTCGAATCCCACGAGGCCCACAGCAGCGAGAGCCTCGTCAACCCGAGCTCTCAGTTCTCCGCTGCCAACACCGAGATTCTCGGGACCGAATGCGACATCCTCCTCGACCACCGCGCCAACGATCTGGCTGTCGGGATCCTGAAAGACCAGCCCTAGTCGCGCCCTCACGTCCCAGGTGCATGCAGGGTCCGATGTGTCCAGACCATCCACGAGCACCTCGCCAGTATCGGGCAGCAGCATTCCGTTGCAGAGCCGTGCGAGCGTCGACTTGCCTGAGCCGTTGGCTCCCAGCACGCAGAGCATCTCGCCGGCAGCGAGCGAGAAGGAGACATCCCGGATCGCCGGCCGTAGCGCACCGGGTCCTGGATAGGCGTACGTCACGCTGCGGAACTCGATCATCCTCATCCCCGCCTGCGCGCGGAGGGCCCCGCCGTCGGCGAGGCCCTCCGATCACTGATGCTCATCCGCGTCCGGGATCCCTGAAGGCTCAGTCCACCAGCTCCAGGATGACCATCGGAGCTGAGTCCCCCTTGCGCGGACCCAGCTTGTACGCGCGAGTGTACCCACCGTCGCGGCCCTCGAAGCGCGGGGCCACATCATCGAACACCTTGTGCACGGCTGCCTTGTCGCCGAGCTCGCCGATGGCCAAACGCCGCGCGTGAACATCGCCCCGCTTGCCCCAAGTGATGACTCGATCCACCAAAGCCCGGACCTCCTTGGCCCTGGGCTCGGTAGTCTTGATCCGCTCATTGACGAGCAGGGCCACGGCGAGGCTGCGCAGCATCGCCTTGCGGTGACTTGAATCAGTTCCTAGCTTGCGGCCGGACTTGAGATGTCTCATCGCTCTCGTTCTCCCGCTACTGCTTGAGTGACAGGCCCACGCCCTGCAGCCTGTCCTTCACTTCTTCGATGGACTTGGCGCCGAAGTTCCGGATGTTGAGCAGGTCGGCCTCGGTGCACTCGGTGAGCTGGCCGATCGTATTGACACCCTGGCGCTTCAGGCAGTTGTAGGACCGCACCGAGAGGTCCAGCTCCTCGATCGGAGTGTCGAGAACCTCATCGGCATCATCGAGAGAGGCGGCGAATATGCCCTCCTCGGCCAGCGGAGCGATCGCTTGCTCCATGAAGAGGTTCATGTGCTCCTCGACCACTTGCGCCGCCTGAGCCACCGCATCATCCGGAGGCACGGCCCCGTTGGTCTCGACCTCGATGGTCAGCTTGTCGTAGTCGGTCCGCTGCCCTACTCGCGTGTTCTCCACTGTGTAAGTGCAGCGAGTCACCGGACTGAACAGCGAGTCGACAGTTATTACGCCTATGGGATCCTCCGGCCTCTTGTTCCTCTCCGCCGGAGCGTACCCGCGCCCAACTCCAACACGCACGCTCATCTCGAGCTTCGCGCCCTTGTTCAGCGTCGCGATCACGCGATCCTCGTTCACGATCTCAAACTCCGCCGGGACCTTCAGGTCTCCGGCCGTTACGGACTTGGGGCCGGACGCGGAGAGGGTTGCCACCGCATCTCCGGCACCGATCCCGGTCCGGCTGAACACCAGTCCCTTCACATTCAGCACAACGTCAGTGACGTCCTCGCGGACGCCCTCGATCGTCGAGAACTCATGCTGCACGCCTTCTATGCGGATCGACGTGGCAGCCGCGCCCTCGAGCGACGAGAGGAGAACTCTACGCATCGAGTTGCCGAGCGTATAGCCGAAGCCCCGCTCCAGTGGCTCGACAGAGTAGCGAGCCGTCCTCTCGTCTACCTTCTCCACGCTCATGGCGGGTCTAATGAAATCGGTCATCCGTGAGCCTCCCTCGGCCTGGCGTATGCCGTGCCTCGTCGAGCCGGTTACTTCGAGTACAGCTCGACGATGAGCTGCTCGCGCACTGGCGCGTCGATCTGGTCCCGCTGGGGCAGAGACAGCACCTGCCCTTGGAGCTTCTCCACGTCCACCTCGAGCCAAGCCGGAACCTCGACCTTGGCCGACGTGATGATCGCGGCCTTGATGACTATCAGGTCACGCGACTTCTCTACGACCGAGACAACATCGTTCGGACGCACTCGGCAGGACGGGATATTGGTGCGCCGCCCGTTGATGGCGATGTGGTTGTGGCGGACGATCTGGCGCGCCTCATCCCGAGACGCAGCGAATCCCAACCTGTAGACGACGTTGTCCAGGCGGCTCTCAAGAAGGCGCAGCAAGTTCTCGCCGGTGATGCCCTTCTGACGATTCGCGAGTTCGTAGTAGTTGCGGAACTGCTTCTCCAAGACGCCGTAGATCCGCTTCGTGCGCTGCTTCTCTCGGAGCTGAACCCGATACTCCGAGTCTCTGGGCCGACGCCTGCCTATCTGTCCTGGCGGATAGGGACGGCGTTCGACGCTGCACTTGTCGCCATAGCAGCGTTCGCCCTTGAGGAACAGCTTGATCCCTTCGCGGCGGCAGAGTCTGCAGTCCGCCCCTGTGTAGCGTGCCATCTGGCTCTACACCTCCCGAACTACACGCGGCGGCGCTTGCGCGGCCGACAACCGTTGTGGGGGACCGGGGTGCGGTCCTGGATGCTGGCGATCTCCAAACCTGCAGCCTGGAGTGTTCGGATAGCCGTCTCGCGACCGGAGCCCGGCCCGCGTACGAACACCGACACCTTGCGCACGCCGTGCTCCTGCGCCATCTTGGCGCACGCCTCGGCAGCCATCTGCGCCGCGAACGGCGTGGACTTCCGAGAGCCCTTGAAGCCGACAGTTCCGGCGCTTCGCCAAACGATGACGTTCCCTGCGGGGTCCGTGATCGTGATCATCGTGTTGTTGAATGTACTCTTGATGTATGCGTTGCCCACCGCGATGTTCTTGCGCTCGCTGCGGCGGACCCGAGTCTTCCCAGTACGCTTCTTGACCATGCGTTACTTGCCCTTCTTCCGCGCGCCGATCTGACGGCGCGGGCCCTTGCGCGTGCGCGCATTCGTGTGGGTGCGCTGGCCACGCACCGGAAGACCGCGCCGATGCCGCAGCCCTCTGTAGCACCCGATCTCCATCAGGCGCTTGGTGTTCTGCGACACCTCGCGACGGAGGTCGCCTTCCACCTGGAGATTGCGATCGATGAACTCGCGCAGCCGCACAACTTCCTCTTCTGTGAGGTTGCGCACTCGCGTGTCCGGATCGATCCCCGTCTCACGAAGCACACGCTGGCTCGTCGTCAGGCCGATGCCGAATATGTACGTCAGGCCTACCTCGACGCGCTTCTCGCGCGGAAGGTCGACGCCTGCGATACGTGCCACAGCCTACCTCCTCGCTATCCCTGCCGCTGCTTGTGGCGCGGGTTGTCGCATATGACCAGCACACGTCCGTGCCGGCGCACTATCTTGCACTTCTCGCACATCTTCTTGACTGATGGCCGCACTTTCATAGCGTTGGTCCCTTCGGGCAATCCTTAGCGCCCTCTATCTGCTCGCCCAGCCGCAGGCGTTGTTCTTCCGCACTTCCCGCGCCATCCACGCCACCGGGCGTCTCTATGGCCGTCCTAACAGGGTCGATCACTTGTACCGATAGGTGATGCGACCGCGACTAAGGTCGTAGGGAGAGAGTTCTACGACAACCCGGTCCCCCGGCAAGATGCGGATATAGTGCATTCTCATCTTGCCCGAGATATGAGCCAGTACCTTGTGGCCATTATCGAGCTCCACGCGGAACATAGCGTTCGGCAGAGGCTCGACAACCGTGCCCTCCATCTCGATGGCGTCGTCACGCTTGGCCAATCAGCATTCTCCCTACCAGGCCAGAGTCACGAATGAGTAGTATATCCAAACGGTGACGTCAACGTCTAGGATGATCTAGAGCTCGGCCGTGAGTATCTCTGGGCCGAGCTCGCCTATCGCCACCGTGTGCTCGAAATGCGCCGAGAGACTGCGGTCCGCCGTAACAACCGTCCAGCCGTCTTCCAGGAGCTCTGTCTCGGCAACACCCGCGTTCACCATGGGCTCTATCGCGAACACCATTCCGGGCTTCAGTGCTGGTCCCTTGCCCGCGAGACCGAAGTTGGGGATCTGGGGATCCTCATGCATCTCTCGACCGATCCCATGGCCCACGTACTCGCGCACCACCGAGAAACCCTGCGACTCGACCAGAGTCTGGATCGCGTGAGAGATGTCCGACAACCGCATGTCCTTTCTGCACTTCGCGATCCCCGCCTCGAGAGCACGCTTCGTAGCGTCCAGAAGACGCGATGCCTCGTCGCTCACCCGGCCCACCGGGAATGTCATGGCGCTATCGCCGTGGTAGCCGTCGACGACCACGCCGACATCGACCGAGAGAATGTCTCCTTCGCGAAGGGGCGCGGTGGTGGGAAAGCCGTGGACTATGGTCTCATTCGGCGAGGCGCATATGGACCAGGGGTACCCGCGGTAGCCCTTGAACGCGGGTTTGGCTCCAGCTTCGAGGATAACCCCCTCCGCCAGTCCATCCAGTTCGGCGGTGGTGACACCGGGACGAACTGCCTCGCCGACCATCCGAAGCACCTGTGCCGTGAGATGGCCCGCCTCGCGCATGGTGTCGAGTTCCTGCAAGGACTTCGTGACGATCACGCTGTGAGACGCCTCACACCGTAAGTGCTGACTCAACGGCATGAAAGACCTCGTCAACCGGGCGGTCGCCGTCGATCTCGATGAGCAGGCCCTTGGCCTTGTAGTACTCGATGAGCGGCGCGGTCGAGCGTTCGTATACGGAGAGCCTGTTCGAGACGGTCTCCACCGTGTCGTCATCGCGCTGATAGAGCTCACCACCGCAGTCCGCACACTTCGCGGCATCCGCGGGTGGATCGGACAGCAGATTGAAGATCGCGCCGCAATCGCGGCACGTTCTGCGAGCGGTGAGGCGGGCGACGAGTGCATCCGGATCCACCCCGATGCTCACGACAGCGTCGAGCGGCTTGCTCATCTCGGCGAGAGCGGTATCGAGCGCATCAGCCTGCACCACGGTGCGGGGGAATCCGTCCAGAATGAAACCCGAGTCGGTGTCGGACCTGGAGAGGCGCTCCCCAACAAGCCCTATCACGACCTCGTCCGGGACTAGCTCGCCATTGTCCATGTACGCCTTCGCGGCCAGGCCGAGTTCCGTCTGGTCGGCCACTGCTGCCCGCAGTATGTCCCCGGTCGACACGTGCGCTATCCCATGCGCCGCGACGAGCCGCGCTGCTTGCGTGCCTTTTCCGGCGCCTGGGGCTCCCAGCAAGACGAGGTTCATAGCACTCTTCCGATCTCTCGGATGCCTACTTGAAGAAGCCGTCATAGTGGCGCATCTTGAGCTGGCTCTCGAGCTGGGTCATCGTCTCGAGGGCAACGCCCACCATGATGAGGATCGAAGGACCCCCGAAGTCCTGCAAGAACTCGACTTCGGCGAATCGGAACAGGGCTGTGGGCAGAAGCGCGATAGCCGCCAGGAAGAGGGCGCCTGGCAGAGTGATGCGGTTGATGACGTTCTCGATGTAGGTGACCGTGGCCTTGCCCGGACGCACCCCGGGGATGAAGCCACCGTTCTTGCGGAGGTTGTCCGCGAGGTCGATCGGGTTGAACACGAGCGCCGTGTAGAAGTACGTGAAGAAGACGACCAGTGCAGCGTACATTAGGTAGTATGGCCAGCCCCTGATCAGGGCGTTGCTCAGGGTCTGAAGCCACGAGACGTTGACGAAGAAGCCGGCCAGCGTTGCCGGGAAGTAGAGCATCGCGGAAGCGAAGATGATGGGTATGACGTTCGCGCCGTTGATCTTGAGAGGGATGTACGTTCCAGCTCCGCCGTAGACTCGGCGTCCAACAACCCTCTTCGCGTACTGCACTGGAATGCGGCGCTGACCTCGCTCGATCAGCACAACGGATGCGATGACCAGCAAGAAGATCACGATGGCGGCGAAGCCAACACTCGCCCGCCCCAGCGTCACAGTCCTCGCGATTGCGATCGGGAACCCAGCCACGATGCTCGCGAAGATCAGTAGAGACATCCCGTTGCCGACGCCGCGCTGCGTAATGAGCTCACCCATCCACATGATGAGAGCGGTGCCGGCGATGAGCGTGAGCACTATCAGGGCGCTGGTGAGCAAGTTGAAGGTCACGACGCCGCCGCCCTGCGACAGTCCACTGCTGAACACCGTCAGCAGACCGATCGACTGGAGAAAGGCGATACCGAGCGTGAGGTATCGGGTTATCTGCGTGACCTTTCGCTGTCCGGTCTCGCCCTCCTTGGCCCATTTCTCCAGCCTCGGAATAACGCCCTGCAGCAGCTGCATGATGATCGAGGCCGTGATGTAGGGCATGATCCCGAGCGAAAAGATCGCGAAGTCCTCGAGTGCACCGCCGGAGAACAGGTTCAGAAGACCGAGCGCAGCTCCAGACTCCACGATGGCCTTGATCTTGGCGATATCGACGCCGGGAACGGGTATGTGCGCGCCTACCCTATAGAGAGCGATGACCGCAAGGGTGAAGAGGATCTTGCGGCGCAGATCTGGGATCTGGAACGCGTTGGCGATTGCCTGGATCACGGCGTGTCGACCGTCCCTCCTGCTGCTTCGATCTTCGCGCGAGCCGCGCCAGAGATGCTGTCTACCCGGATCTTCAGCGGTTTCGTGATGTCGCCGTCTCCGAGGACCTTGACCGGCTGAGTCTTGGACTTGATCGCGTTCTTGGCGAACAGCGCGTCAACATCCACCACTTCGCCCTCGCCGAACAGGACATCCAGGCGCGACACGTTGACGACTGCGTACTCTTTGCGGAAGCGGTTCTTGAATCCGGGCAGCTTCGGCAGCCGCATATGGAGGGGGTTCTGTCCGCCCTCGAACCCGGGTCCCTTGCCTCCGCCCGCGCGAGAGAGCTGCCCCTTGTCGCCACGGCCGGAACGGCCGCCGTGTCCGCTCCCGTGCCCGCGCCCAATCCGCTTGCGGGGCTTTCGCGAACCCGGTGCGGGGGACAGGTCGTGGATCTGCATACTGCACTCGCCCTTCTTCTCGCGGTGTCCGCCCGACGACGCACACCACCACCAGTCGCGCGTCGTCGGTTGCCCGACAACCCGCGACGCAACTTCACTCGGCCTGCTCGTCAACCAGCACTAGGTGCTTGACCTTGAACACCATCCCGCGAACCGACGGGCTGTCCGCCTGATCGACGGTCTGATTCGGCCCCCTCAGACCCAGAGCCCTCAGCGTTGCCCGCTGATCGGAGGGGCAGCCGATCGCGCTCTTGGTCTGGGTGATCCGGAGGGTCTTGGTCTTCGCCTTGGCTGTCACTCCTGCTCCTCCCACCCATAGACCTGCTGGACAGTGAGACCGCGTCGGCGAGCGATATCCTCCGGACTCGCTAGCGACCGCAGGCCCTCGGCTGCCGCCTTCACCATGTTCAGCGCGTTGTCTGAGCCGAGCGACTTGGAAAGCACATCCTTGATACCGGCAAGCTCGAGCAACGCCCGCACCGGTCCGCCAGCTATGATGCCCGTACCGGGAGCTGCGGGCTTCAGCAGAACCTTGCCCGCTCCGAACTCGCCGAGGATGGTGTGTGGGATCGTGTTCTTGGCGAGCCGCACCCGGAACATGTTCTTCTTGGCGTCCTCGATACCCTTCCTGATGGACACGGGTACCTCTCGGGACTTGCCCATACCGACTCCGACCCGGCCCTCTCCATCACCGACCACGACCAGCGCCGTCAGAGAGAACCGCCGACCGCCCTTGACCACCTTGGCCACTCGGTTGATGTAGACGACCTTCTCCTGGAGCTCCTGGACGGGTGCTGTCTGACGCGCCATGCCCTCATCCTCTCCTCTAGAAACGCAGACCGGCGCTGCGAGCGCCATCTGCCAAAGCCTGGACGCGTCCGTGATAGAGGCGTCCGCCCCTGTCGAAGACGACCTCCTCGATACCCTTCTCGAGCGCCCGACGCCCCAGGGCTTCGCCGACCAGCTTGGCCGCACCCCTCGTCGCCGGAGACTCGACCGGACCGCGCAGGTCTCTGTCGATGCTGGATGCCGCCACGATCGTGTGTCCACCGACATCGTCGATGATCTGGGCGTATATCTGGCTGTTTGTCCGAGTGACGCACAGCCTCGGTCGCTGGGCCGTTCCCACGACCTTCCCCCTCACACGACGGTGCCTGCGTGCCAGACCCGCCCGCTTCGCCTTCAACCTGTCCATGCCGGGTGCCTTTCCTCTCGTCCGAACCTGGGATCGGACGCCTACTTTGCGGTCTTGCCGAGCTTGCGTCGTACGTACTCGCCCTCGTACCGGATGCCCTTGCCTTTGTATGGCTCGGGGGGCCTGACGCTGCGTATCTCGCTGGCGATCTGCCCAACTCTCTGCTTGTCAATGCCCTTCACCACAACACGGTTGGGCACCGGCACCTCGAACGTTATGCCCGCCTCGGCCTTGACGAGAACGGGGTGGCTGAGTCCCAGCTGCATCTCCAAGTCGTCGCCCTTGAGCGCGGCGCGGTAACCCACCCCAACGATCTCGAGGTTCTTCGCGAAACCTTCGGACACCCCGACCACCATGTTGTTCAGCAGACTGCGGGTGAGCCCGTGCAGCGAACGGTGCTCCCTCGAGTCGCTCGGGCGACGCACTAGCAGCTCTTCGCCTTCGGCCAGAATCTCCATCCGAGGGTCGAAGGCCTGCTGAAGCTCACCCTTGGGTCCCTTCACGCCGACAGTGGAACCCTCGATCCGCACGTCCACGCCGGACGGGACCGGTATTGGCTGCTTGCCGATTCGCGACACGGCCGATACTCCTTCCGCCCGCCTACCAGATGTAGGCGATCACTTCGCCGCCGACACCCGCGCGACGTGCCTGCTTGTCGGTCATCACGCCCTTGGAAGTGGAGATGACCGCCGTTCCCAGCCCGCCGAGCACACGCGGGGTCTCGTCCTTCTTTGCGTACACCCTCAGTCCGGGCTTGCTGATCCTGCGTATGCCCGTGATGGTGCGCTCCTTGCGCGGACCGTACTTCAGGGATATCTCGAGCGTATCCTGGGGTGAACTCGAGATGACCTGGAAGTCTTCTATGTAGCCCTCTTCCTTCATGATGCGGGCGATCTCGACGAGCTTCCGCGAGGAGGGCACCATCGCCGTCGGCTTGAATGCGGAGTTTGCGTTGCGAACACGCGTCAGCATGTCGGCGATCGGGTCTGTCATGCTCATGTTCTCGATCCTCTCTGGTTCGTGCTATCGGCCCCGAAGGTTCGTCTCGGCCCTTGACCGCGACGCCTGCCGGATCCTCGCCCGGAGCGATCCTCGTCTACCAGCTGGCCTTCCGGATCCCGGGAAGCTCGCCCCTACTGGCAAGTTCCCGCACACAGATGCGACATAGGCCGAAGTGACGGTAGTAGGCGCGCGGCCGTCCGCATCGGTTGCAGCGATTGACGGTCCGCACGGCGAACTTCGGCGTGCGCTTGGTCTTGGCGATCATGGACTTCTTGGCCACCTCATACCTCCTTGCCTGCAGTGACCTGGACCGACGGCCGCTGGAAGGGGAACTGGAGAGCCTCGAGGAGTGCTCTGCCTCCCTCGTCTGTGTCGGCCGAGGTAACGATGGTGATGTCCATTCCGCGAACGCGGTCGACCTTGTCGTAGTCGATCTCCGGGAAGATGAGCTGCTCCGTTACGCCGAGGGAGTAGTTGCCATTCCCGTCGAAGGACGAGATCGACAGCCCCCTGAAGTCGCGGATACGCGGCAGGGCCGTGGAGAGCAGCCGGTCCATGAACTCCCACATCCGATCGCCGCGCAGAGTGACCTTGCACCCGACAGGCATGCCCTGACGGATCTTGAAGCCGGCAATAGACTTCTTAGCCCTGCGCATAACGGGCTTCTGTCCCGTAATGATCGCAAGATCCGCCATCGCGGCGTCGAGTGCTTTGGGGTCTTGCGAGGCGATGCCTACTCCCGCGTTGACCACGACCTTCAGAGGCCGCGGAACCTCGTTCACATTGCTGAGTTCCAGCCGCTCAACGAGCGCGGGCACTATCTCCTCGCAGTACTTCTTCTTCAGTCTCGGAACCACTCCGCGTTCCCTCCATCCGTGGTGCATCGGTCCGTCGCGCCCGACCCGGGGCGACGCTACCGGTCTATCTCCTTGCCGCACTTCTTGCACACACGCAATCGGACACCGTCCTCACGCTTGCGACCCACACGGGTGGGCTGACCGCAGGTGGGACATACCAGCATGAGGTTGCTCACGTGGATGGTGCCCTCCAGCTCGACGATCCCACCCTGCCGGTAGCGCTGAGAGGGCCTCGTGTGCTTCTTGATCAGGTTCACACGCTCAACGATCACACGCTGCTTCTCGGGGAATGCCCGGAGCACCTTGCCTTCCTTGCCCTTGTCCTTGCCGGAGATCACCTGGACCTTGTCCCCGGCCCGGATGGTGAGGGATCTGGACATTCGCGAACCTCCTACAAGACCTCGGGAGCCAACGACACGATCTTCATGTAGCGCCTGTCACGCAGCTCCCGAGCCACCGGGCCGAAGATTCGCGTGCCGCGCGGGTTGCCTGTTCCATCGATGAGAACAGCCGCGTTCTCATCGAACTTGATGTAGCTCCCATCGGGGCGACGCATCTCCTTTTTGGTGCGCACGATAACGGCCCGAACGACGTCGCCCTTCTTCACGTTGGTGTTAGGCAGGGCCTCCTTCACGGTGCACACGATAGTGTCGCCAACGCGAGCGTAGCGGCGGCGGGAACCACCGAGCACCTTGATGCACAGCACCTCTCGCGCACCCGAGTTGTCGGCGACCCGTACTCGTGTTTCCTGCTGGATCATCTCGTCCTCCGTACCATCACGGACTCTGGAGCTTCTTGCGCCCTCAGACCCCGTGCTACTTGGCCTTCTCCACGATCTCGACGAGTCGCCACCGCTTCAACTTCGAGACCGGCCGCGTCTCCGCGATCACCACGGTGTCTCCCACGCCGCAGGCGTTCTCCTCGTCGTGTGCGTGGAAGCGGGAGCCGCGGGTGATCATCTTGCCGTACAGGGGATGGCGCTTCCGGTCCTGCACCTGGACCACGCACGTCTTGTCCCCGGCGGCCGAGACGACCACGCCCTGGCGTACCTTGCGGCGATTGCGCTCAGTAGTCTCGCTCATAAGTCCTCTCACCCGTCCTAGGACGCCGTCTCGCGCGCGGCGTGCATCTCGCGCGCTCGCAGCTCGGTGTGCAGACGCGCTATGTCCTTCTTTACGGCCCCGATCCGTCCGGGGTTGTCCAGCTGGCCAGTGGCGAGCTGGAAACGCAGGTTGAACAGCTCGGCCCTCGCCTCCTGCAACTTCTGCAGGATCTCCGACTCCTCAAGATCGCGGATCTCGCTGGGCTTCATCTATCTCTCACCACCGGACTCGACTCGTGATACGAACTTCGTCTTGATAGGCAGCTTGTGCGCAGCGAGCCTGATCGCCTCGCGCGCAACCTCCTCGGACACACCGGCGATCTCGAACATGATCCGCCCCGGCTTGACGACGGCCACCCACTTCTCAGGATTGCCTTTGCCGGAGCCCATCCGGGTTTCGGCCGGCTTCTGAGTCACGGGCTTGTCCGGGAAGATGTTGATCCACACCTTGCCGCCACGCTTCATGTGGCGCGTCATGGCGATACGTGCGGCCTCGATCTGCCTGTTGGTGATCCAGGCGGGCTCCAGGGCCTTGAGCCCGAAGTCGCCGAAGCGGACCTCGGTTCCGCCTTTCGCCTGACCCTTCCTGGATCCACGCTGCACCTTGCGGTGCTTAACGCGCTTGGGGAGAAGCATCTACTTGCCCTCCTCGCTCGAACCGCGCCGGCCACCGCTCGGCCGCTCTCGGCGCGCCGGGCGCTCCTCGGCGAGCTCAGACACATAAGTGCCGCCACCGCCAGGGAGCTTCTCGCCCTTGTAGATCCACACCTTCACGCCGATCCGTCCAAAGGTGGTCGCCGCCTCGGCCGTGCCGTAGTCGATCACAGCCCGGAGTGTGTGAAGCGGCACGCGACCCTCTCGGTACCACTCACGGCGGCCCATGTCGGCGCCACCCAGACGCCCGGCGCACTGGACGCGGATACCGAGAGCGCCGCTCTTGACGGCGCTGGTGACGGCCTTGCGCATCGCCCGCCGGAAGGCAACGCGAGCCTCTAGCTGCTCGGCTATGCCCTGGGCGACTAGTGTGGCGTCGATCTCGGGACGCTTGATCTCGACGATGTTCACGGCGACGTGATGACCCGCGATCTCCTCGAGCTCCTTGCGCAAGTTGTCGACCTCGGCGCCCTTCTTGCCGATGACGATCCCTGGGCGGGCGGTCCAAAGATCAACAACCGCCTTGTCGCCCTTGCGCTGGATCTCGACGCGAGAGACCGCTGCTCGCCGGAGCTTCTTCCCCAGATGCTCGCGTATCTTCAAGTCCTCGGCGAGCGTCCGATCGTAGCCCTTGCCCACGTACCAGCGCGAGCGCCAATCCTCGCTTATCCCCAGTCTGAAGCCTATGGGGTAGACCTTCTGGCCCATGCGCTCACGCTCCTTCTTGCTGCTTGACGACCACAGTGATGTGGCTCGTGCGCTTGCTGACGCGAAACGCACGACCCATGGCGCGTGGCCGGATGCGCTTCAATGTGGGTCCCTCGTCGACGAACGTCTCCGCAACGAAGAGATCGTCGGCCGAGACCCGCAAGTTGTGCTCGGCATTGGCAACCGCGCTCTTCAGCACCTTCTCGACCACCTCGGCGGCCCCACGGTCAGTGAGGCGCAGAATGGCCGAGGCCTCCGAGACTGCCTTCCCACGTATGAGATCCACGACGACGCGAGCCTTCCTCGGACTCACTCGTACGTACTTAGCGACTGCTCTCGTCTCCATCACCACTAAGACCTCCGACTCGCACCGGCCCGTGACGCCCCTGCGCCGTCACGACAACGGTCTGCGCTGCTAGCGCTTGCCCTTTCTGTCGCCCGCGTGTCCGCGGAACGTGCGGGTGGGAGCGAACTCGCCCAGCTTGTGCCCCACCATCGACTCAGTAACGTATACGGGCACATGCTTGCGACCGTCATGAACCGCGATCGTGTGCCCCACCATCTCTGGGAAGATCGTCGATGCCCGGGACCAGGTCTTGACGACCCGCTTCTCGCCCGTCTCGTTCATGGCCTGTATGCGCTCGAGCAGACGCGTCTGCACATACGGCCCCTTCTTCAGACTCCTGCTCATGGTCTGGCTCCCTACCGAACCTAGACGGGCTACTTCTTGCGACGCCGGATGATGAGCCTATCCGACGACTTGCGCTTTGCTCTCGTGCGATGTCCCTTCGTGGGCACTCCCCACGGCGAGACCGGGTGCCTGCCGGCGGTCTTGTTCTTGCCCTCGCCTCCGCCGTGCGGGTGGTCGACCGGGTTCATGGCCGTGCCGCGCACCGTCGGCCGGATCCCCGCCCAGCGAGCTCGACCAGCCTTGCCAACCGAGATGTTCGCGTGGTCGGCGTTGCCCACCTCACCGACGGTGGCCTTGCAGGTCACCAGGACTCGCCGCATCTCACTAGAGGGCATGCGGAGGATGGCGTAGCCTGCCTCCTTGCCCATCAGCTGCACTGAAGTCCCAGCCGAGCGCGCGATCGCGGCACCCTTGCCCGGCTGCAGCTCGACCGCGTGCACCACCGTACCGGTGGGGATGTCGCTCAGCGCCAGTGAGTTGCCGGGCTTGATATCCGAACCGGCCCCGCTCATCACCGAGTGCCCAACCTCAAGGCCCCTCGGCGCGATGATGTAGCGCTTCTCACCATCTGCGTAGTGCAGCAGGGCGATCCGGGCAGAGCGATTGGGATCGTACTCGATCGACGCAACCTTGGCGGGAACGCCATCCTTGTTGCGCTTGAAATCAATACGACGATAGCGCCTCTTGTGGCCCCCGCCCTGATGTCGAGTGGTGATCCTGCCGTTGTTGTTCCTGCCGCCCTTCCTGGGCAAAGGCTCCACCAGAGACTTCTCAGGCTCGGACCTGGTGATCTCCGCGAAGTCCGCCACCGTCTGGGAACGGCGACCCGGCGAGGTTGGCTTGTACTTCTTGAGTCCCATCCCTGCTCCCTACCTCCTCACCGGCTCTCGAAGAACTCGATGCTGTCACCCTGCTTGAGAGTGACGATCGCCTTCTTCCACGAGCGGGTCAGTCCTCGCCGCCAACGCACCCTGCGCGGCTTGCCGCTCACGTTCATGGTGTTCACGCCGGTGACGGTGACATTGAAGATGTCCGACACCGCCCGAGCGATCTCCGGCTTGCTGGCCCGCTTGTCCACCTCGAAGGAGTAGCGGCCCTGCTCCATGAGCTCGTAGGACTTCTCCGAGATCACAGGCCTGATGATGACGTCCCTTGACTGCCGCATGATCAGGCGAGCACCCCTTCCAGCCACTCGAGAGCGGGCCTGGTCATGACCAGATTCGCGTTGTCGACGAGATCGTAGGTATTCGCTTCCGAGGCGGTGATGACTCGCACCGTCGGTATGTTCCGCAGCGACTTGACCGCGGCGACATCGCCGTTGGCGACCACGACCGTAGTCCGCCCGGTGAGTTCGAGCTTGGCGAGCATCGCGGCAGCGCGCTTGGTGGAGGGCTCGGTCATTCCCAGATCGTCCAGGATCACCAGGTCCCCATCCGCCGCCTTCGCGGAAAGGACGCTTCTCATGGCGAGCTTCACCATCTTGTTGGGAACCTTGAACGCGTAGCTCCTCGGATGAGGGCCGAAGATCGCTCCGCCGCCCTTCCACTGGCCTGCGCGAGTGGTCCCCGCTCTCGCCCGCCCCGTGCCCTTCTGGCGCCACGGCTTGCGGCCACCGCCCGATACCTCGGCCCGGGTCTTGGTGTCGTGCGTCCCGGCCCTGCGAGCGGCCATCTGGCTGCGTACTACCTGGTGCACGACATGCTGATTGGGCTCGATGCCGAAGACGGCGTCGGCCACTTCGGCCTTGCCCACCGTCTTGCCCTCGACGTCCTTGATGTCCAGCGTCGCCATCTCCGCGCTCCTCATGAAACCTCGGTGCGTTGCCACACTTCTTGTGCTCAGGCAGAACGGATCGTCAGGAGCCCCCCGGTGGCACCGGGGACAGCACCCTTGACCAGCAGCAGGTTCTGCTCCGCATCCACCCGCACGACTTCCAGGTTGCGGACTGTCACGCTCTCTCCACCCATGTGGCCGGGAAGCCCCGTGCCCTTGAGCACACGGCTCGGAGTGGCACACATGCCCACAGAACCGGGTGCCCTATGGAAGTGGGAGCCGTGGCCTCCGGGGCCTCCGCGGTATCCATGCCTCTTGACGACACCTGCGAACCCCTTGCCCTTACTCGTACCGCTCACGTGCACCTGGGTTCCAGCCTCGAACAGGTCCACGGTCAGCTCCTGGCCAACCTCATAGTTCTCCCCTTCGGCCAGGCGCACTTCCGAGACATACCGCCTCGGGCCGACTCCCGCCTTGCCGAAGTGTCCCGACATCGGCTTGTTCACGCGGGAGGGCTTCACCTCGCCGAAGGCCAGCTGGGCCGCGCGATACCCGTCCCTCTCTTGGGTCTTCACCTGACAGACAACGCATGGGCCAGCCTCTATGACGGTAACGGGAAGCAAGCGATCCCCGTCGCCCCACACCTGCGTCATCCCCAGCTTGGTGCCCAGCAGTGTTGTTGCCATCTCGTCTCTCGTCTCTCCTCGCGGCCATAGGTCCCGGTTCAGCGCACTGCCGAACGCCCAGCGGGCCGCTGCACTCCACCGCCTCCATGACGGCGGTAACTACAGCTTGATCTCGATATCGACTCCGGCCGGCAGATCGAGGCGCATCAGCGAGTCAACGGTCTTCGCCGTCGGCTCCAGGATGTCGATCAGCCTCTTGTGCGTACGCATCTCGAAGTGCTCGCGGCTGTCCTTGTTGACGTGTGGCGAGCGGATAACGCAGTAGAGATTGCGCTCGGTGGGCAGCGGTATCGGCCCCGCTACCTTCGCGCCGGTCTTCTGAGCTGTCTCGACTATGAGCTTCGTGGACTGATCCACGATCTCGTGATCGTAGCCCTTCAGCCGGATCCTGATCTTCTGGTTGGCCAACTCATCACCCTCCGAACTCTCCCGCTAGCAGGAAGCCCTACTTCAGGATCTTCGTGACACGACCACTGCCCACGGTCCTGCCGCCCTCGCGGATGGCGAAGCGCAGGCCCTCCTCCATCGCGATCGGGGCGATGAGCTCGCCGCGGATCTCGATGTTGTCTCCGGGCATGACCATCTCGGTGCCCTCGGGCAGGTGCGCTATGCCCGTGACGTCGGTGGTACGGAAGTAGAACTGCGGACGATAGCCGTCGAAGAACGGGGTGTGACGGCCGCCCTCCTCCTTGGTGAGCACGTAGACCTGGCTCATGAACTCGGTGTGCGGGGTGATCGAGCCGGGCTTGCACAGCACCTGCCCGCGCTCGATCTCCGTGCGCGCGATGCCGCGCAGCAGCACGCCGATGTTGTCGCCGGCCTGCGCCTCGTCCAGGAGCTTGCGGAACATCTCGACACCGGTGACGACGGTCTTCTTCGTCTCATCGTGGAGACCGACGATCTCCACCTCTTCGCTCACTTTGACCTTGCCGCGCTCAACACGGCCGGTGGCGACCGTGCCGCGTCCCGTGATGGTGAAGACGTCCTCGATGGCCATCAGGAACGGCTTGTCGATGTCGCGGGTGGGCTCTGGGATGTAGGTATCGATGGCCTCCATGAGTTCCCAGATCGACTTCTTCTCTTCCTCGTCGCCGTCGAGCGCCTTGAGAGCCGAGCCCTTGATGACCGGCGTGTCGTCACCGGGGAACTCGTACTCGGTGAGCAGCTCGCGGACCTCCATCTCGACGAGCTCCAGGAGCTCGGGATCGTCGACCATGTCGGTCTTGTTCAGGTAGACGACGATGTAGGGGACGCCCACCTGGCGGGCGAGCAGGATGTGCTCGCGCGTCTGGGGCATCGGGCCGTCGGCGGCCGACACGACCAGGATCGCACCGTCCATCTGCGCGGCGCCCGTGATCATGTTCTTCACGTAGTCGGCGTGGCCGGGGCAGTCCACGTGGGCGTAGTGCCGGTTGTCGGTCTCGTACTCCACGTGCGCGATGGCGATGGTGATGCCGCGCTCGCGCTCCTCGGGCGCCTTGTCGATCTGCTCGAAGGACGTGTAGTCCGCGTAGCCCTTGAGCGAAAGGCACTTCGTGATGGCAGCAGTCAGCGTCGTCTTGCCATGATCGACGTGACCGATGGTGCCGACGTTGACGTGCGGCTTGGTGCGCTCGAACTTCTTCTTCGCCATCCCTGACTCTCCTACGCCTTGACGGTCAAGTCGCCGCCGACTTTGCTGACTATCTCCTCGGCGACGCTCTTCGGCACCGCCTGATACGCCTTGAACTGCATCGTGTAGCTGGCACGCCCCTGCGTTCTCGAACGAAGGTCAGTCGCGTAGCCGAACATCTCGGACAGAGGTACCGTTGCCCTTATCACCTGCAGAGCAGCCCTGGGTTCCATGCCGTCGATGTGGCCGCGTCTCGCCGAGAGATCTCCCATCACATCGCCCATGAAGTCTTCGGGTGTCACAACCTCCACGGCCATGACCGGCTCCATCAGCTGTGGCGCCGCCCGTCGCAGGGCTTCCTTGACACCCATCGAGCCCGCGATCTTGAAAGCCGCCTCGGACGAATCGACATCGTGATACGACCCGTCCGCAAGCTCAACGCCGACATCCACCACCGGGTAGCCGGCTAGGACGCCGGATTCCAGCGCCTCGCGCACACCCTTGTCCACAGCGGGGACGTACTCTCGCGGCACTGCTCCGCCGACGATGCTGTTCGTGAACTCGTATCCCTCGCCGGACTCTCTGGGCACGACATTTAGGACCACATGGCCGTACTGGCCCCTGCCGCCCGTCTGCCGAACGAACTTGCCTTCCACGTCCGTGACGGGCCGAGTGATCGTTTCGCGGTAGGCGACCTGTGGCTTGCCCACGTTCGCTCCCACCTTGAACTCACGCAGAAGGCGGTCGACGATCACCTCGAGGTGGAGCTCGCCCATTCCCGCGATGATCGTCTGGCCGGTTTCGGCGTCGGTGTGAACGCGGAACGTGGGATCTTCTTCGGACAGCTTTTGCAGCGAAGCAGCCAGCTTCTCCTGGTCCACCTTCGTCTTGGGCTCGATGGCGATGTCTATCACGGGATCGGGGAACTCCATCGACTCCAGCAGCACGTAGGAGTCCGAAGCGGACAGCGTGTCGCCGGTCGTGGTGTTCTTCAATCCCACAGCGGCAACGATGTCGCCCGCGACGACTTCGTCCACGTCCTCGCGATGGTTCGCGTGCATGGACAGCAGTCGCCCGATCCGCTCCTTGTGGCCCTTCGTCGAGTTGAGCACGTGCGACCCGGCGGACGCCGTTCCGGAGTACACGCGGAAGTAAGTCAGCCTACCGACGTAGGGATCGGTCATCACCTTGAATGCCAGCGCCGCGAAGGGGGCCTGCGGGTCCGCGGGGCGCTCGACCTCACTGCCACTCTTGTCGAAGCCGCGGATCGAGGGAACGTCGAGCGGAGACGGGAGGTACTCGAGGATGGCATCGAGCAGCGGCTGCACACCCTTGTTCTTGAAGGAGGCTCCGCAGGTGACCGGAGTCACCGCACAGTCGATCGTCGCCTTCCGAAGTGCGGCCTTGAGCTCGCCGGAGGAGATCTCCTCATCCTCGAGGAACTTGTGGAGCAAAGCGTCGTCGTACTCGGCTGCTGCCTCGACCAGATCGTGCCGGTGCAGCTCGGCCTCGTCCGCCCACTCCGCGGGAATCTCCTCGACTGTTGGATGCAATCCCTTGTCGTCTTCGTTGAACAGGACCGCATGCATTTCCACAAGATCGATGATCCCGCTGAAGCTATCCTCGGCTCCCATCGGGATCTGGAGTAGAACAGGCCTGGTGTTGAGCCGGTCCTTCATCATCCCGACGACGTTCATGAAGTCGGCGCCTGTCCGGTCCATCTTATTGATGTATGCGATGCGCGGAACCCGGTAGCGGTCCGCCTGTCTCCAAACGGTCTCGGACTGAGGCTCGACCCCGCCAACGGCGCAGAACACCGCGACCGCACCGTCGAGGACGCGCAGTGACCGCTCCACCTCGACCGTAAAGTCAACGTGCCCGGGCGTGTCTATTATCTGGATGCGATGATCCTTCCAGTAGCAGGTAGTCGCGGCTGACGTGATCGTGATGCCACGCTCCTGCTCTTGGACCATCCAGTCCATGACTGCGGCGCCGTCATGGACCTCGCCCATCTTGTGAGTCCTGCCCGTGTAGAACAGGATCCGCTCGGTGGAAAGCAGCGGCTCGTAGCCGTCCCTGGTGACCA